>NZ_VFWC01000011.1:0-212595 GCF_006442405.1 Mesorhizobium sp. B2-2-3 | reverse complement strand
AAGCGTCAGTTCCATGACGCCGATCATCTCGCGGCCGGTCGATTTGTTGAATTCCTCGACCTCCGGCATGGGCTCGGTCAAGAGATACATGTGCTCCATGGCGAGCACCGGCAGTTCGAGGCCTACCATGCGGCCGATCTCGCGCGCCCACAGACCGCCGCAGTTGACGACATGCTCGGCGTGAACCGTGCCTTGTTCGGTGATGACGTTCCAGGTGCCGTCGACCTGCTGCGTCAGTTCGACGACGCGGTTGCGCAGCACGATCTCGGCGCCGAGTTTCTTCGCCGCTTTCGAGTACGCAATCGTCGTGCCGGACGGATCCAGATGGCCTTCGACCGGATCCCACATGGCGCCGACGAAATTCGTCTCGTCCATCAGCGGGAACATCGCCTTGGCCTCGGATGGCGTGATCAGCTCGGTATCCATGCCGAGATAGCGGCCCTTGGCATGGGCAAGCCGCAGGAAGTCCATGCGCTCGGGCGAGTCGGCCATCATCACGCCGCCGGTCAGGTGCAGCGAACAGGACTGGCCGGAAAGCTCCTCGATCTCCTTGTAGAGCTGCACGGTATAGGCCTGCAGCTTGGCGACGTTGGGGTCGCCGTTGAGCGTATGGAAGCCGCCCGCCGCGTGCCAGGACGAGCCGGAAGTGAGCTCCGAACGCTCGATCAGCATGATGTCGGTCCAGCCGGCCTTGGCCAGGTGATAGAGCACCGAGCAGCCGACGACGCCGCCGCCGATGACAACCGCTTTTACATGGGATTTCATGAAGATAGGTCCGTTTTTGAAGAGATTGAATCGGGTGAGTGCGGTGTGAAAACAAGGCGGAGGTCGGATGCAGCGATGTTTTCGGTCAGCCTGCCGTCGAGCGCGGCAAGGACGGTTTCACAGACGGGAGTACGATGTTTCGAGAGGCGCAGGATCGAGTAGCCTTGGGCGCGCATGAAATCGTCGCGGCGGCGGTCGTAGGAACTGTCGGCGTGCTGTGAGCCGTCGAGCTCGACGACCAGCCATTTTTCGCGGCAACAGAAGTCGGCGTAGTATGGTCCGATAGAGAACTGGCGTGTGAACTTGTAGCCACCAAGTCTGCGGGCTTTTAGTTCGAGCCAAAGCAGTGCTTCGGCCTGATTGTTGCCTTGCCTGAGTTTCCTGGCTCTCTGGGTTGTGCCTGACTTTCGGCGACTGCGGGTTTTACGAGCGGCTTCCCCCACTCCGTCGCTGCTTCGCAGCGCCACCTCTCCCCCCTCCGGAGGGAGAGGAAGGGAGCCAGCCCGGCCAAGCTCACGCCCTTCCTCTCCCCCGTCGATCGGGGGAGAGGTGTCGAGCGCAGCTCGACGGAGTGGGGGTCGACTGCTCATGAAGCCAATACAGATCAAAAATCGGTCGGCGCGCCGCCTTCGGCGCGGCGTTTCTGGACGAAGGCGTTGAGCTCTTCGCGGATCGCCGGGTCCATGTAAGGCTCCTCATAGGAGGCCAGCCGCTCCTTCCACACCTTGTTGGCCTTTTCGAGCGCCGTCGGCGAGCCGGCTTCCGCCCAGGTCTCGAAATTGCGCCAGTCGGACAGGATCGGCGAGTAGAAGGCGGTCTTGTAGCGGTCCTGCGTGTGCTGTGTGCCGAAGAAGTGGCCGCCGGGGCCGACCGACTGGATGGCGTCGAAGCCAAGCGCCTGTTCGGACAGGTCGAGCGGGGTCAAGAATTCCGCCACCATCTGCAACAGGTCGATGTCGAGGATGGTCTTCTCGTAGGAGCAGCGCAGGCCGCCTTCGAGCCAGCCGGCGGCGTGCATCATCAAATTGCCGCCGCCCTGAATGGCGCCCCACAGCGAGAACACGCTTTCATAGGCGGCCTGTGCGTCGACCGTGTTGGCGGCGCAAGTGTTGGAGGTGCGGTAGGGGATGTTGTAGCGGCGGGCGAGCTGGCCGCCGACGAGCTGCGCCTTCATGTATTCGGGCGTGCCGAAGGCGGGCGCACCCGACTTCATGTCGACATTGGAGGTGAAGCCGCCATAACCGACCGGCGCGCCCTTTCTGACCATCTGGGCAAACGCGATGCCGGACAACGCCTCGGCGTTCTGCTGCACCAGCGCGCCGGCAATGGTCACCGGCGCCATGGCGCCCGACAGGGTGAAGGGCGTGACGATGACGACCTGGCCCTTGCTAGACATCTGGATGATGCCTTCCATCATCGGCACGTCGAGTTTCAGCGGCGAATTTGTGTTGATGATGGTGAAGACGGACGGTTCTTCGAGCAGCTGCTCGTGGCTGATGCCGCGCGCGATACGGGTGATCTCGATGCCGTCGACATTTCGCTCCTTGCCGAGCGAATAGATGTGGAACACCTTGTCGGTCAGCGTGGCGAGGTCGCGGATGCATTCGAGGTGGCGGACGGAGGGGTGGATGTCGATCGGCTCGACCGGATAGCCGCCCGTGCAGTTCAGTATGTTGTGCATCTGCGCCAGGCGCAGGAAATTGCGATAGTCCTGCTGGTTGCCGGGCCGGCGGCCACGATCGATGTCCGAGCAATTGGGCGCCGAGGCCATCATCGAGATGATCAGGTTGTCGCCGCCGAAGCGCACATTGTGCGCGGGGTTGCGGGCATGGATGGTGAATTCAGGTGGGCAGTGCGACACCAGATCGAGGATCATGTCGCTGTCGAAGCGCACGCGCTCGCTGCCTTCGCGCACGTCGGCGCCATGTTCCTTCATGATGCGGCGGGCTTCGTCATGCAGGACGTCGACACCGATCTCCTTCAGCACCCGCAGCGAGGCCAGGTGGATCGATTCCAGCTCGTCGTCGGAAACCAGCTTGGTCGGCTGGAGCGGGATTTTCAGCTGGCGGAACGGCGGCTGCTCGAACGCGGCCGAGCCGCCTGCGCGTTTTCCGGCGCGGCCGCCGCGGCGGGCACGATCGGTTGCCAATGCCGGTTCGGCGGGTTGAAGGGCGGCGGTCATGAGGGGCCTCGTACGATGCGAAAGTGGGCGGCATAATGGACCGGCGGCTGTCCGGCCATTGCGGAGGCGGCGACCACTAGAGCGAGGGAAGCGACATGCCGGAACGGCAGCTGCGTGGTCCCGAGGCGGGCCCGCGGATAAGGGGGCGCCATTCGTTGCAGTATCGTCTTTTGCTTCTGATAAACTTGTGCGTCGAATATCTCCGGAGGGAGAGCCATGCCTGACGTCGTCAAAGTGCGTGCCGCCACCAACAACGAAGTCGCGTTCCTCTCCTGGGACCTCGACGGGATGATCCCGGGCTGCCTGGGCTTCGAGATCGTTCGCCTCTATCCCGACACCGGCGAGGAGCGTTGCCTGGCTTCCTGGGTGCCCTTCAAGGGACAGCGCAACAAGGACTGGATCCCCCAGGATACCGGCGTCTGGCCGGTGCAGAAGACATTCTGGCGCGATCTCACTGTCCGGCGGCGCCGCGACAGCCTGGATGTCAGGCCAGACGGCGAAATGATCGCCTACCGGGTGCGTCCGGTCGGCGATATGAAGGCCGGGCTCGATCCCGTGCCGGTGCGCCCGGAAAAGACCTATACCGGCCCAGCGCGGCCGCTGGGCTATCTCGGCCGGGGCGCGGTCAGTCCGCCGATCTTCCTCGGCCAGATGTTCGGCAAGGCGCGCGTCGCCTTCACGAATGGCGTGCTGTCGACGCAATGGATGTCGCGCGCGCTGGCCGAGGCCGGCATCAAGCTCGGGCAGCGCGACAAGATCAGGGCTGTGCTGCAGGACCCGACCAGCAAGATACGCGCCTACCTGCACGGCGACGTGCCTGATGTGCTGACCAGCCTGCTGAAGCGGGCCAAAGCCGAAGGCGGCACGGTCAGGCTTGCGCTCTACGAGCTTGGCGACGACGAACTGTGCGACGCAATCATTGCCGCCAAGGATGTCGTGGAGGTCATTCTTTCCAACTCGGGCAGGGATGACCAGACGAAGGCCTGGGACGCTGGCAACGCGCCTTACAGGAAGCGGCTGCACGACGCGGGCGTCGCGGTGACGGATCGCCTGTTCAACAACAACCATATCGGCCACAACAAGTTCGCCGTCTATCGCGATGCCCAGGGCAAGCCGCAATCGGTGATGACGGGCAGCACCAACTGGACCTCGACGGGCATTTGCGGGCAATCCAACAACGCCTTCATCCGCGACGAGCCGGCGATGGCCGAGATATTCGACGCCTACTGGCAGCGCATGAAGGCCGACCTGTTCCCGCCGCCGGCCACGGAAAGCGCCGCCGGCCATGTCGCGCAGACGCAAGGCGTGCCGTTTCGCAGGGAAAACCACAGGCCAAACCCGCTCAACGGCGCCACGGCGGCGCTGGACGGCATGACGGTGTGGTTCTCGCCCAATGATCCCGAGCGCAACAAGAAGGACATCTCGGTGCGGCCGGTCGATCTCGAGGACCTCTTCGCCCGCATCAAGGCAGCCAAGCGCGCCGTGCTGTTCCTGGTGTTCAATCCTTCGCGGCTCGGCGACAATTCGATCGTCGACCAGGCGGTGGCGGCGGCAAGGGCCGATCCGAAGCTGATCGTGCAAGGGGCAATCAGCGATGAGACCGCCATGCCCAATTATGTCGCGCCGACCAAGGATCCGGTCACCCATAAATCAAACAGGGACGGCAAGTCGCCCTTCGTCTATCCGGAGAAGGTCTGGGAGGCGCCGAACGTTTCCATCGTGCGGGCGGCGAACCTGACCGGCGCCACGATCGCCCGCGATTTCCAGGCGGAGGTGCTGACCGTCGGCCATGCCATCGTGCACGACAAGATCGTCATCATCGATCCGATGGAGGACAACGCAACGGTCGTCACCGGCAGCCACAATCTCGGCTACAAGGCTTCCTACGAGAATGACGAGAACATGGTGATCGTCGAAGGCGACAAGACCTTCGCCGCGGCCTATGCCGTGCATATGCTCGACGTGTTCGACCACTATAAGTTCCGCGCCTGGCGCAGGACCATCGGCAAGGGACCTTCGGATGACGATGGGCTGTCCATCGACGACAAGTGGCTGAAGCCTTACGCGCAAGGCAGGAAAGGCGCGATCGCACGGTATTTTCCATAGCGCTGCCGGCGGGTGCTGACGGCTTTTGACGCGAGCCTTCCGGTGCACGGCGCCGGCCGTTGGCGCAAGCGGATTTCGCTGTCCGGCCCTTCCTTTCCGGTGATCGAACCGGTAGCTGATGGCTT
The DNA here is from genome assembly GCF_006442405.1 of Mesorhizobium sp. B2-2-3. Lineage (NCBI taxonomy): Bacteria > Pseudomonadati > Pseudomonadota > Alphaproteobacteria > Hyphomicrobiales > Phyllobacteriaceae > Mesorhizobium > Mesorhizobium sp. B2-2-3. The sequence continues at coordinate 207,417 of NZ_VFWC01000011.1, read as the reverse complement.
GCCGATCCGCTGGTCGGCGATTCACTCATGGAACGGCAGCATGGTCGCGACCGGCTCGAGCCAAGGCGAAGCGGCAACGCAGTGGGCAGCGCTCGCCGGCGTCACCGCAGCGCTGGCGATGTTCGGCGCCGCGCAAGGGCTGAGCTCGCCGCTGTTCACGCTGCTGATGCAGAAGCAAGGCATGTCGCCGGGCCTGATCGGCCTGTCGGCGGCGATGATGCCGGTTGGCTTGATCCTGTCTGCCTCGTTCGTGCCCGCCGCCGTGCGGCTGGTCGGCGCCCGCACGCTCGCCGTCGGCTGCTCGCTGATCGGTGCGCTGTGCTTCCTGGGCATCGGCTATCTGCAGGACTGGGTGGCGTGGTTCGTCCTCCGTTTCATCATCGGCGTGGTCATCAACCCGCTTTATATCCTCGGCGAGGTGTGGGCGCTGTCGCTGGCGCCGCCGGCGCGACGCGGCCGGGTGATGGGCGTGTTCAACACGCTGATGGGGGCCGGCTACGCGGCCGGGCCTTTCACACTGACCCTGCTCGGCACGTCGGGCTGGGCTCCCTTCAGCGTCGGCATTGGCGGGTTCGTGCTCTGCGCCGTCATTCTGCGCCTTGTCTCCTCAAAGCTCACCGGTTTCGAGGATGACGGCCAGCCAGCCGGCAGCTTTATCGGTTTTGCCCGGCTGGCGCCGGCGCTGCTGCTGGCGGTGCTGGTCTCGGCAGCGGTCCAGCAAAGCACCTATGCGCTGGTTCCGGTCTTCGGCGCCGGCTATGGCTTGCCGGAAGCCGTGCTCGCCGCTCTGGTGATGGCGTTATCCTTGGGCAATATCCTGCTGCAGATCCCGCTCGGCCTGCTCGCCGAACGCTTCGGCGGCCGCCCCATGATCCTGGCCTGTGCGGTGGCGACCACCGTTTGCGCGCTTCTGCTGCCGCTGCTGATCACGACGCCGCTGATCTGGGCGGTGCTGCTGGTGATGGGAGCGGTCGGCTATGGCGTCTACACGATGGCGTTGGTGGAACTCGGCAGCCGCTTCAAGGGCTCGCTGCTGGTCACCGGCAACGCCGCTTTCGCCTTGTTGTGGGGCGTTGGCGGCATTGTCGGTCCGCCCAGCGCCGGTCTGCTGATGCAGGCGATCGGGCCTTTGGGATTGCCGGCGGTGATCGTCGGCCTGGACGCGCTGCTGGTCGCCTTCGTGCTCTACAGATCGGCCAGCCGCAGAGGCTCCTGACAGGGTTTGGCCGGAACAAGCGTGGGTTCGGACTTTGGGGCTTACGGCTGTCGGGTCGAAACGCTAAGCCTGCAGCCGAGAGGCGATGTGGATCATGGACCGGGTGGAACCGAAGCGCGACGATACGATGCAGTGGGCAGCGATCACCGGTGTGATCGCGACCGTGTCGGTGTTCGCCATCGCGCAGGGACTGTCCTATCCGCTCTTGAGCTTCATCCTGCAGCGGCAGGGCGTTTCGCCTGTCATGATCGGCCTGTCGGCGGCGATGACGCCGATTGGCTTCATCGTCTCGTCGCCGCTCATCCCGTCACTGGCGCGGCGGTTCGGGGCAGGGCGCACGGCGCTGACCTGCGCGGCGCTTTCGGCGGTCGTGCTGGCGCTGATCGGCTGGACACAGAACGTCTATCTCTGGTTTCCGCTGCGGTTCCTGATCGGCGCGGTGACCAATCCGCTCTATGTCTTAAGCGAAATCTGGGTGATCGCGCTGGCGCCGCCGGCCCGGCGCGGCCGCATCATGGGCGTCTATTCCACGATCATCTCGGCCGGCTTCGCCGCCGGGCCGCTTTGCCTGCTGGCCGTCGGTACGGAGGGCTGGCCGCCATTCCTGGTCGGCATTTCCGCTTTCATCTTCTGCGGCGGGTGCCTCGCCCTGGTGGTCGGGCGCCTGCCTAAGGTCGACGAAGCCGGGCATCGGCTTTCGGTGATGGGCTTCATGCCGCTCGCCTGGCTGCTTTTGTCGGCAGTAATCGTGGCTGCCGGCTTCGAGCAGGCGGTGCTGGCGCTGCTGCCCGTCTACGGCACGCATTATGGCATCGCCGAGAACCGCATGTCGGCGCTGTTGTCGACGATGATCGCCGGCAACATCGCCATGCAGGTGCCGCTCGGCCTGCTGGCCGAGCGGCTGACGGCGCGCTTGGTGCGGTTCATCTGCCTGGTGCTGACGCTGCTCGGCTGTCTGCTGCTGCCGCTATTGATCGAAACGCCGCTGGTCTGGCCGATGATCTTCGTCTGGGGCGCGGTGTCCTACGGCATTTATACGATGGCGATCATCGAACTCGGCGAGCGTTTCAGCGGCTCGGCGCTAGTTGCCGGCAATGCCGCTTTCTCCCTGATGTGGGGCGTCGGCGGCATCCTCGTTCCGCCGCTTGCGGGCGGCGTGATGGACGGGATCGGCGCGAGCGGCCTGCCGGTGACGCTCGGCGCGATCTGCCTGGCGCTGGCGGCTGCGACCGTCATCCGGCGGCGGATCGTGTGACGGCCTGAAGCGATCTGCCGCGATGACGCGGCTTCAACACCTTGAATCCGGCGCCCTTTGACGCGATGTAGGCAGGGCCGCCCCCCGATTTCCCGGAGACCCCCATGACCATTTCGACGACAAAGCCTGGCTTGGCGACCGATGATCCCTTTCTTTGGCTGGAGGAAAGGACGAGCAAGGAGGCGCTCGACTGGGTACATCGCCAGAACGAAGTCACGGTGGCGCAATTGCAGGGCGATCCGTCCTACCAGGCGTCGTTCGAAACCGCGCTCGATCTGATGACCGCCGAGGACAACATAGCCGTCGGCTCCGCGCTCAACGGCTACGTCTATAATTTCTGGCAGGACAAGACCAATGTGTTGGGCCTGTGGCGCCGCACGACGGTGGCTTCCTACAAGACCGACAGACCGGACTGGGAAACCATCATCGACTTCGACCAGCTCGCGGCGAAGGAGGGAGTGAAGTGGGTGTTCGGCGGCGCCAGCCGGCTCTACCCCGATTTCAACCGCTGCCTGGTTTCGATGTCGCCTGATGGCGGTGACGCCAGCGAGATGCGCGAATTCGACATCGCCGCCAAATCGTTCGTCGAGGACGGTTTTCGCGCGCCCGCTTCCAAGTCCGGTTTCGGCTGGCTCGACAAGGATACGGTGATCGTCTCGGCAGCCTTCGAAGAGGCCGACAAGACCGAATCCGGCTACCCGCGCGTCGTCAAATTGTGGACGCGCGGCACGGACCTTGAAGACGCGACGCCGATCTTCGAAGCGCAGAAGGAAGACCTCGCCGTCGGCGCCGGCCTGGAGTTCGATGGCGAGAAGCGGCATTTGTTTCTAACGCGGACGCTCAACTTCTTTGCATCGCACAGTTTCCTGCGTCTCCCGTCAGGTGAAAACATACGCATTCCGTTGCCTGACGACGTTACCGACACGGCGCTCTTCAAGGACCAGATGGTGTTTGGCGTGCGTACGCCTTGGACGGCGCAGGATGGAACGGCCTGCCGGCCGGACGGGCTCTATTCGTTCGATTTCGCTCATTGGATCGAGACCGGCAGTTTCGGCGCCACCGAGACCTTGCTCGCGCCGGCGCATCGCGTGTCCATCGCCACTCTTGCCAGGACGCAGGACCGCCTGTTCATCAGCCTGATGGACAATGTGCGCGGCAAGGTTGTGGCCTGCGAACGCAGGGACGGCGCCTGGTCGCTGAAACCGGTCGCGTTGCCGGAAAACGGCACGGTAGGCATCAGCCATGCCGAACATTTCGGCGCCAGCGTCTCCTTCTCTTTCACCGATTTCCTGACGCCGAGTTCGATCATCTGGTCCGACGACAATGGCGAGACGCTCGCCACAGTGAAGTCGCAGCCGTCGCGGTTCGATGCTTCGCAGCTCGTCTCGGAACAGTTCGAGGCGCGCTCGAAGGACGGCACGATGATCCCCTATTTCGTCGTCAGGCGGCGTGACCAGAAGGGCCCGGTGCCGACGCTGCTCTACGGCTATGGCGGCTTCGAAGTGCCTTTGCTGCCTGGCTATGCCGGCGTGCGCGGCAGGCTGTGGCTGGAGAAGGGCAATGCCTATGTGCAGGCCTGCATCCGCGGCGGGGGCGAGTTCGGCCCGGCCTGGCACCAGACAGCGCTCAAGGGCAACCGGCAGAACGCTTTCGACGATTTCGCGGCGGTCGCGCAGGATGTCGTCAGGCGCGGCATTGCGACAGCTGCCTCGCTCGGCATCCAGGGCGGCTCGAATGGCGGCTTGCTGACGGGCGTCTCGCTGACGCAGCATCCTGAGCTGTTCGGCGCCGTCATCATCGAGGTGCCGCTGCTCGACATGCTGCGCTACACCGAATTGCCGCCCGGCGCGTCGTGGATGGCCGAATATGGCGATCCGTCGAAGCCGGAAGATGCGACCTGGCTGGCCGCCTACTCGCCTTACCAGCATGTCGAGGCCGGTGCCTATCCGCCGGTGCTGCTCACCACCTCGACCGCCGACGACCGGGTGCATCCCGGCCATGCGCGCAAGATGGCCGCCCGCCTGCAGGAGGCCGGCCACGCCGGGACGCTCTTCTTCGAAGAGACCGAGGGCGGCCATGGCGGCCGCGGCGACCGCCGGCCGCAGGCGGCACAGGCCGCGATGAAGTACGTTTTCCTGCAGAGGACGCTGGGCGGGAAGGGCTGAACCGAAAGCCTTCGGACCGGAGCGAAGGGTGGTTCACCTCGAACCTTCTTTGCTCTAAGGTGCCTTCATGGCTCCCGTGGTGACATTGGCCGGCCTTTTCGGGGTTCGGGCATTTGGGGGCGCGGTGACGCCGTCGCTGCGCACGTTGCGCGCCGAGCTTTTGCGGCTTTGCGCCCGCATAGGCTATTCGCCACCCGCTATCCTCTGAAGAATCCGCCCCGGCGCAGCCGGATTGGTTCCAGAGGAAGATCAGATCCATGACCTATCAAAATTATTCGCTGAAGCAGCTTCAGCAGATCGATGCCGCGCATCATCTGCACCCGTTCACCGACCATAGGGAACTGCGCGAGGCCGGATCGCGCATCATCACCCACGCCAACGGTCCCTTCATCTACGATTCCGAAGGGAACGAACTTCTCGACGGCATGGCGGGGCTGTGGTGCGTCAATATCGGCTATGGCCGCGACGAGCTCGCGGAGGCAGCCTATGCGCAGATGAAGGAGCTGCCTTACTACAATTCCTTCTTTAAATGCTCGACACCGACGCCTGTGCTTCTGTCGAAGAAGCTGGCGGAGATCGCGCCGAAGACCATCAACCAGGTGTTCTATGGTTCTTCCGGTTCGGAAGCCAACGACACCGCGCTCAGGCTCGTGCGCCACTATTGGGTGCTCGAAGGCAAGCCGCAGAAGAACCGCGTCATCTCGCGCAAGATGGCCTATCACGGCTCGACCATCGCCGGCACGTCGCTCGGCGGCATGGACGCCATGCACAAGCAGCTCAACGGAGAGGTGCCCAACATCGTCCATGTGATGACGCCGTACGCCTATGAGCTGTCGCTGCCGGGCGAGAGCGATCATGATTTCGGCCTGCGCGCGGCAAAGGCGGTCGAGGACGCCATCCTCGAAGCCGGCGCCGACAAGGTCGCCGCCTTCATTGGCGAGCCGGTGATGGGAGCCGGCGGCGTGAAGATCCCCCCGGCAAGCTATTGGCCCGAGATACAGCGCATCTGCCGCAAATACGATGTGCTGCTGATGCTGGACGAGGTCATCACCGGCTATGGCCGCACGGGCGAATGGTTTGCCGCGCAGACGCTTGGCATCGAGGCCGACACCATCACCACCGCCAAGGCGCTGACGTCGGGCTACCAGCCGCTGTCGGCGCTGCTGGTCGGCGATCGCATTGCCTCGACGCTGATCGAGAAGGGCGGCGAGTTCAATCACGGTTATACCTATTCCGGCCACCCCGTGGCTTGCGCCGTGGCGCTAAAGAACCTGGAGATCATGGAGCGGGAGGGTCTGGTCGACCGCGTTAGGACCGACACCGGGCCCTATTTCGCCAAGGCGCTGCAAGAGCGCCTCGCCGGGCACGAGCTGGTCGGCGAGGTGCGTTCGATCGGGCTGATGGGTGCGATTGAGATCGTCAAGGACAAGGCGACCAAGGAGCGGTTCCTGCCGGCTGGAAGTGCCGCGGTGACCGTGCGCGACCATGCGATCGCCAACGGCATGATGCTGCGCGCCACCGGCGACACGATGATCCTGTCGCCGCCGCTGATCTGGACCCGCGACACGATCGATATGGCCTGCGAGCGTATCGGCAAGGCGCTCGACCTGGCGCAAGCGGATCTGCGCAAACGGTAAAAGAAATGGCCGGGCGTTCGTGATCGAGACGCCCGGCCGTCGGTGACCCAATGCCGGCCCCAGACAGACTGAGGGTTCCGGTCGCCGGCGCTATCGGTTACAACCCGCCAAGGCAGTTTTGCCGACGGGGAACGCGATGGCCGGACAACCGCTCAACCAGCCCGCCGAAATCCCGGCTGAGCTCGATCGCTGGAATTGGGGCGCCTTCTTCCTCAACTGGATCTGGGGCATCGGCAACTCCACCTTCATCGCCCTGCTGGCGCTGATCCCGATCGTCAACATCGTCATGATCTTCGTGCTCGGCGCGCGCGGCAGCCGCTGGGCATGGCGGAACCGGGTGTGGCGCGATGCCGAGCAGTTCCGCAGAACGCAGCGCAACTGGGCGATCGCCGGTCTTGCCGTCTGGGTGCTCAGTATCGGGGGCTGCGCGACGATGGTCGGCGGCATCCCTTTCATGATCAAAGGCAGTGACGCCTATCACATGACCATGGAGGTCGCTCGCGCCGATACCCGGGTGAAAGCCGCCATCGGCGACGACGTGACCGCCAATTTCTGGGTCGGCGGCCATCTCAACGTCAACGCAAACGGGACGGGTGACGCGCAGTTCAGCATTCCCATCCACGGCGCCAAGGGAAAGGGCACGGTGTTTTCGCATCTTGTTCGCAATGCAGGCACGTGGAGCACGCGCCTGCTCGTGGTCCGGGTCGATGGCGCCGATGCGCCGATCGTGCTGACCAATGAAGATCACGTGCCGATCCCGAACGCGGCAATCGGAATATGAGGGATGTCGGATCCTGGAACGCAAAAACCGCGCCCCACCGGGAACGCGGCTTTGCCAGATACGCTTGGCGTTTCGCTACGCAAACACTTGGCGAAACTTACGGGCTCCGGTACGCGAGACCTGATCCGGAGCGCCGGGCGGACGCGATATCCGCCTCGCAGTCCGTTTTATAGGGACATCGTTACCGCGGAGTTATCGAGAGCTTAAGCAAACCTAAATTTTGCGGTTCTCCGGCGAGGCGTACGAAAGAAAAACGAGCTTTATCAATTGCTTATTGATTGGCGCCGCGCAGAAAATTTATGATCCCGGAAAAATCGGCGCCGGCATTCCCTTGCGCGTTGAACAGGCCGTAGAGCTGTGTCGCTTCGGCGCCAAGCGGTGTCACCGCGCCCGCGGCTTGCGCGGCTTCCTGCGACAGCTTCAAATCCTTCAGCATGAGCGCGGCGGCGAAGCCGGGCTTGTAGTCGCGGTTGGCGGGCGAGGTCGGCACCGGGCCGGGCACCGGGCAATAGGTGGTCAGTGACCAGCACTGGCCTGAAGAGGTCGAGGCAACGTCGAACAGGGCCTGGTGCGCCAGGCCGAGCTTTTCGGCCAGCACGAAGGCCTCGGCGACGCCGATCATCGAAATGCCGAGAATCATGTTGTTGCAGATCTTGGCCGCCTGGCCGGCGCCGTCGCCGCCGCAATGGACGATGCGCCCGGCCATGGGCTTCAGGATCGGCTCGGCGGCGGCGAAGGCATCGTCCGAGCCGCCGGCCATGAAAGTCAGGGTGCCGGCGGCGGCACCGCCGGTGCCGCCCGAGACCGGCGCATCGACCGACAGCAGGCGGTGCCTTGCGGCAATGGCATGCGCCTTGCGCGCCGACTCGACATCGATGGTCGAAGAATCGATGAAAAGCGCGCCCTTCTTTGCCTTGGACGCGATCTCTTCGTAGACCGACAGGACATGCTTGCCGGCGGGCAGCATGGTAATGACAACATCCGCATCTTTCACTGCGGTCAAGGCATTGGCCATGATCGTAACGCCATGTTCTTTGGCGACGGTGAGGTTTTCGGACACTAGGTCGTAGCCGTGCACGGCATACCCCGCTTTGACCAGGTTCGCCGCCATTGGATTGCCCATATTCCCAAGGCCGATGAAGGCGATTGTGGTCATTGTGTCTCTCCCGGAGTTTGCACGCTTCAGCGACCGATCAACGCACGGGCGATGATGACGCGCATGATCTCGTTGGTGCCTTCGAGAATCTGATGCACACGCAGGTCGCGCACCAGTTTCTCGATGCCGTAATCGTGCAGGTAACCATAGCCGCCGAGCAGCTGCAGCGCATCGTTGGCGACGTTGAAACCGGTGTCGGTGACGAAGCGCTTGGCCATTGCCGACCATTTCGAGGCATCCGGTGCCTTGCGGTCGAGTTTGGAAGCGGCGGCATAAAGAAAGATGCGCGCCGCCTGCAACTCGGTTTCCATATCGGCCAGCCGGAACTGCAGCGCCTGGAACTGGTTGATCCTGGAGCCGAATGCCTTGCGCTCGGCGGTGTATGACAGCGCCTTGTCGAGCGCCGACTGGGCCCCACCAAGCGAACAGGCGGCGATGTTCAGCCGGCCGCCGTCGAGGCCGGCCATGGCGATGCCGAAACCGGCGCCTTCACCCGACAAAAGGTTCTCGGCCGGCACCTTGCAATCCTCGAAGATGACCTGGCGGGTCGACTGCATGTGCCAGCCCATCTTGTGCTCATTGGCGCCGAAGGAGAGGCCGGGAGCGTCTTTCGGCACGACGATGGTGGAAATGCCTTTCGGTCCCTCGGCGCCGGTGCGCACCATGACGGCATAGACATCGCTGTCGCCGGCGCCGGAGATGAACTGCTTGGCGCCGTTCAGCACGTAGTCGCCGCCGCTCTTCACCGCCCGCGTCTTCAATGCGGCAGCGTCGGAGCCGGAACCCGGCTCGGTCAGGCAATAGCTCGCCAGCCATTCCATGGAGGTGAGCTTCGGCAGGAAGCGCTGGCGCTGGCCGTCGTCGCCGAAACGGTCGATCATCGAGGCCACCATATTGTGGATCGAGATGAAGGAAGAAAAGGCCGGGTCGGCGTGGGACAGCGCTTCGAAGATCAGCACGGCGTCGAGCCGGCCGAGCGCGGAGCCGCCGACATCGTCCCTGACATAGATGCCGCCGAGGCCCAGCGGGCCAGTCTCGCGGATCACGTCGGCGGGGAAATGCTTGTTGCGGTCCCAGTCTAGCGCATTCGGCGCGACGCGATCGGCGGCGAAGGCCTGAGCCATCTCCTGGATGGCGCGCTGGTCCTCGTTGAGTTCGAACTGACTGGTGCTCGCATCGACCGCGGCGTCCATGGCGTGCTCCCTATATGCTGGCCAGCTGGCTCGCTGGCCTGTCGTTTTTGGCTTTGCGCGCGCACCAATCTAGACCAATGATGCCGCCGCGCAACCCGAGCCGCCGCGGAGCGGCTGTGCGTCAATGCATGCCCGGAGCAAGATGTGACGACAAAATTCGATGAGCTGCTAGAGCGGTTCCACGCCTATCTCGCTTCCGTGGATGACTTCCTGGTGCAGGATGCGGTGGCGCGCATAGGGTGGGATATGCCCGCCCGCGAGCTTGAACCGCACCCACTCGGCTGCCTGCGCCATCTCGATCGCGCCGCCGAATTGACGCCGGCGCGGACCAAGCAGCTGGTGCAATTTCTGGCGCAGGAGCGCGGCGAATTGCGCTGGGGCCAGACCTACGGCGAGTCGGATTTCGGCAAGGCGTTCATCGACAATTATGGCTGGCTCGAAGTATTCGGCACCCGCGGCCACTTCGCCAACGACGAGGTCGCCGCCGGCGTGCTAATCCTTGGGCCTGATATCGTCTATCCCGACCACCATCATGTCGCCGAGGAGATCTATATCCCGCTGACCGGCGGCACCGAGTGGCGCATGGGCGAGGACAGCTTTCACAAGCGAGAGGCCGGCGAGGTCATCCACCACGCTTCTAAGGTCAATCACGCCATGCGCACCGGCAAGGAGCCGTTGCTGGCGCTCTATATCTGGCGCGGCGGGCCGCTGGCGCAGAAATCCACGATCACCGGGACCGCGACGCAGGGCAGGGGCTGAGCCATGGCTAAAGCCATTATGCTGCAAGGCACGGGTTCGGATGTCGGCAAGACCGTGCTGGTCGCAGGGCTGTGCCGCGCCGCAAAAAAGCGTGGGCTGAAGGTGCGTCCGTTCAAGCCGCAGAACATGTCGAACAATGCCGCTGTCGCCGATATTCCCGGCGACAACAGGGCTGGCGGCGGCGAGATCGGCCGCGCGCAATGGCTGCAGGCGATCGCCTGCGGCGTGCCGCCATCGGTTCACATGAACCCGGTGCTGCTCAAGCCGCAGACCGATGTCGGTGCGCAGGTCATCGTGCAAGGCAAGGTGTTCGGCGAGGCGCGGGCGCGCGACTACCAGGCGTTGAAGGGCCGGCTGATGGACGCCGTTCTGGACTCCTGGGGCAAGGTCGGCGAGGGCGCCGATCTCGTCATCGTCGAGGGCGCGGGTTCGCCGGCGGAGATCAATCTCAGAAACCGCGACATCGCCAATATGGGCTTTGCGACGCGGGCCGATGTGCCTGTCGTACTGGTCGGCGACATCGATCGCGGCGGCGTCATCGCCTCGGTCGCGGGCACGCATCTGATCCTGCCGGAGGAAGACCGGCGCATGATCGTCGGCTACCTCATCAACAAGTTCCGCGGCGACGTCTCGCTGTTCGACGACGGCATCAAGGCGATCGAAGGGTTCACCGGCTGGCGCTGCTTCGGCGTCGTGCCGTGGCTGAAGGCCGCTGCCCGGCTGCCCTCGGAAGATTCGGTGGTGCTGGAACGGCTTGCCTCCGGGGAGGCGCGTGCGCTGAAGGTGGCGGTGCCGATGCTTGACCGCATCGCCAATTTCGACGATCTCGACCCGCTCAAGGCCGAGCCGCAGGTGGAAGTGGTGTTCGTGCCGACTGGAAAGCCGTTGCCGCAGGATGCGGGACTGGTGGTCATTCCCGGCTCGAAGTCGACGATCGGGGATCTGCTGAAATTTCGCGAAAATGGCTGGGACCGTGATCTTCTCGCCCATCGCAGGCGCGGCGGTCATGTCGTCGGCATTTGCGGCGGCTTCCAGATGCTTGGCCGCATCGTGCGCGATCCCGACGGCATCGAGGGCAGCGTCACCGAAGCGGAAGGGCTTGGCCTGCTCGACATCGAAACAGTGATGGAACCGGAAAAGACGGTGCGCAACGTCAGCGCCCGCTCGGTGCCGTTCGACCTGCCGCTCGAAGGCTACGAGATCCATCTCGGCCGCACCACCGGCCCGGACATGCTGCGGCCGTCGGCGATCATCAATGGCGCCGAGGACGGTGCGGTCTCGGCGGATGGCAAGGTGGTCGGAACCTATATGCACGGGCTGTTTGGCGCCGACGGCTTTCGAGGGAGGTTCCTCGAAAGCCTCGGCGTCAAGGGCGGCGGCATCGACTATCGCGCCGAGGTCGAGAGGGCTCTCGACGAGGTCGCGGCCCAGTTGGAGAGCCATCTCGACTGCGACGCGATCTTTTCGCTGGCGCGGTAGCTAGCTGCTCTTTTCTCCCGCCTTCGGCCAATAGGTGCCGAAGGACCAGACATTGCCCTCCGGGTCGCGGCAGATGAACTCGCGACTGCCATGGTCGCGGTCGGTCAATTCCTGGAGGATCGTGGCGCCTGCCTTCTTCGCTTTGGCGTAGGCGGCGTCTGCGTCGTTGACGGCGATGTAGATCGACTTGCCGCCGCCTGTGCCGGGTTCGCCGACCATCTTGCCGTAGTCATCGTCGCGCGCGCTGCCGAGCATGATCATCGAGGAGCCGAAGACCAGTTCGGCGTGATGCACGACATCGCCTTCGCCGTAGCGGGCACGGATGCTGAAGCCGAAGGCTTCGCAGAGCCAGTCAATCATTTTTGCCGCGTTCCTGTAACGCAAGGCGGGGTAGAGGCGGGGGGCTTCAGGTGATGCGGGCATGGCAACCTCCTTCATTCAGGCTGGTCGATGAACCCAGTCTGAGCGACAGCCGTTCCGGCGTCTTGAAGAAATGTTACCCGGGACTTCAGGCCTGTGCCGAACCCTCGATCGCGGTCGGTGTCTCGCCGGCAAGGACGCGGAACTCACGCACCAGATGCGCCTGGTCGGCATAGCCGCAATCGGCCGCGATGTCGGCCCAATCGCCAGCTTGCTGCCTCGACAGGCCAAGCGCGCGGTTGAAGCGGACGATGCGCGACAGCGTTTTCGGGCCGATGCCGGTCGCGTCCGCGAATTTCCCCGCCAGATGCTTGCGGCTCCAGCCCAGCCTGTCGGCCAGCGAGGAGACGCGCACGCGGCCGCCGGAGGCGAGGATCCTGTCATAGGCCCAGGCAACCCCGGCCTGCGTTTCCGGCGCATCGGCCAGCCGGGCGGCGACGAACATCTCGAGAAGGGCAAAACGTTTGCTCCAGTCCGCCGCGTTGCCAAGCCGCTCGCGCAAGGCGACGCCTTCGATGCCGAGCACATCGTCCAGGCTGACCATGCGGTCGGTCAACCCGCTCATCGGCTGGCCAAAGAATCGGCGTGCGCCAAGCGGGGTGAAATTGACCTGGACGCAGCAGGCGCCGCCGAAGGATTCGATCATCACGGGTCCGGCATAGAGGCCGGCGGCGAAACTGGCGAAGCGATCATTGTCGCCGGGCGGCTTGCCAAGGCCGATGGCGAAAGGTTCGGCGAAGCTGATGACCAGAGGCACGGTAAGGGAGGCATATTCGACATTGCGGTAATGGCCGGGCGCCGTTTCGCGATAACCGCAAATGTCTGACACAATGCCCGCGAGGGCAGGGCTGGGAAGGCGCCGCCGCATCTCGAACCGCCCGGGGACTGACCGGTCCTGTTCCTCCTGACATGGCATCTCGATTGGCATCGACAGGACTCTAGCAGAGCCCGGACCCGAATCAAAAGCGCCCGGCTCGGCCGGGCGCTCCGAATTGCCTGAGATTTGAATGTCAGGCGCCGCGCATCAGGCAGCCGCCGGCAAGCACGAGGTAAGCAATGAGCACGATCCACACCGATGCGAGTGGGATGAACGAAAGAAGGCCGAGGGCGGCGAGAATGCCGATGAGGGCGATGACAAGGGAGATGATGAAAACAATCTCGGTAGGTGCGCTGAGATTCATGTGCGGGTCCTCTCCTCGACATGATTCGAACAGCGGCATTCCATCAGGCGCGCGGGTCACACACCAATCAGGACGCGCAGCGGGTTCGCCGGGTCGGCCAGGAGCTTCGCCGCCAGAGCGACGCAGACGATGACAAGCAGCGGCTTGATCAGCCTGGCGCCGATGCGCATGGCCAGGCTGGCGCCGAGGCGGGCGCCGAGGAACTGGGCGACGCCCATCATCAGGCCGATCTTCCAGGAGATGACACCGACCGCGGCGAAGACGACGAAGCCGCCGATGTTGGAGGCGAAGTTGAGCAGCTTGGTGTGGGCCGTCGCCTTGAGTACGCCGTAGCCGGCAAGCGCGACGAAGGCCAGCATGTAGAAGGACCCGGCACCCGGCCCGAACAGGCCGTCGTAAAAGCCGATGGCCGGCACCAGCGTTATCCCGAACAGGAAGGGCGTCATACGTTCGGCGCGGTCAACGTCGGTCATGTTGGGCTTCAGGGCGAAATAGAGCGCGATGGCGATCAGCACCAGCGGCAGAAGCGCCCGCAGCAGATCGCCGGGCACGACCGTTGCCAGCAAGGCGCCGACGGCACCGCCGGCAAGCGCCAGCAGCGCAGAAGGCAGTTGCCGGCGAAGGTCGACATGGCCTTTCGCGGCATAGTGGATGGTCGCAGATCCCGAGCCGAACATGCCCTGCAGCTTGTTGGTTCCCAGCGCCTCGACCGGCGAGAAGCCGGCCAGCAGCAGTGCGGGAATAGTGATCAGCCCACCGCCGCCGGCAATCGAGTCGACAAAGCCCGCGGCAAAACCGGCGAAGGCGAGCATGGCGACGGATTCTAAGGTGAAGTCGATCATCAGGGAGAAATCAAGCCAGAGATGCTCCGGCTTCGATCACGAACACCCCGTTTGCGCAAGACCGATTTCACGCTACTTCTATCCAAGCGCGTCGCGCCTGGATTTCGCGTTGTGCTGTCATTATCCCAAAACCGCTGCGCTTTTTTGGGCTACATGGATTAGAGGAATCGGCAAAGGGGCTCCCGATGGCATTCGAACTGCTCGACCAGATACGCTCGATCTTCGATGGCGACCCCGGGGTGCGCAAGGTGGCGGACGACCCCGTGTTGTCGGCGGAACTTCTGATGCTGTTCCGCATGATCCTGGCTGACGGAACGGTCAGCGAGAGCGAGATGGTTGCCTTCCGGCGCATCTGCAAGGATGCCTTCGGCATTCCGGAAACCAGCATCGACGCCGTCATCGAATATCTCAACGAATTCGGCTACGAAACCAATGGCTCACAGGCCATCGCGCTGTTCCGCGACCTCGATGTCGAGCGGCGCAAGCAACTGGCGCAGCATATGGCCGAGATCGCCAAGGCGGACGCGCAATTGGCCGAGACCGAGGTGCGCCTGCTGCGCCGCACGCTCGACCTGCTCGACATCAGCCCGGTCGACGTGGTGAAATCTGAGCAGTAGGTTGATGGGATCCCAGCCGGGCCGGCTGTCTACGGCAGCCTCCGGCATTTGCGGCCTTTCACTCACACGGCGGATTCGCTTCGCGAACCGATCGCTCACCCCTGCTCCTGCATACGGCGTGCAATTGCCCTGTGCAGGTCCGGCGCTGCGGCGACAAGCGCCTTGGCCGCCTCGGATTGCGGGTGATCCAGCACCTCGCTCGTCCGGCCACGCTCGACGATCTGACCGTCATGCATGACCAGCACTTCGTCCGTTATGGCGCGGGCGACGGTGAGGTCGTGGGTGATGAAGAGATAGGCGATGCCGAGTTTCTGGTTGAGCTCGGCGAACAGGTCGAGGATCTGAGCGCGGATCGAAACATCGAGCGCCGAAACCGGCTCGTCGGCGACGACCAGTTTTGGGCGGGTGATGATGGCGCGGGCGATCGACAGGCGCTGGCGCTGGCCGCCGGAAAATTCGTGCGGATACTTTTCCATGTCGTGCTGGTCGAGGCCGACCTCGTGCAGCGCCTGCGCCACCATCTCGCGGCGCTCGGCGCGCCCCGGTTTCCTGTCCAGCACGTGCAGCGGCTCGGCGACCAGTTTCTCGACCTTCTGGCGCGGATCGAACGAGCCATAGGGGTCCTGGAACACCACCTGCATGTCGCGCCGCGCCGGCTTCAGGTCCGCCTCGCTCTTGCCGGTGAGGGGCTCGCCGCGAAAGCGGATGGTCCCCGAACTCGGCCGGTCCAGCGCCAGGATCATGCGCGCCAAGGTGGACTTGCCGCAGCCGGAGCGGCCGACCAGCGCCACCGATTGGCCCGGCGCCATCGACAGCGACACGCCGTCGACGGCGCGGATATCAGGCGCGCGCCGGAACAGCGAGGTGCGCCGGCCTGGATAGTCGCGCGTCACGCCCTCCACCTCGAGCAAGGGCCGGGCTGCCGAGGCGCCATGCGGCCGGGCGCGGGCCGGCACGTGCATCGAGGCCAGCGCCAACTGGCGGGTATAGGGGTGGAGCTGTTCAGAGAGCGTGCGGGCCGTATCGCCGGCTTCCATGACTTCGCCCCGACGAAGAATGGTGATGCGATCCGCCATCTCGGTGACCACGGCGAGGTCATGCGAGATCAGGAGCAGGCCCATGCCGCTCTCCGCGACAAGGTCGCGCAAGAGGGTGAGGATTTGCGCCTGCAGCACCACGTCGAGCGCCGTGGTCGGCTCGTCGGCGATCAGCAGCTTCGGCTTCAGCGCGCAGGCCATGGCAATGACGACGCGCTGGCGCTGGCCACCGGACAGCTCGTGCGGATAGCGCGACACCGGGAATTTTGCCGATGGCAAGCCAACCCGGTCGAGCATTTTTCGCGCCCGCTCTTCCGCCTCGGCACGTGTTGCCTTGGCATGCCAGCGTATGCCTTCGGCGACCTGCTCGCCGATGGTCTTGAGCGGGTTCAGCGCGGTCATCGGTTCCTGGAACACCATGCCGATATCGTCACCGCGCAGGGCGCACATCTGATCCTCGCTTGCCGCGAGGATGTCGATACCGTCGAAGGTGACGCGCCCGCTGGCACGCGCGGCATATGGCAAGAGCCGCATGACGCTCAGAGCCGTCATCGATTTGCCGGAGCCGGATTCGCCGACCAGCCCCATTACCTCGCCGGGCGCGATGGAGAACTCGATGCTCCGGAGGATCGGCGTGTCGCCGATCGCCAGCGACAGATTGTCGATTTCCAGAAGGCTCATCGTTGCCGCCGCGATTTCGGATCGAGGATGTCGGCGATGCCGTCGCCCAAAAGGTTCAGCCCAAGCACGGTGATCACGATCGCCATGCCGGGAAAGATCGCCATCCAGGGCGCCACCACCATGCGGGTCTGGGCGTCGAACAGCATGCGGCCCCAGCTCGGCATCGGCGGTTGGGCGCCAAGGCCCAGATAGGAAAGCCCGGCCTCGGCCAATATGCCGAGCGCGAACTGGATAGTGCCTTGCACCAGGAGCAAGGTGGCGATGTTGGGCAGCACATGTTCGATGGTGATCAGCGCCTTGCCCTTGCCCGCGGCGCGGGCGGCGAGGATGAATTCGCGCGGCCAGATCGCCAAGGCGCCGGCTCGGGCGACGCGGGCAAAAACCGGGATGTTGAAGATGCCGATGGCGATAATGGCATTGATGGCGCCGGGGCCGAAGATGGCGGTGATCATGATGGCCGACAAAAGCGCAGGGAAGGCGAAGACGAGATCGTTGATGCGCATCAAGGCCTCGTCGACGAGGCCGCCGCGCGCCGCGGCGAAAGCACCGAGCGGCACGCCGACGCCCATGCCGATGCCGACCGCGACCAGCGCCACCGCGATCGAATTGCGGGCGCCGACCATGATCATCGACAGGATGTCGCGGCCGAAATGGTCGGTGCCGAACCAGTGCGCCCAGGACGGCGCCAGCGTCTTGTCGGATATCACCAGCCGGGTCACGTCATAGGGCGTCCAGAGATAGGAGAGGATCGCCACCGCCGCCACGAACAACGTGACGGCGAAGCCGGCAAGAAACGAGCGGTTGCCGAACGCCTTGACGAGGATGCCGCCCAGCGTCTCTTCGGGGATGTCCGGATGCAACATCATTGCCGGCTTCGGAGGCGCGGATCGACGACGGCATAAGAGAGGTCGACGACGAGGTTGACGGCGATGACCGCGGCGACCAGCAGCATGACGACGCTTTCCACGACGATCAGGTCGCGCTGGGTGATCGCCTGGAACACCAGCCGGCCGAGGCCGGGCAGGTAGAAGACGTTCTCGATGATGATGGTGCCGGCGAGCAGGAAGGCGAATTGCAGGCCCAGAATGGTCAGCACCGGGATCATGGCGTTGCGCAGTGCGTGCCGCCACAGGACCGCGCGATAGGGCAGGCCCTTGGCGCGGGCGGTGCGGATATAGTCCTCGTTCAGCACCTCGATCAGTGCCGAACGGGTGACGCGTGCCAGGATCGCGGCCTGCGGCAATGCGAGCGCCACAGCCGGCAGCAGCAGTGATTTCAGCGCCGGCCAGGCACCGGCCCCCCAACCGGGAAAGCCGCCGGCCGGAACCAGCCGCAGCCAGACCGCGAAGAGATAGATCAGCATCAGCGCGAACCAGAAATTGGGAATGGCGACGCCGAGCTGCGCGGCGCCCATCGCCGCTGTGTCACCTATCCGCCCGCGATGGTTCGCTGAAAACAGGCCGACCGGGATGGCGATGAGGGTGGATAGGGCGAGCGCGATCAGCGCCAGCGGCAGCGAGACGACGAGACGCTCGCGCACGAGGTCGATGACCGGCACCGAATAGGTGTAGGAGCGGCCGAAATCCAGGCAGAGCAGGCCGCCGGCCCAGTGCAGGTAGCGCCAGGGCAGGGGCGCGTCGAGGCCCATCTGGTTGCGCAGCAGCTCGACCTGGTCGGCGCTGGCATTCATGCCCAGCATCAGCCGCGCCGGGTCGCCGGGCAGGATCTCCAGCACCGCGAAGACTACCATGGAGGCCAGCGCCAACGTGGCGGCGGCGATCGCGAGACGCCTGAGGAGGTAGGCGGTCATGGGCGGTAGACGGGCGGGCGAAAGTCGAGTTCCCGCGCACCCCCCTCTGTCCTGCCGGACATCTCCCCCGCAAGGGGGGAGATCGGCAGTTTCCATGTCGTCGACCAGCATTCAACGTCGGCGATTGGCGAAAGCATAAAGGAGGGTGCAATCTCCCCCCTTGCGGGGGAGATGCCCGGCAGGGCAGAGGGGGGTGCGGAGCGCAAGCGTCGCCTCTTGGCCAACGGCTTCACTCGTTCCACTTCACCTTGGTGAGATCATTGGCCTGGATCGGCGCGTTTTCCCACAGGCCCTGCAGCTTGGCGTCCCAGACGCCGACCTTGGGCAGTTCGTAGAGGAAGCCGACCACGGCGTCGTCGGCCAAGATCTTCTGTGCCTGCCCCAGCAATTCCTTGCGCTTGGCTTCATCGGAGGTGACGTCCAGATCGGCGATCACCTTGTCGAAGGCCGGATTGTCGTAGTTGAAGTAATAATCCTTACGCGCATAGATACCGATGTCGTTGGGCTCGGTATGGGAGACGATGGTCAGGTCGTAGTCCTTCTTGGTGAACACCTGGTCCAGCCACTGCGCCCATTCAACCGGGATGATCTCGAGGTTGATGCCGACGTCACGGAGCTGCGAGGCGATGATCTCGCCGCCGAGCCTGGCATAGGTGGGCGGCGGAAGCTTCAGCGTCGCCTTGAAACCGTTCTCCAGGCCTGCTTCCTTCAAGAGTTCCTTGGCCTTGGCGACATCGTGCGGATAGCGGCCGGTGAGGTCGACGTAGTCCTTGTTGGCCGGCGACATATGCGAGCCGATCGGCAGGCCGAGGCCGGCCGAGGCACCGTCGATGATCGCCTTGCGATCGAGCGCGTAGGAGATCGCCTGCCTGACCTGCAATTTGTCGAAGGGCGGCTTCTTGTTGTTGATCGACAGGATGGTTTCGCCTTCGGTCGAACCGATCACCACCTTGAAACGCGGATCGTCCTTGACCTGCGCGAGACTGTCGGGATCGAAGAATGGGAACGCCTGGATATCGCCGGAAAGCAATGCCGGTACGCTAGCGGCGGCATCGGGCACGATGCGGAATTCGACCTGGTCGAGGTAAGCCGGCGTGCCCCAATAGCTGTCGGATTTCACCAGTTTGATCGAGGATCCCTTGGCCCAGCTCTGGAATTTGAACGGGCCGGTTCCGACCGGCTTTTCCTTGTTGGCGTCAGCGGATTTCGGCGAGACGATGACTGCATCGCCCCAGCCCATATTGTAGAGGAAGGATCCCTGCGGATTCTTCAACGTCACCTTGACCGTTGCCGGGTCGACCACGTCGACCGTATCGATGGCCGCAAACAAGGCTTTTTGCGCGTTGACCGAATTGTCGGCGCGGGCACGGTCGAGCGAGAATTTCACGTCGTCGGCGCTGAAGCCGGCGCCATCGTGGAATTTCACGCCGGTGTGCAGCTTGAAGGTGTAGGTCTTGCCGTCGTCGGAGATGGTCCAGCTTTCAGCCAAATCCGGCAGGACCTCGCCATTTGGCCCGATGCGGGTCAAGCCTTCGAACACGTTGGCGTAGAGAACCTCGTCGATTGCCGCGGCCGCGCCGGCGGTCGGATCGAGATGTGGCGGTTCGAGCGGGATGCCGATGACCAGATCGGTTCGCGCCGCCAGCGCGGGAGTGCCGACGGCCAGCGCCAGGACGGCCGCGGCCAGGATGGTTTTCCACAATTTCATCGTGCTACTCCCCGTGTGGTCAAACATGCGCTCAAACCGGGCGAATAGAAGCGTGATTTCGCACGGGAGTAAATTGCGTTTCGTGCCGCGCGGCGGCGTAGCCGGGAATGTTTTTCTCCGGACGGCCGCGTCGACCGTTGGCTCTTGCCCGTGCGGCGCTATCGGGCGCCGCGCAGCAGCACGTTGAGCCCGAACGCCATCACCTTGGCCGATTCCACCATATCCGAGATGCCGACCCATTCGTCAGGCCGGTGGGCGAGATCGAGAATGCCCGGGCCATAGGCGATGCAATCATAGACATGGCCGATGCGGGCAATGTGCTTCTGGTCGTAGGTGCCCGGTGAAATGACGTAGTCGGGCTCGCGATCGAAGATCGCGTGGACGCCTTGCGCGATTGCCTTGACGACCGGAGCGTCGCGTTCGGTCATCAGCGGCAGCACCTCCATCAGGTCACGGATCTCGTAGTCGAACTTTTGCCGATCGCGCTTCAGCCGCTCGAGAATGCCGGTCACCTCGCCCTTGACCGTGGCGAGATCCTCTTCGAGCAGGAAGCGGCGGTCGATGGTCAGCCGGCAGGAATCGGGCACGTTGGGCGAGGGCAGGCCGGGCCGGAAATCCTCGGTCTGGCCGCCATGGATGGAGTTGATGTTCATGGTCGAACGCTTCGCCCCTTCGGGCACGACCGGCATGCGCGTCATCTTGCGGTCGAGCGCGGGGAACAATTCGTCCTCGAAGGCCTGCAGCACGGCGCCCATATGGCGCACCGCATTGTCGCCGAGGAACGGCATCGAGCCATGCGCGATTTCGCCCTTGGTCTCGATCTCGGCCCACCAGACGCCGCGATGGCCAAGGCAGATGCGGTCCTTGTTCAACGGTTCGGGAATGATGACGTGGTCGACCCTGGGTTTCGAGAAATAGCCGAGCCTCGCCAGATGCGCGACACCGCCGAAGCCGCCAGATTCCTCGTCGACCGTGCCTGATATCTCGATAGCACCGGGAAAATCGGGAAATACCTCCATGAAGGCTTCGGCCGCGATGATCGAGGAAGCCAGGCCGCCCTTCATGTCGCAGGCGCCGCGGCCGTAGACCTTGCCGTCCCTGACGATGCCGGCGAAGGGGTCGACGGTCCAGCCGTCGCCGGCCTCGACGACATCGATATGCGAGTTGAAATGGACGCAGGCGCCAGGCGAGCGCCCATCGAAGCGAGCGACGACGTTGACGCGCGGGTAGCGGTCGGTGTCGCCGGGCGTGCCCTCGGCACGGATGAACTCGGTCTGAAAGCCGCTCTTCTTCAGCCGCGCGGCAAGAAATTCGGCGCATGGCCGGTACGCTTCGCCGGGCGGGTTGATGGTGGGAAAACGGATCAACTCGGCGGTCAGCGCGACGAGATCGTCACGCCGGTCATCGATCGCTTGGAAGAGTCGCTCGTTCATGGCCCGAGTTGAGCAGCGATCGGCGTCGTTTTGCAAGTCCGCTGGCAATTAGGCCGTTGCGGCGTGTCGTTACGGCAACTCTTGCGGGAATTCGTTCAAATTCGCTGCTTTGGATTGGCGAATTGGTCAAGGGTATATGTTATGCCGTTCACCTGTCATTAAAGAGATGAAAAACGACGTGAAGGCAGGCAAGGGGCAATCAAAGGGGTTTGATCGCATGAAAAAGACAGTTCTCATGGCAGCAGCACTTGTCACGATGCTGTTGGGTGCTTCGGTGCAGAGCTGGGCAGCCAGCCTCATTGCAAATATAGACGTGTCGTCGCAGACGATGACGGTCAGGTACGGCCAGGAGGTCTACCGGTGGAGCGTGTCCACGGCTCGGTCCGGCTACTTCACGCCACGCGGCACCTACCGACCGCAGCGAACGGCCCGGATGTGGTATTCGCGCAAATACGACATGTCGCCGATGCCTTATTCCGTGTTCTTCCACGGCGGCTATGCCATCCACGGAACGGGCGCGGTGAGGCAGCTCGGCCGACCGGCGTCGCATGGCTGCGTGCGGCTGCATACGGCCAATGCGGCGGCTTTCTACTCGATGGTGCGAGAAGTCGGCTTCGGCAACACGCGCATCGTCGTGAGGAACTGACTGCTAAGCCGGCCACTGTGCCGGAGGCGCATCGGACGGATTCAGGCTAGGCGCTTCGGGTCTTTGCCTTGCGTCGCTTGCGGCTGATGTCCCATCTCTTGTGGAACCACATCCACTGGCCGGGATCCTCGCGCACCCAGCGCTCGACCACGTCGTTGAGGAGCTGGGTGGTGGCGCGCACGTCGACACTGCCATCGGCGGTGCGGGGCAATGTCAGCTTCTCTTCTATCTCGAGCCTGAAGCGGTTGCCCGGCAGCCTGACGCAGCGCGCCGGGTAGACGTCGCAATCATAATGACGGGCAAGTGTGCCGAGCACGCGATTGCTCTGGCAGGGGCGGCCGAAGAATGTCGTTTCCAGGCCGCCCGTGAACTTCTGGTCGACGAGGACCCCGATATTGCCGCCGTTTTCCAATACCGAGGCGAGCGCGAACGAAGCGCCCGCCATCGAGGGCAGCAACGATCCCATGGTCGCGCGGCGCGTCGAGAGGATGTAGTCGGCCAGGTACGGATTGTTGGGCGGGCGAAACAGCGCGGTGATATTCATGCCGAAAGTAGCCGCCGCCACCGGCAGCAATTCAAAATTGCCGAGATGTCCGGTGAAGACGATGTGCGGCTTCTTTTCGGCCGCGATCTCGACGAAATGGTCTACTCCCCTGACCTCGACACGGCCGGGACTGGTGGCGGCTGGATCGTAGTCGAACAAGGCGTCGAGAAAGATGTATTCGGCGGCGAGACGCGCCATGTTGCCCCACATGTCGGAGGCGATGGCCTGGATCTCGGCTTCGCTCTTGTGCGGATAGGCCTTGCGCAGATTCTCGACGGCCACATTATGGCGTCCGACCCATGGACCGATGCGGCGGGCGACGCGGTCGGCGAAATTCAGCGCGCTGTCGGGGGGCAGCAGGCGCAGCACCGAGATGATGATCATCGCAATGCGCGCGACCAGCCAGTGCTCGAACCGGCGCAATTGCCGGCCGTAGCGGAACATCAGGTCGCGGCGAAGCTTCTTCAACACAGAAGTCAGGGCCTAGACGACGCGTAGGATGATCTTGCCAAAGACGTCGCGGCCTTCCATGCGCTTCAGCGCGGCGTCGATGTCGTCGAAGCCGACTTCGGTATCGATGACGGGTGCGACCTGTCCCGCCGCCATCTTCTGCATGGCGTCAGCCATGTTCTCCATGCGGCAGCCGAAGGAGCCGAGCAGCTTCAACTGCTGCTGGAAGAGCTGCATCAGATTGACCTGCGCCGACACGCCGGACGTCGAGCCGCAGGTGACGAGCCGGCCACCGCGCTTCAGGCACAGCATCGAGCCGGCAAAGGTGTCGGCGCCGACATGTTCGAAGACGACGTCGACGCCCTTCTTCTTGGTCAGCTTGCGCACGACGCCCTCGAACCGGTCGTCACGGTAGTTGATGACATGATCGGCGCCGAGCGCCTTGGCCTTGTCTATCTTGTCGTTCGAGCCGACCGTGGTGATGACCGTGCAGCCCATCCGCTTCGCCAGTTGGATGGCGGCCGAGCCGATGCCGGATCCGCCGGCGTGGACAAGGATCGTCTCGCCGGGCTCGAGCCTGGCATTGTCGAACAGCATGTGTTCGACGGTGCCGAAAGTGACGGGGGCGACAGCCGCGCCGATCTCGCTCACGCCTGGAGGGACGGGGACCAGCAGGCGCGCCGGCAGGTTGATCTTCTCCTGCGCGAAGCCGTCGAGGTGGAAGCCATGAACGCCCGAGACGTGTTCGCAAAGATTGTCGCGGCCTTCGCGGCAGGCACGGCAAAGGCCGCAGGTGCGCGCGCCGTAGATCGAGACCAACTGTCCCGGCAGCAGGCCGGAAACGCCGGGACCGACGGTCTCGACCTCGCCGGAGGCTTCCGCGCCGACGACCAGCGGCAGCTTGCGCTTGGCGAAAGCCATGCCGCGCCAGCCCCAGACGTCAATGTGGTTCAGCGCCACTGCCTTGATGCGCAGCGTCACCTCGCCGAGCGCGGGCGGCGGCGGGGGCGGCAGGTCCACCGTTTCAAGACGGCGGTCCTCGATAAGTTGCAGTGCGCGCATGGAGCCTGTCGGTTCTGTTCTAGCGGAAGTGGCTCGCTTAGACCGGTTCCCGCGCCATGACAAGGCAAGTGTTCTGGCCGCCAAAGCCGAAGGAGTTCGAAAGCACGGTGCCAACCTGCGCATTGCGCTTCTTGTTGGGCACGACATCGAGCACGATCGCCGGATCAGGATTGTCGTAGTTGATGGTCGGCGGAATGACGCCTTCGCGCATGGTCATCAGGGAAAATGCCGCTTCCACCGCGCCGGCGGCGGACAGCGTATGGCCGATCATCGACTTGTTGGACGAGATCGGCATCGAGCCGATCCGCTCGCCGAACACCGTCGACAGCGACAGGTGCTCCATCTTGTCATTTTCCGGCGTCGAGGTGCCGTGCGCGTTGACATAGTCGATCTCGTCCTCGCCCAGGCCGGCATCGGCGAGGGCGGCGCGCACCGCCGCGATCGCCGGCGAACCATCCGGCTTGGAGCGGGTGCGGTGGAAATCGTCCGCCTTTTCGCCGCAGCCGCGCAGAATGCCCAGAACGCTTGCTCCACGGGCGAGCGCTGCCTCCAGCGATTCCAGCACCAGAGCGCCGGAACCTTCGGCCAGCACGAAGCCGTCGCGGTCCTTGGAGAAGGGCTTAGAAGCCTTTTCCGGGATGTCGTTGTGGGTCGAAAGCGCCGACAGCAGCGAAAAACGGATCAGCGCCTCGGCGGTCGCCGAGCCGTCCGCGCCGATCGACAGCGCCCGGTCGCATTCGCCTCTGCGGATTGCCTCGACCCCAAGCTGGATGGCCGTTGCACCGGAGGCGCAAGCGGTCGACAGCGTGATCGGCAGGCCGCGCGTGCCGAAACGGTCGGCGAGCCGGTCGGCGATCGACCCGAACTGCGTGGTCTCGAATGTATCGAGCTCCTTCAAGCCGCGCGCTACCCGAAGCAGCCTTTCGGCACCGGCGTCGTGCTTGTCGGAATTATAGAGCGCGAACCGCTCATGCCAGTCGAGTTCGACCGGCGGCGAGGCCAGAAACAGCGGTCCGCCGAAGTCGCTGGAATTGAGGCCGGCTTCGGCAACAGCTTCCTGCGCGGCGGTCTCCGCCAGTTCGTAGGTGAGGGGGCTGGCGCCCTTCGAGCTCGACGCAAGGAAATCGACCATGCCGGAAATGCGGGTATTGAGGTGGTCGACAGGGAAGCGGGTGATCGGGTGGATGCCCGATCTGCCCGAGGTCAGCGCCGCCCAATTGTCTGATTTCCCGGCTCCTAGGGAAGTAACCACGCCGATGCCTGTGACGGCAACGATCGGCCTGCCCATGTGATCTCTGAGATTGGCCATCCGGAAGCCCTAACCTTTATCGTTGTATGTGGCTGGCCGCTCTATGCGGCGTTGACCAGCGCCATGCCCTCGAATTGGTGGTAGCCGATCGCCGTTGCAAGGACGCTTCTTGGAATGCCTTCGAACGGTTTCTCGGCAGCGGCATCGAAAACGGGGTAGGCGGCCTTACGGTCGACGGCGAGCGCCGCCAGCGCCACGGCGAAGGGAAACTGCGCTTCCTTCATGTGGCCGGTCAGCGTCGCGAAGCCACGCGCCGCGATCGCGGGATTGGCGTCGAATGCCGACTTCTCGGCGGAGGTAGCCGCGTGAGCGCCTGAGGCGCCAGACATGGTCAGCAAGCCGCCATTCGGCACGGCGGTCTTCTTGAGCAGCGCGGCGATCTCGGAATCGAGCTCGCCCTGCCGCCGCCTGGCACGGCCGGAGACGACCGGGCCGAGCTCGGCATAGATCCTGCGCCCCCGGCTTGCCGCGTGTTCGCGCTGCTCCAGCACCAGGAAAGCGCCGCCGGATCCCGATACCACGCCGCCACCTTCGGCGCCTTGCCGCTGCCAGACGGGCTTCCAGGCGCCGCGATGCAGGTAGCCGGCAAGCTCATAGCCGAGCAACATATCGGAATGTTCGGTCTGGAAGGCGCCGCCCACCAGTATATGCGTCGACTGGCCGGAACGAATGCGCGCGGCAGCCGTCTCGACGGCGGCTACGCCGGCGCCTTCCTCGCCCATGAAGGTCCTGGACGATCCCGTCACCTTGTGGACGATGGAGATGTTGCCGGCGAGCAGATTGGAAAGCTGTGCCAGGAACAGGGTGGGGCGCAGTTCGGTGGTGAGCTTCTCGTTGAGCAGCACGTCACGGTCGTTGCGGCTTTCCGAGGCGGCCAGGATGGCGGCATCGACCGCTTCGTCGCGCTCGCCGCCGCCGGCGGCCACGACCATGTCCATGGTCGTGCAGAGCTCGTCATTGCCCTTGATGCCGGCATCGTCCAGCGCAAGACCCGCGGCATAGGTGCCGAGCCTCTGCCAGGTTTCCATCTGGCGCTGGTCGCCGCGCTTGGCGATCTGCAGGTTCCAGTCGATCTCCGGCAGCGGATGGACGGTGTAGGGCGCGAAACGCTCGGCTTCGAGCACCGGCTTCTGATCCGGCTGAGTGAGCTTGCGCCAGTGTTCATCGGGGCCTTCTCCCAACGAGGAGACAAGGCCAATGCCGGTGATGACGACGTCGCGGGGGCTCATGGATGATCGGGTACGGATCAGGCGGTCTTGGCGGCGACCAGTGCGTCGATCTTGGCGCACAGGTTCTTCATGACAAAGTAATCGTCCGTCGAGGCCTTGCCGTCATTGACTTCCTGGGTCCACTTTTCCAGCGGCACCTTGATGCCGAATTCCTTGTCGATGGCGAAGACGATGTCGAGGAAATCGAGGCTGTCGATGCCGAGATCGTCGATCGTGTGGCTCTCGGGCGTGATGGTGTCGATATCGATCTCGCTGGTGTCGGCAATGATCTTGGCGACTTTGTCGAACGTGGTGGACAAGGGCTTTTCCTTCGGTTGCGGGCGGAATCTGTCCGCATCTTGTTTGGGCGCTGTCTAATCGGTTTTTCCCGGCAGGAAAAGGCCTGATACGCCGGGCGCAGATGGGTAGCGTGCCCAAGAAACGCAAGACGGGCCGCCGGTCAACCCGGCGGCCCCTCCATGGCTGGCGACCGCGGATGATGTTGGCCTCATTGTCGCGGCCCTAGCGCGGCATCTTTTTTGGGTGGTATTTTGGCAACATTACCTCTGTCGCAAGTCCTCATCGACGCGTGGCTGCTCGCGGATGCGCCGGTCGGCCCCGATTTAGAACGTAACCCGGCCGAGCACACGCAGACCGTCGCCCTGCGGCTCGACGACAACGGCTTCGCCCTCGCGCGGCGAGACGCCGGTCAACGCAGCGATATTTTCCAGATGAGTGACCATGACCAGGTTGTCAGAGCCGGAATAGGCGCGGATTTCCTTCATGATCGCGGCGATCTGGGCCGCCTTTTGCGCCGCGTCGCCCTTCAGCAGGTCGAGCGGCGCGAAAGGCTCCGGCTCGGTCTCGAAGGCGATGCGCGCGGTGTCGAGGCAGCGGCAATAGCGGCTGGACAGCACGCGCTCGATCGGCGCGGCGCGGGCGGCAAGCAAGGCGCCGATCTTGCTCGACTGCTGCTTGCCGCGTGCGGACAGATTGACCTGGGTGGCGCAGCTGTCGATATCAAAATTGGCGGGATCGGTGGTGCCGGTGACCATGGCATGGCGCAAAAGCACGACATGGCCGCCATCGCGCAGCAGCGCCCAGCCGGCATCCGTCGCATGCGCTGCAGCCGGAACGCCAAACAGGAACAACGCCAAGGCAAATCGGATCATCGTAATCCTTCCAGAAGCCGGGTACCGGCCACCCGCATATAGGGATCGGAAAGCAGGTACAAAGACAAGCGAAAGGCCTGCGGTCTCCGCGGTCTCACTTCTCCTTCGTCATCCGCTGCTTCACCAGATCGGTCTTCCGGTCGTGAGCGGGATGGGAAAAGTCCAGCCGCCTTCGGCGATGCCCCGCTTGGCAGAACAAATTCGGGGTCGAAGAAATTCGGGCGCGATTGCACCGCGACCTTGGCTCGCCTATCCCTGGAAAAATGTCTCCGCTTACCGAAACCGTCCTTTTCGTCTTCAGCCTCGTGGCGCTCGGCTACCTCGCCGGGTTCACCGGTTATATGAAGCCGGCGAGCGGCGAGGGGATATCCGATTTCGCGGTCAGCGTTGCGATGCCGCTGCTGTTGTTCCAGACGATGGTGAATGCCGATTTCCACGGGGTGGCACCGTGGTCGCTATGGGGGGCCTATTTCGCGGCGGTGGCAACCACCTGGGCCGCCGGCCATGTCGTTACCACGCGGATATTCGGACGCGACGCACGCGCGGGTGTCGTCGGCGGGGTGTCGTCGGCCTATTCCAATGTTGTCCTGCTCGGCGCGCCGTTCATTCTCGGCATATTCGGGCGGGATGGATTCGAGGTGCTGTCGCTTCTGGTTTCCGTGCATCTGCCTGTCATGATGATGGCTTCGATCGTGCTGTTCGAGATGTTCGGCCGCGGCGGCGGCGAGCATGTGCATCCCGTGCGCGTCGTCCGGAATTTCCTGAGGCGGCTGTTCATCAATCCGCTGATCATCGGCATTCTTTTGGGTCTCGCATGGCGCTTCAGCGGCATCCCGCTGCCCGAACTGGTCATGCGGCTGGTGGACGCGCTGGCCGGCACCGCCGGGCCGGTGGCGCTGTTCGCCATGGGGCTCAGCCTGCGCCGCTTCGGCATATCAGGCAATGTCCGCCCGGCGCTGGCGCTATCAACACTGAAGCTGTTCCTGATGCCGGCGCTGGTTCTGATCTTCGTCTGGTTGCTCGGCCTGCCGCCCTTGACCGCCAAGGTAGCGGTCGTGGTGGCGGCGCTCCCATCCGGCATCAATTCCTATCTCATTGCCGTGCAGTTCAACACAGGCCAGGCGCTGGCTTCGAACCAGATGACCATCGCGACCGCGAGCGCGGTCGTCACCACTGCTTTCTGGCTGGCGGTGAGCGTGCACGTCTTCGGCTGACATGAATAAGACCAGGGTCTGAGCCGCTCGGCGTGAGTCCGTTCGACGCGATGTCTCAGCGGTGAAATCAAACCTCGGCTCTCGCCTTGCACTGGCATAACCCCTATATGCCATCTTGCGATTGCTTGCGGGGCTTTCCCTAGGTTAAGAGCAATGGCCCCAGCGCACGGTGCGCTAATCGAAGACATCCAGATAGCGGCCCGTGAGCGCCGAACGGAGGCTAGACCATGCTTCAGAAAACCAGCCATTTCATGCGCCAGGCCAATCTCATCAACGGCGAATGGGTGCAGGCCGACAGCGGCCAGACGGTCGACGTCACCAATCCGGCAACCGGCCTCAAGATCGGCACCGTGCCCAAGGCAGGCAAGGTCGAGACCCGCCGCGCCATCGAAGCCGCCGACGAAGCTTTCAAGACCTGGCGCAAGACCACCGCGCTCGAGCGCTCGAAGCTGCTGCGCAAGCTGCACGATGCCATGATGGACAATCAGGACGTTCTGGCGGAGCTCCTGACCATTGAACAGGGCAAGTCGCTGTTCGAATCGAAGGGCGAGATCGGCTCGGCCGCCTCCTACATCCTGTGGTTCGCCGAGGAGGGCCGCCGCACCTATGGCGATGTCGTGCCGTCGCCGTGGGCGGACCGCCGCATCCTGGTGACCAAGGAACCGGTCGGCGTCATCGCCGCCATCACGCCGTGGAATTTCCCGTCCTCGATGCTGGCCCGCAAGCTCGGCCCGGCACTCGCCGCGGGTTGCACCGCCGTGGTGAAGCCAGCCTCGCAGACGCCTTACTCCGGTCTCGCCTGGGGCGCGCTGGCCGAGGAAGTCGGCTTCCCCAAGGGCGTAATCAACATCCTGACCGGTGCGGCCGGCGAGATCGGCGATGAGATCTGCGCCAATCCGCTGGTCAAGAAGATCACTTTTACCGGCTCGACCGAGGTCGGCAAGATCCTGATCCAGAAGTCGTCTGTCACCGTGAAGAAGGTGTCGATGGAGCTCGGCGGCAATGCGCCGTTCATCGTCTTCGACGACGCCGACATCGACCGCGCCGTCGCCGGTGCGATCACGGCCAAGTATCGCAATTCGGGCCAGACCTGCGTCTGTACGAACCGCTTCCTTGTCCAGGCCGGCGTCTATGACCGGTTCGTCGAGAAGCTGGCTGCCGCCAGCGACAAGCTGAAGGTTGGCTCCGGCCTGGAGGAGGGCGTGCAGCAGGGGCCGCTGATCGACGAGAAGGCGGTCGAGAAGGTCGAGGAACTGATCGCCGATGCGACTTCGAAGGGCGGCAAGGTCGTCGCCGGCGGCAAGCGCCATGCGCTCGGCGGCTCGTTCTTCCAGCCGACCGTCATCGCCGATGCAACGCCCAAGATGCGCTTCATGAAGGAAGAGATATTCGGGCCGGTGGCGCCCGTCTTCAGGTTCGAGACCGAGGAAGAAGCGATTGCGCTTGCCAATGACACCGAATTCGGCCTCGCCTGCTATTTCTACACCGGCGATCTCGGCCGCGCCTTCCGCGTCATGGAAGGGCTGAAATATGGCATGGTCGGCGTCAATGAAGGCCTGATCACCACGCCGGAAGCACCGTTCGGCGGCGTCAAGGAGTCCGGGCTCGGCAAGGAAGGCGGACATCAGGGTATCGAGGATTACCTCGACACCAAATATGTCTGCATCGGCGGCCTCGGCCTCTGATAGACTGTCGCCGGGACAGGCAGGCCTATGATCTGCCTGCCCCGGCTACGAAACGGGCCGTCTGGATCAACTGACGTTTGCGGGCATGGCAATGAAGGACGGCGAGGTTTTCGGCACCACCCAGGCGGGCGACCCGATTCGCCGCTTCACCATCAGAGGCGGCGGACTTAGCGCCAATATCCTTGGGCTCGGCGCGATCATCCAGGACCTGCGCCTGGCCGGCCACGATGCGCCTCTCGTGCTCGGCTATGATAATCTATCATCCTATGAAACCGACACGGCTTTCTTCGGCGCGGTCGTCGGCCGCTATGCCAACCGCATCCGCGACGGCCGTTTCACCATCGCCGGCAAGCGCTACCAGACCGAGCGCAATTTTCTCGACAAGCACACGCTGCATGGAGGCTCGCAAGGCTTTTTCCATCGGCCGTGGACGGTTTCGCTGCACGGGCGGGACTTCGTCACGCTGACGCTGCACGATCCCGACGGCACGATGGGCTTTCCCGGCGCACTCGACGTCACCTGCACCTACCGGCTGAAGATCCCCGGCACGCTCAGCGTCGAGATATCAGCCACATGCGAGGAGCCGACGCTGTGCAATCTCACGCAGCATTCCTACTTCAATCTCGATGATGGCGGGACGGGCGACATCCTCGATCACCGGATGATGCTCAATGCCGGCGCCTATCTGCCGGTGGATGGCGAGATGATTCCAACGGGCACGGTGAAGCCTGTCGACGGCACGCCTTTCGATTTCCGCCAGGCACGGCCGCTGCGCATGGAGATCGAGGGCGAGCAGCTTGCCTATGACCAGAACTTCTGCCTCGCTTCGGCGCGCGGGCCGCTCAAGCAGGCGGCGTGGGTGCAAGGCGCGAGCTCCGGCGTCGAGATGGAACTGTGGACCACGGAGCCCGGCGTCCAGCTCTATACCGGCCAGTATGTGACGCCGCGCACGGGGCTGGAAGGGCGAAACCACAAAGCTTTCTGCGGTTTCTGCCTGGAGCCGCAAATATGGCCGGACGCGCCGAACCGGCCGTATTTCCCGCAGGCGACGCTGTGGCCGGGTGCGATCTACCATCACGTGACGGAATATCGGTTCCGGCTGCCCTGACCCTCAATCCGTTTCGAATGCCGCACGCAACGTCTCGAATGGCGCCAATGCGCCGCGAACCTGCACCACGCTGGCCGCGACACGGTGCGCGCGCTTTGTAGCCTCCGCAGGGGTGTGTCCGGCGAGACGCGCGGCGAGATAGCCGCCGTTGAAGGAATCGCCCGCGCCCGTGGTGTCGACGGGCGTGGCCACATGGATCGCCTGAACGTCCCGCAGCATCCCGTTCTCGACGATCAGCGCCGGCTGTTCCCCGTTCTTGACCACGACTTCGCCGACCAGTTGCCCGAGCCGCCCAGCCGTTGCCTGTGGCGCTTCATCGCCGAACAGCATCTGCTCGTCCGGGAAAGTCGGCAATGCGATGTCGGTGACGGCGAGCGCCTCCAGGATCGCGGCTTGCGCCTCCTCGCGATCGCGCCACAGCCGTGGCCGGTAGTTGGGATCGAAGGCGATCAGCGACCCCGCGGATCGCGCCTCGGCCACGGCCGATAGCAACGTGGCGCGCGCAGCGGAGTCCAGAATTCCCAAAGTGATTCCGGAAAAGTAGACAAGCGCCTGCTTTTCAAGGCTTTTTGCCAACGCAGCCGGATTGGAGGCAAGCTGCCTGGCAGCCGCATCGCCGCGCCAATAGGTGAAGGAGCGTTCCGCGCCGGTCAGCGTGATGGCATAGAGGCCGGGCCGCGCCCCCGGGATAACAGGGCTTTCGCCAATGCCGATGCCATTGTCCGCGAAGAAGCCGATCTGGTCTTGCGAGAAAGGATCGTCTCCGAAAGCCGAGACGTAGCTCGCTGGCCTTCCACTCAGCGCATGCAGGGCCCACAGCGTGTTGAACGTATCGCCGGCAAATCCCATGCGCCAGGTCGAACCTGTTTGGCCCGAAAGCTCGATCATGCATTCGCCGATCGAGGCGACACCTTTGCCGATCATGATCCATCCCCTGTTACGATGCTGCTGTAGCTTTTTGGAGA
The DNA here is from genome assembly GCF_006442405.1 of Mesorhizobium sp. B2-2-3. Classification (NCBI taxonomy): domain Bacteria; kingdom Pseudomonadati; phylum Pseudomonadota; class Alphaproteobacteria; order Hyphomicrobiales; family Phyllobacteriaceae; genus Mesorhizobium; species Mesorhizobium sp. B2-2-3. Next base: position 174,684 of record NZ_VFWC01000011.1, on the reverse strand, counting down.
GTAGAGCGCCATGCTTGGCAAGGGCGGTTTTTTCCGTCACCTGCGATTCCAACAGGTTTGGCGGGATGCGATCGGTGCGGCAAAACGTTATCCCCTGAAGAGGAACCGGCTTGGCTTCGATATGGCGTTATCTTTTGGCGGGTCTTGGTCTGGCAGCCTTGCTGGCTGGCATCCTGGCAGTGGTCTATCTGACCGCACCGCGAACCGCGCAGGTTGCCGGCCCGGATATCTCCCGAACCAAAAAGACCGAGAACGGATTGTTCATGGCGAGCTTCGCGCCGGAACGCGGCGTCGTCCGTCAAGGCGAACTGGAAGCCTGGCTGTTGACGTTGAAGACGATAGCCGGGACGCCGGTGGAAGGGGCCGCGATCGCGGTATCGGGAGGCATGCCGCAGCACCGCCACGGCCTGCCGACCAGCCCGCAAGCGACGGACTATCTCGGCGACGGGCGCTATCGCATCGAAGGCGTGAAATTCACCATGAGCGGCTGGTGGCAGCTGCATTTTGCCATCTCCGCGACGGCTGGGTCGGATACGGTCGTCTTCAACGTCGTGCTGTGAGCCGCAGATGAGGCGTCTTGCGCGCTTTTTCGTCTTGATGGCGATGGCCGTCCTTGCCGGCTGCGGCAAGCCGGACTTTTCCGATGCCGAGAAGAAGACCATCGCCTCGCTGGCGCTGTCGAGGCTGCCGGCGCTGAAACCCGACACCACCAACCGGTTCGCCGATGTCCCGGCCGCCGCTGCCCTTGGCTCGACGCTGTTCTTTGACGCCAGCATGAGCCGCGACGGCACGGTGTCCTGCTCGACCTGCCACAAGATCGACAGGCAGTTTCAGGACGGCCTGCCGCAGGCGGTTGGCGTCGGCCGCACGAACCGGCGTACCATGCCGCTCGCCGGCATCGCGCGCGATCCCTGGTTTTTCTGGGACGGACGGCGCGACAGCCTGTGGGCGCAGGCGCTGACGCCGCTGGAGAACCCCCTGGAGCAGGCGGGAAACCGCGCCGCCTATGCGCATTACATCAAGGCGCGCTTCGGCGACCGCTATGAGCGCATCTTCGGTCCGCTGCCCGATCTGTCCGACATACCAGCCAATGCCAGTCCGCTCGGCAGCGATGCCGAGAAGGCTGCATGGCGCGCCATGAGCGACCAGCAGCGTGACGCGATAAACGGGGTGTTCGCCAACATCGGCAAAGCAATCGCTGCCTTCGAACGCTCGATCGAGCCGCCGCAGGCCCGCTTCGACCGGTTCGCGCTGGACCTGGCGACCGGCGCCGAGCCGAAAGGCGACGCCGCCTTCTCCCGGGAGGAAATCCTCGGCCTGAAACTGTTCATCGGCAAGGCCAATTGCGTGACCTGCCACAATGGGCCGCGCTTCACCGACAATGGGTTCCACAACACCGGCGTGCCGCCGGTCAACGGGCTGCCGCCGGATCGCGGCCGCGTCGACGCGGTACGCCAAGTTCAAGCCGACCCGTTCAACTGCTTCGGCGCCTATCGCGATGGCGATGTCGGCGCCTGCGGCGAATTGCGGTTCATGGTCAAGGATGCGCCGGAATTGGTGCGCGCCTACAAGACGCCTTCGCTTCGCGGCGCGGCGACGCGGCCGCCCTACATGCACGCCGGTCAGTTTGCGTCGCTCGACGAGGTGGTGGCGCATTATGCCAAGGCTGCCCCCAGTGTGGAGGGGACATCCGAAATTCATCCGCTGGCGCTGTCGGACCGCGAGCGCGCGGCGCTGGTGGCGTTTTTGAAGACCTTGGCGGAATGAACTATCGATCCTTCACAGTCTCCATCGCCACGAAGGTCGAGGTCTGGGCGACATGGGGCAGGGCGGAGATGCGCTCGCCCAGCACGCGGCGATAGGCGGCGATGTCGCGGGTGCGGACCTTCAGCAGATAATCGAAGCTCGACGCCATCATGTGGCACTGTTCGATCTCCGGAACGGCTTGGACAGAGCGGTTGAAAGCGTCCAGCGCGGCGGACCGGGTGTCGGACAGTTTCACCTGGACGAAGGCGACATGGCCTTCGCCCATGCGCTCGCGATCGATAATCGCCTGGTAGCCCCTGATATAGCCGTCCTTCTCCAGCCGCTTCACCCGCGCCTGCACCGGCGTCTTGGACAGGCCGACCTTGGCGGCGAGCTCCGACATGGAAAGCCTGCCGTCGCTTGCCAGCGCCGACAGGATGTTCCTGTCGATGCGGTCCAATTGGTCTTCCCTCATCGAAAATGCAGCCTTCTTCGGGTAGTTTGTGGTGACATGATAGATCGATCGAACTGCAATGTCGATTTCTTCAGACCGCCTGAAAATCGGGACTTGTGCTAGCTTGCGCCATTCGGTCCGGTGACCGCCGGCCCGCTCCCTTGTGCTTGCCAGTAGGACCCGCCATGCCAGCGCTCGACGCCATCCGCCAGCAAATCCGCGCCAACTATCTGCCCGACGAGGATCAGGCCGTGAAGCGGCTGGCCGAGGCGAGCGGCCTCTCGGCGGAGGATCGCCGGGCGATTTCGGCTCGTGCCGCCGATCTGGTGCGGGCAGTGCGCGGCTCGTCCGATCCACGGCTGATGGAGGTTTTCCTCTCCGCCTATGGCCTTTCCACCAAGGAGGGCGTGGCGCTGATGTGCCTGGCCGAAGCACTGCTGCGCGTGCCCGATACCGAGACGATGGACGACCTGATCGCCGACAAGATCGCGCCGCACGACTGGTCGGCGCATTCGGGCGGCTCGAGCTCCATCTTCGTCAATGCATCGACCTGGGCGCTGATGCTGACCGGCCGCGTGCTCGATGAAGGCGAGGGCGGCATCGAAGGCACGCTGCGCGCCATGGTGCGCCGGCTGGGCGAGCCCGTCATCCGCAAGGCGGTGGCGGCGGCTATGCGCGAGATGGGCGAGCAGTTCGTGCTCGGCCGCACCATCGCCGAAGCGGTGAAGCGCGGCCGGCCGATGACGCAGAAGGGTTATCTCTATTCCTTCGACATGCTGGGCGAGGCGGCCCGCACCGAGGCCGATGCGCTGCGCTACCACAAGGCGTATGCCGATGCCATCTCGTCACTCGATGCCGGTTCAAACGGGCCTGATATCCGCCACAACCACGGCATCTCGGTGAAGCTCTCGGCGCTGCATCCGCGCTACGAGGAAGCGCAGAAGGAAGAGATGCTGCCTGTCATGGCCGAGCGGCTCCTTTCGCTGGCGCTCGCGGCGCGCCATTCGCGCATGGGCCTCAATATCGATGCCGAGGAGGCCGATCGCCTCGACCTCTCGCTCGACGTCATCGAGCGCGTGCTTGCCGAGCCGGAGCTTGCAGGCTGGAACGGCTTTGGCGTCGTCGTCCAGGCCTATGGTCCGCGCGCTGCCTTCGTCATCGACTGGCTCTATGCGCTTGCCACGAAATACGATCGCACCATCATGGTGCGGCTGGTCAAGGGTGCCTATTGGGATACCGAGATCAAGCGGGCGCAGACGCTGGGGCTCGCCGGCTACCCCGTCTTCACCCGCAAGGTCAACACCGACGTTTCTTATCTCGCTTGCGCGAGAAAGCTTTTGTCGATGACCGATCGCATCTATCCGCAATTCGCCACCCACAATGCCCACACTGTCGCCGCCATCCTGTCGATGACGAAGAACCGTGAGAGCTTCGAGTTCCAGCGCCTGCACGGGATGGGCGAGGCGTTGCACGAGACGGTGCGTAAGGCCGAAGGCACGCGCTGCCGCATCTACGCGCCTGTCGGCGCGCATTCCGACCTGCTCGCCTATCTGGTGCGCCGGCTGCTGGAGAACGGCGCCAATTCATCTTTCGTCCACCAACTCACCGACGAGGATGTCGAGCCCGAAGACATCGCGCGCGACCCGCTAGAAGCGGTCGAGAGCCAAGGCCCCGCCGCCAATCCCGCGATCCCCCGGCCTGCCGTCATCTTCGGTGCAAGCCGCCGCAACTCGAAAGGGTTCGACATCACCGATCCGGTGACGTTGGCAGCAATCGAGAAGGAGAGGACAGCCTTCGCGGGCCCTAACCGCTGGCACGCCAAGCCGATCACGCGCGCGGCCGGCTATGGCGAGCAACGCCCGGTCGTCAATCCCGCCAGGCCTTCGGAAGTGGTGGGCACGGTCAGCGAAGCCACCGCCAAGCAGGCGGCAACCGCCGTGCGCATCGCCGTCGAAGCGCAGCCAGCCTGGGCAAAGCGTCCGGTTGCCGAGCGCGCGGCCATCCTCAATCGCGCCGCCGATCTCTACGAGGCCAATGCCGTCGAATTCTTCGCGCTGGCCACCCGCGAGGCCGGCAAATCGCTGGCCGACGGCGTCGCCGAAGTGCGCGAAGCGGTGGATTTCCTGCGCTATTACGCGGCCGAGGCGGCCAATGCCGAAGCGGGCACCGAGGCGCGCGGCGTCATTGTCTGCATCTCGCCGTGGAATTTCCCCCTCGCCATCTTCACGGGCCAGATCGCCGCAGCGCTCGTCACCGGCAATTCGGTAATTGCAAAGCCCGCAGAACAGACGCCGCTGATCGCTTTCCGAGCCGTCGAAATGCTGCGCGAGGCCGGCGTGCCGGAAGACGTCATCCAGCTTCTGCCGGGCGACGGCCCCTCGGTTGGCGGGCCACTGACATCAGATCCGCGCATTGCCGGCGTCTGCTTCACCGGCTCCACCGACGTCGCCAAGCTGATCGAGAAGCAACTGGCCGAGACAGCCGCGCCCGATGCCATGCTGATCGCCGAGACGGGCGGGCTGAATGCCATGATCGTCGATTCCACCGCGCTGCCCGAGCAGGCGGTGCGCGATATCCTCGCCTCCGCCTTCCAGAGTGCGGGCCAGCGCTGTTCGGCGCTGCGCGTCCTCTATGTGCAGAAGGATGTCGAGAAGAAGATGCTGGAGATGCTGAAGGGCGCCATGGAGGCGCTCAAGGTCGGCGATCCCTGGGCTATCTCGACGGATGTCGGTCCCGTCATCGACGACGAGGCGCAGGGTTCGATCCGCGATTACTGCACGACGATGGGTTTGCAGGGACGGCTGATCGCCAAGCTCGAAGCACCCAGGGATGGCCGCTTCGTCGCGCCGCATGTGTTTCGGGTCAAGGGTATCGAGGAGATGGAGCGCGAAGTGTTCGGGCCGGTGCTCCATGTCGCCAGTTTCGACGCCGATGAGATCGATGCGGTGATCGCCGCCATCAACCGCAAGGGCTACGGCCTGACGTTCGGTCTGCACACCCGCATCGAGGGTCGCGTGCAGCATTTCGTCGACGGGATCCATGCCGGCAACATCTATGTCAACCGCAACCAGATCGGCGCGGTCGTCGGCTCGCAGCCGTTCGGCGGCGAGGGGCTGTCCGGCACCGGGCCCAAAGCCGGCGGACCGCATTATCTCCGGCGCTTTCGCAAGGGACCGGAGGCAGGCACGCCTGTTGGCGACGGCCACAAGGTGACGGCGACCGAACTCGCCGACAATCTGCCCGATCCCGCGCTTGGCGGCTGGTCGACGCGGCCGGACCGCATCGCCATCCTGCGCAAGCACCTGCGAGGCAAAGGTGCCGCGGCGATCGGTGCCGCCGCCGCAATCGATTTCGGCCAGGTCGACCTGCCCGGGCCGACCGGCGAGGCCAATACACTGTCATTGGCGCCGCGCGGCCGGGTGCTGTGCTTGGGACCGGACGGCGACACGCTGCTTGCGCAGACGATCCAGGCGCTCGCCGCCGGCAATGCGGTGCTGGCGGTGGCGCCAGGCGCGCCGGCGGCGCTTTCGGCGCTGACCGGCAAGGGCCTGCCGCTGGCGGCGATCGACGGCCGCCCCGATCCGGTTGAGGCGCGTTCGTTACGCGTCGACGTCGTCGCCTTCTCGGGGACGCCGGAGGCGGCGCGCATCGTGCGCAAAATGATCGCCGGACGCTCAGGGCCGATCGTGCCGCTGGTCAGCGAGGTGCTCAATCCGGCGGCTTACGCGCATGAGCGGGCCGTTTGCGTCGACACGACCGCCGCGGGCGGCAATGCCAGCCTGCTTGCGGCGGCGTGAGGACCCTTATCCGGCTGGCGAGGTTGCTTCAGGCGCCCTCGACGACCGAAAAACCCTCGAACTGGGGATGGCCGAGATAGTGGACCTTCGTCGTGCCGACGTTCCTGTGGGCGGCGCGAAAGTTCTCCGACTTGGTCCAGGCGATGAAATCGTCGTGGCTTGCCCAGACCGTGTGCGAGGCAAACAGCGTATAGCCTTCGGTCTCGTTGACTGGGCCGCGCAGCAGATGGAACTCCCGGAAGCCCTTCATTTCCGCAAGGCTGGAATCACGGTTTTTCCACACGGCCTCGAAATCGGCTTCCGAGCCGTTCTGCACCTTGAAGCGGTTCATGGCGATGTACATGGAGTTCCTTTCGATTTCCTGGACTTAGACGGGTGGTGCCGCAGGATGCCGCGTGCGGCCCCACGCCGTGCTCAGACCCCGAAGGCGATGCCGGTCTTGGCATCTGTCTTGAGTTTTCGCATGCAGGTGTTCGGCTCGACGCCGGTGCCGACGCATTCGGTCGCGCTGTTGATCAGCACGCGGCTGACCTTGGCGCAGTTGGTGCCAGCGAGATCGAAGCGCGTCACCTTGGTCTTGCCGGCCGGCAGGTCCTTGAAGTCGAGCACGGTCAGGCGGTCGACGACGCCGGCGTCGTTGAACAGCGCGATCTCGAACGCCGCCCTGGAAAGGTCGGCGCCGAGATTGTTGGTGACCACGAAGGTCAGGCGGCAGCCCTTTTCAGACGGTTGCGCGCCATTGAGTTCGAGGGAGAGAGCAGGCGCCGGCGCGGACTCTTGTGCCCACGCCGGAACCGCTGCGAGCGACATCGCCAGCGCCGAGGTCAGCAGACGAAGGGATGCCGTCAAGTTCGTCATCATCATCCTCCAAATCGCATCGTTGCCGCCAGCTTCAGCGTTATGCCCGGTTCATAGACCGCGACCGTGGTGCTGCCGTTCAACGGATTGGCGTATTTGACATCGAACAGATTGTCGGCGCGGAAATCAACCTTCAGATTGTCGGTCGCCTGGTAGCTGGCGAAAGCGTTGACCAGCGTATAGTCCTTGGCGATCGGGTTACCCTTGGGCTTGCCATTGTACTGCACCTCGCCGCCGACAGTGAGTTTGTCCTCGAGGAAGCGCAGGCCGAGCTGCACGGTGACCTGCGCGGACGGTATCGTGGCAAGGTCCGCCCGATCGCCTTCGTAGGATATGGTGTGACCATTGATGATGGAGGCGGAAAGTCCGGCGTAGCCCCATGCTGCATCATAAACGCCTTCCATCTCGAAGCCGTTGATCTTTGCCTTGGCGAAGTTCTGGTACTGGAAGCAGATCGGAATGCCCGGCCCGAAGGGGCACCCACTGGTCGGATCGAAGGCCGACAGCGTAACGCCGTCAATATAATCGTCGACGTCGTTGTTGAAATAGGCCGCCTTCAGCCGAAACGCGTCGCCGGACTCGAGAACGTCGTTCTGCTTGTAATTGACACCGAATTCGACGGTCTTGCCGGTTTCGGGCTTTAAATTGGGATTGGGCAGGAACGGGAAGCTGACGCCCGCCGGATGGTTGCCGCTGATCAGGGTTTCGGTCAGCGAAGGCGACCGGTAGCCCTCCGCGTAGGTGCCGTAGAATTGCAGGCCGGCAAGGCCGGCGCTTTCGAAAGGCGAGACGCCGACGGTGACGCGCGGCGACAGGCGGTCGCCCGACGTTTCGTGCGTGTCGTCCTCGAGGCTGTAATTGTCATAGCGCAGCCCGGCAATGACTTCGAGCCAATCCCAGCTGAGCTTGTCCTGGACGTAGGCGCCAGAAACGTTGCGCTTGCCGGAAGGCGTGTAGAAGCTGTCGCCGCCTGCCGTGCCGCCAGTCTCGACGTCGTCATTCACCCAGTCGCCGCCATAGGTCAGTTCATGCGCGAGGCCGCCTGTCTCGAGTCGCGACGTGTTCCAGATGTCGATGGCGGCTGTGCCGACATCGAAGGTCGACGTCGAACCTGCCGGCAACATCACGGGAAGGCCGGTGACGGGATCGAAGCGGCGCTGCGGAACAAGGCCGGTCAGGTCGAGATTGGTCTTGTTGTAGGAGGTGTTGACGTGGAGGTCGAGCCAGCTCCTGTCTTCGTCCGTGACATTGTAGCGAGCCGTGAAGGTGTTCGATTTCAGGTCGACGTCATTGACCGGCATGCCGCCGCTGATCTCGTTCCAGCCGTCGCTCGAACCGACCCAGCCGAGCTTCAGTTCGCTATTGTCGCTCGGGCGGATCGTGGTCTTTAGCAATCCGCTCAGCACGTCGAAGCCGGTGCCCTTGACGGTGTCGCCGTCGCCATCCTTGTAGTCGTCATAATTGCGGTAGACGATGTTGCCCAGCGCATCCAAATTGTCGTTAAAGCGATAGGCGCCGGATGCGCTGGTGGTCCAGCCCTTGCCGTTGCTCTCGTAGCGTCCGGTGACGGAACCAGCCCATGTCTCGTCCGGCTTGAGGAAGTCCTGGGCGTCCTTGGTGTCGAAGAAGACCACGCCGCCGATCGCGCCCGAGCCATAGGTGTTGGCGACCGGCCCGCGGATCACGTCGACGGATTTGATAAGCTCGGGGTCGACGTAGAAGGTCGATTGGGTGCCATGGTCGGAACGTTGGAAGTTCTGCCGCGCGCCGTCGACGATAACCGCGACGCGACCGAAATCCTGCAGGCCGCGGATATTGACGCTGGTGCTGACGCGCCTGGCATCGGCCTGCGCCGCGACGCCGGGCACGCCGAACAGCATTTCGTTCGGCGTCGTCGCCATGCGGCGGTCGAGCTGTTCCTGGTCGACATGGCTGGCCGAGGCCAGCGATTGGATGGCCGTTTCTCCGGTGCGGCTGATGACCAGCACCTTGTCGAGCAGCGTTGCGCCCGCTGGCGCCGGCTTTTCCCCCTCAGCCTGCTTCGATTGATCGGCCTGCTCTCCCGCCGCCTGTGCTGATTGCTGAGCGTTGGCAGGTGGCACGTATAAGGCAATCGCCGCCACGCCCGCCAGCAAAGCCGCTGCACCCTTCGCCGCCGACCAGCCGCGCCGTTCCCAAATCGCTAACCCCATGTGCCCCAACTCCAAAGTTTCCAGGTTCGATGCGGGCTGGCCTGGGGCTGGCTGGCATTTGTGATCGTATTCGCGTCTTAAATCTTGACTAATTTAATCCGGTATTGCACTGACTAGTAAACATGATTATTCAAGTCAAGAATGAATCGGATTACGCAAACGCCTAGCCAGACGCCCGGCACAGGAAAGGACCGATCCACATGAACACGCACAATCCCAACGACTTCCGCTATCGCGTCCGCCGGTCCGACGATGCTTCCGCCCGCTTCGACCGCGTTCAGCTGGCGGTGCGGACGCTGTCGAGCAACACGCTGTTCCAAGGTGAGCACGAGATCGGCATCGAGCATCACGGCGCGCTCTACCGGCTCAAGATCACCCGTCAGGGCAAGCTCATCCTCAACAAGTAAGCGTAAGGCAGCAGGACAATGGACCAGCGCGTAAAACCCACCCCGCACGAAATCCGGCGGGCGCGGACGGATAATCCGAAAACGCGCGAGCGCGATCTGGCCGCACAGCTTGGCATTTCGGAGGCTGAGTTGGTGGCCGCGCATTGCGGCGACGGTGTCGTTCGCGTCGAGCCACGCGTCAACGATCTTCTGACCGGCCTCGAAGCCGTCGGCGAGGTGATGGCGCTCACCCGCAACGAAAGCGCCGTGCATGAAAAGATCGGCGCCTACGACAAGGTCGTCACCGGCAATCACAATGCCATGGTGCTGGGCGAGAACATCGACCTGCGCATTTTCCCGAAAATATGGGCGCACGGCTTTGCCGTGGAAAAACGCGACGGCGACGACATCCGCCGCAGCCTGCAATTCTTCGACGCGGCGGGCGAGGCGGTGCACAAGGTGCATCTGCGGCCGGGGTCAAACCTCTATGCCTATCAGAAACTGGTCGCTTCGCTGGAATCGCCGAACCAGGAGCCACTGGTCGCCATTTCGGGGCCAGCCGCCGAGAACGAAGGCGAGGCGGTGACAACGACCGCGAATCTCGACGATCTGCGCGATCGCTGGAGCCGGCTGACCGACGTGCATCAGTTCTTCGGCATGCTGAAGACGTTGAAGCTCAGCCGCCGCCAGGCGGTGCGCATGGTGGGCCAGGACTATGCATGGCTGCTCGACAATGATGCGGTGAGAGCCATGTTCAATCGTGCCGCCGAGGGCGAGATGCCGATCATGTGCTTTGTGGGAAACCGTGGCTGTATCCAAATCCATTCCGGTCCGGTCAAGTCGATCAAGCCAATGGGGCCATGGATCAATGTGCTGGACGAGACCTTCCATCTGCACCTGCGCACCGACCACATTCATGAGGTCTGGGCCGTGCGCAAGCCGACCAAGGACGGCCATGTTACGTCGCTGGAGGTCTACGACGCCGGCGGCAACATGATCATCCAGTTCTTCGGCAAGCGCCATGAAGGAGAGGGTGAGCGCGACGACTGGCGCTTCCTGGCCGAGAACCTGCCGCGCATTCCAAGCCCGACCGCAGCCTGAGGAAACGATGATGGGTCTTCTCACCGGATTGATGGTTGTGCGCGGATCGATGCTTGGCCCGATGCTCGGTCTTTCCCTTGCCTTCGGCGCACCGCAGCCGGCCAACGCCGGCGACGGTGTCTCCGTCTTCGCCGATCCCACCAGGATCGCGTCCATCGGCGGCTCGATCACCGAGATCGTCTATGCGCTCGGCGAGGAAAAGCATCTTGTGGCGCGCGATTCCACCAGCCGCTATCCGAAAGCAGCTCTCGACCTGCCAGATGTCGGCTACATGCGCCAGCTGTCGCCGGAGGGTGTGCTGTCGGTCAACCCTTCGGGCATGCTGGCGCTGCACGGCAGCGGCCCCAAGGAGGCGCTCGATGTGCTGAAGAAGACGAGCATCCCCTTCATCGAAGTGCCTGACCGGTACGACCGTGAAGGCATCCTCGAAAAGGTCCGCGTGGTCGGCAAGGCGCTCGGCGCCGACGCCAAGGCCGAAGCGCTGGCCAGGGAGATCGATGCCAAGCTGCAGGCGGCGGAAAAGCAGACGGCCTCGATCGAGGAGCGCAAGCGCGTTCTGTTCGTGCTGTCGATGCAGGGCGGCAAGATCATGGCGGCCGGCAGCGACACCGCGGCCAACGGCATCATCAAGCTGGCCGGCGGCGTCAACGCGATCGAAGGCTTCTCCGGCTACAAGCAACTGTCTGACGAGGCTGTTGTCACCGCCAGGCCGGACGCGATCCTGATGATGAGCAATGCCGGGCCGCCGGTATCGGACGATGAACTGTTCGGCAACGCATCGATCGCCTCGACGCCGGCCGGAACCGCGCGCAAGCTGATCCGCATCGACGGCGGCTATCTGCTCGGCTTCGGACCACGCACGGCCGACGCCGTCCACGAACTCGCCGCCGCGCTCTATGGCACGCAGATTACGGACTGAGCGGCATGGTCGACCAGTCGATCGCCAGGCCGGCGGAGAGGAAGATGGCCAGCGCCGGTGACCGTTCCGGGCGCGCCCGTCTGGTCATCGCGCTCGCCTGCGTCATGCTTGCGGCAGCGGTATTGCTGTCGCTGACCTCCGGCGCCTCGGATGCCTCCGCCGTCAAGGTCGTCGGCGACTGGCTGTTCGGCGCAGCGCCTGGCGACGTGGCGATGAGCGCGCGAGATCGCCTCATCGTCTATGACATAAGGCTGCCGCGCGTCGTGCTCGGCGTGCTGATCGGGGCCGCCCTCGCGGTGTCCGGCGCGGTCATGCAGGGGCTGTTCCGCAATCCGCTTGCCGACCCCGGCCTTATCGGTGTTTCGGCGGGCTCCAGCCTCGGCGCGGCGGCCGTCATCGTGCTCGGCACGACCGTGCTGTCGCCGGTGACCGCCTCGTTCGGCGCGCTGACCCTTCCTCTGGCGGCCTTCGGCGGTGGTTTGTCGGTGACGTTGCTGCTCTACAAGGTCGCGACGCGGCAGGGCCGCACATCCGTCGCCACCATGCTGCTTGCCGGCCTGGCGCTGGCCGCACTTGCCATGGCGCTGACCGGTATCCTGATCTTCATGGCCGACGACCGGCAACTGCGCGACCTGACCTTCTGGCAACTCGGCTCGCTGGCCGGTGCGACATGGCAGAAGATCGGCTCTGTCGGCCCGGTCATCGTGCTTTCGCTGGCGGCGATGCCGTTCCTGGCTCGCGGCCTTAATGCGCTGGCGCTGGGCGAGGCGACCGCCGGCCATCTCGGCATTCCGGTGCAGCGGCTTAAGTACACGGCCATCGTCGGCGTCTCGGCGGCGGTCGGCGCCTCCGTCGCCGTCAGCGGCGGCATCGGTTTCATCGGCATCGTGGTGCCGCATCTGCTGCGCCTGCTGATCGGCCCCGACAATCGCTATCTGCTGCCGGCCTCGGCGCTGCTCGGCGCCTCGCTGCTGCTTTTGGCGGACGCGGTCGCGCGCACCATCGTGGCGCCCGCCGAACTGCCGATCGGCATCGTCACGGCGATCGCCGGAGCGCCGTTCTTCCTCTGGATCCTGCTGCGCAAGCGCGGCGTCATCGACCTGTAGGGGTGTTTCATGATCGAAGCGCGCGATGTTTCGGTGGCGATCGGCAGGAAAGGCATTGTCGCCGGCGTCGATTTCGAGGTCAGGCCGGGTGAGATTTCGGCCATTGTCGGCCCCAATGGGTCGGGCAAGACGACCTTCCTCAAGGCGCTGTCGGGGGAACTCGCGCATACCGGCCGGATTGCCATCAACGGCCGCGAGCTCTCGACGATAACGCCAGTCGAGGCGGCGACGCTGCGCGCGGTGCTGCCGCAGGCGACGACCTTGTCGTTTCCCTTTACTGTGCGCGAGATTGTCAGGCTCGGCCTTGTCGGAGGCCGCTCAGGTGTGCTGCCGGGCGAGGACGAACGCCTGCCGGAACGGGCGCTGGCGCGTGTCGACCTCGACGGTTTCGCCGGCCGCTTCTATCAGGAGCTTTCCGGCGGCGAGCAGCAGCGCGTTCAACTCGCCCGCGTGCTGTGCCAAATCTGGGCGCCGGTGCTCGACGGCAAGCCGCGCTATCTGTTCCTGGACGAGCCGGTGTCCAGCCTCGACATCAAGCACCAGCTGATCATCATGAACATTGCCCGCGACTTCGCCAGAAGGGGCGGCGGCGTGGTTGCCATCCTGCACGACCTCAACCTGACGGCGATGTATGCCGACCGGATTTTCGTCATGCACCGCGGCCGGCTTGCCGCCACCGGTTCGCCGCAGGATGTGCTGAGCGACGATCTGATCGAAAGGGTATTCGGTTGCCGCTTAAAGGTTGGAGTCCTGCCAGCCGGCAATATGCCGTTCGTGCTGCCTCAATCAGCGGCCTAGATTCTGGCAGCGGCCTAGATTCTGGACGTTCGCCGCAGGTCCAGCCTGCGGCGAACCGGATCAGGCCGCCGGTGCGCGGCGCTCCAGCAGGTCAATGCCGAGCAGGTTGCGCACGTTCGGACGCGCCGCCACGAGATCGGCGATCGTATAGCGGGCAAGGACCGCGAAGAAGGCGTTGAGCGCCTCGCGCAACGCGGAATTCAGCGCGCAACTGTCGACCAGAGGGCATTCCGCGGCGTCGTTCTCGAAGCACTCGGCCATGGCGAAGCTTTCCTCCGTCACGCGCACGACGTCGAACAGGTTGATCGATTCCGCGGCACGGCCAAGCCTGACGCCGCCATTGCGGCCACGCACCGTCTCGACAAGGCCATTCTCGACCAGTGGCTGGAGGATCTTGAACAGGAAAAGCTCCGACACCGAATAGGCGGCGGCGATCTCGGGGATGCGGCTCAGCCGATCGGTATTGGCCGCGCAATACATCAGGATGCGCATGGCGTAATTGGTCTGGCGGGTAAGTCGCATCTTGTCCTCACAAAGCGCCGGCGAGCTGCGATCACGCCAGATTTTGAACTTTGCTGGTGCGGCTTTGCTCCGAGCTTTCGGATTCGCCACACTGGCCTCGGCGGAATATGGCCTATACCTTGGAATAATTCCAGACTAGCTTCGCCTAATAGCTGAATATTCCCGTCAACTTTGTGTGCGCAAGGCGGCAAGACGCGGGCCGAATCGGCTGTCACGCGCATTTTCTCGGGCGAAACACCAGAGCGGTCCAGTGATTGGCAGAATGGCCGACCGCCCTAACTCTTTGTTTTCACACAATTCCCTGGGGAAAGCGCCAGGCGCTTTTCCAGAGAACAGCGTTACACACCTTTCCTGGAATGCTCTAAATAGATCAGAGATCGACGAGGAGCGGCTCTGACATGTCACAATCAGCCACGGCCCTGGCTTCCGGCGGATACGATGCCGACGCGCATGCCAAGCTTACAATGCTGCGGCGGACCAAATTCGTCGCCACGGCGGCACTTGCGCTTTGCGTCGCCGTGTTCGCTCTGGCCAAGTCCTTCGAGAGCACCTATCCCTGGCTCGGCTTCGTCGCCGCCTTTGCCGAGGCGGCGACCATTGGCGGCCTGGCCGACTGGTATGCGGTGGTCGCGCTGTTCAAGCGGCCTCTCGGTCTGCCGATCCCGCACACCGCGATCATTCCCGAGAACCAGAACCGTATCGCCGATAGTCTCGGCCGTTTCATCGAAGCCAATTTCCTTGCCCCCGAGCCGGTGCGCGAAAAGTTGGCCGAGGTCGATTTCTCGGCGCTCGTCGCCGACTGGCTGGCCGATTCCGAACGTGCCGCGGGCCTGTCGCGTTTCGTCGTGCGCCTGGTTCCGCAGACGCTTGCCGCCGTCGAGCAATCGGGGCTGCGCGGCTTCGTCACCAGCCGGATGCTGGAGCAGATCGAAAAAGTGCCGCTGGCGCCGTTGGCGGCCGAATTGCTCTCGGCCCTGACCGACGATCGCCGTCACCAGAGGCTGTTCGATGAGTTCATCAAGGTGATCGGCCGGTTCCTCAACGATGAACAGGCGCTGACGACCATGCGCGAAAAGATCCGCGAGGAACTGCCGTCGCTGTTCAACCTGTTCAGGGCCGACGCCTATCTCCTGAAGAAGATCGTCGCCTCGGCCGGTTCGCTGCTCGACGAGGTGAGAGCCGATCCCGAGCACCCGATGCGCGCAGAATTCGATCGTTTCGCACAGGGCTTCGTCGAGCGGCTGAGAACGTCGAAGCAATATGCAAGGCGCGCCGAGAAGCTGAAGCGCGATTTCCTCGCCAGGCCGGAAGTCAAGGCGCTGGCCGGCGACATGTGGGAAAGCCTCAGCCTGTTCATCGAGCAGGATGCCAAGGCGCCGCGATCGATCATCCGCGCGCATCTTGCCAACATGTTCGTCGAGGTCGGCCGGCATCTGGCCGGAGACGCCAAGATCAGGGCCGACATGAACCAGGGATTCGTGGTGGCGCTGTCCTCTTTCGTCGAGAGCCAGAAGAGCGGCGTATCGAAATTCATCGCCGACCAGGTCAAGCGCTGGGACCTGGCGCAGCTGACGCGGCTGATCGAGATGAATATCGGCCGGGACCTGCAATATATCCGCTTCAACGGCATGATCATCGGCGGTCTGGCCGGCATCGTGCTTTACACCGCGGAGCGGCTGTTTCTCGTCAATTGACGGGCGCACGCCATGCCCTATTCTCATGGGCGGGGCATCAGCAGTCGCGGCAACAGGGGAGCAGATGAGCATGGCCAAACAACCGGATTCCGATTCCTTCACGGACATGTTCGGCCGGTTCGGCCGCGATCTGAAACTGCCCAATGTCGATGTCGAGGCAATCCTCGCGCACCACCGCAAGAACCTTGAAGCGCTGGAGAAATCGGCGCGGGCAAGTGCCGCCGGCGCGTCGTCGCTGTTCTCCAGGCAACGCGAGATGCTGCAGGACACACTGCGCGAAATTGCCGACATGACGCAAGGCTACAGAGCGCCCGGCACGCCGCAGGACCTGATGGCCAAGCAGACTGAGTTCGCCAGGAAATCCTTCGAGACCACGCTGAAGAATGCCAGCGAAGTGGCCGAACTGGTCAGGACATCCGGCACCGAATCGGTCGACATCCTGCGCATGCGCATCAAGGAGGCGATGGAGGAAATCCGCGCCGGCTACGAGAAGAAGTAGCTTGCGTGACAAAGACCGGTTGCCTGCCAACCCTGCGCCAGGCGTAGTTTTGTTCGGATGCTCTTTCATCGGCCGCCATGCTTTTACACCATGGGTACCCTCAAATGCCAAGGCCGGGCGAACACGGCTTGACGTAGGACCATGCCAGGATTCGCGTCGGTCCCGGCGGAACGGAATCATGCAGGGCGAATTGACAGAGGCCGCCGGTTCGTGGTCCGGAAGCGTTGGAAGCCATCGGGAAAACAGGAATGACCGAAATACGGCCTAAGACGCCGCCGACCTACGAGCAGTTGAGGACGATGTCCGGGCAGGAGCTTGGCGTCTCGGAATGGACGACAGTCGACCAGAACCGTATCAACCAGTTCGCCGAATGCACCGGCGACCATCAATGGATCCATGTCGACCCCGAACGGGCGCGGCGGCAAAGCCCGTTCCGCACGACGATTGCACATGGCTATCTGACGCTGTCGATCATCGGCGCGCTGGCGCTCGGCATGGGAATCGTGCCCGAGAACACGCAGGCCGCCTTCAATTACGGCTTCGACAAGGTGCGTTTCCTGGCGCCGGTCAAGGTGGGCGCACGCATCCGGCTGCGCACCACGCTGCTGTCCATGGAGGACAGGGGGCCGGGCCAATACCTGATGAAGGCCGCCAACACCGTCGAGATCGAGGGCGAGGAAAAGCCGGCGCTGACGGCCGAGACGCTGGTCATGCTCTATGAGCGCCGCAAGCGGGCAGGGGCCTGAGCGGCATTCGCCCAAGCCCCCTGAATTGATCTTCGTCAGGCATTCTCCGCCCGCCGGCTCGGCAAAAGGCTGAGCGCCAGCGCCGCCACCGCCAGTGCCGTTGCCGTCTGGAAGGTCACCTGCATTCCGCTGGCCGCCGCCGCTGACGTCAGCATGCCTTGGCCGATGGCTTCGCGTCCTCCGGCCGATGCGGCGGCGAATATGGCGCCCATGACGGAGGCGCCCGTAATGAGGCCAAGGTTGCGCGACAGATTGAGCAGGCCGGAGATGACGCCGCGTTGACCGGCGCCGACGCTGCTCATGACGGCGGCGTTGTTCGCTGTCTGGAACAGGGCATAACCGAAGCAGGTCACGGTGATGGGGACGACATAGCTGGCGATGCCGAGTGTCGTTATCGCCAGGGACAGGAGGAACGTGCCCGTGGCAAGGCCGAGCAGGCCCGCGACCATCATCCTTTTGGCTCCGAAGCGATCGGCAAGGCGTCCGGCAAGCAACGCCGACAGCGCAGAGACCAGCGGGCCTGTCGAGAGCACCAGTCCGACGTTTGCCGCCTCCAGTCCGAGCCCGCGCGAGAGATAGAACGGCGCAACCACCAAAGTCGCCATCATCACGGTGGCAACGATCAGGTTCATGGCCAGGCTGGCGCTCAGCGAGAGATCACGGAAGGCGGAAAGCTCGACCGATGGGTTTTTCGCCATCCTTTGCGCAGTGGCGAACAGGAAGATGCCGATGCCAGCCGCGACCAGCAGGCCGAGATTGATGAGCCCGAAACTGCCTCTACCCAGTGTCATCGCCAGCGCGTAGGCCGCCAATGTCAAGGCCAACAGGCCCGTGCCCAAACCATCGAAGCCGGCTTGGCCGGTCCACGCCGTCCGGTTGCCGGCAGGCAAAGCACGCCAGGCCATTGCAAAGGTCAGGATGCCGAGCGGCACGTTGACCAGGAAAATCGAACGCCAGCCGAGAGCGGCGATCAGCAGGCCGCCTATGGAAGGGCCGAGCGTGGTGCCGATGGCCGACATGGCGCCGAGCAGGCCCATGGCGCTGCCGGTCCTGGCCTTGCTCACCGTCTCGGCGACAACGGCCAATGTCAGCGCCATCATCAGCGCCGCGCCAAGCCCTTGCACCGCCCGCGCCGCGATCAGCAGCCACAAAGCCGGCGAGAGGCCGCAGAGCACCGACGCCGATGTGAACAGCGCGATGCCGAAAAGCAGCAGCGGCCGCCGGCCGAGCATGTCGGCGAGGCGCCCGGCACTGACGATCAGGATGGTGATGGCGAGCAGATAGGCAATCACGACCCATTGCACCTGTTGGAACGAGGCATCGAATGCCTGCATCAGCGAGGGAAGGCCGACGCCGGCGATGCTGGTGCCGAGCGACGACAGCAGCGTGGCCAGCGACAGGCTCGCCAGCGCCCATCCAGCCGATGGGATTTTCTGTGCGACCGATGCGTGCTCGTTGCGATGTTGCTCAGTGACTGCCACGGCGATCTCCCTTTGTCGGCTTCAGGTCGAAGCTTCGAAGATCTAATCGTTTGTATGATGTGGCGGAACGCGCAGCATTTGCATTCTATTCGTGCGTTGCACGCCACATCAGCGGATTTCGTGCTAGGATCGAACCATGTCGCCGCCCGATCTCAACCTGCTCGTCGCCCTCGATGTCCTGCTGGACGAAGGCAGCGTGGCGCGTGCGGCGACGCGATTACGGCTCAGCCCCTCGGCGATGAGCCGCACGCTGGCGCGCCTGCGCGCGGCGACGGGAGATCCGCTGCTGGTGCGGGCCGGTCGCGGTCTGGTTCCAACGCCACGCGCGCAGGAACTGCGCCAGCAGGTCGGTCGTGTGGTTCAGGATGCGGAAACGCTGCTGCGCCCGGCGAGGCTGCTTGATCTGCCGGGCCTGGAGAGGACCTTCACGCTGCGCACCAATGAAAGCTTCGTCGAGGAGTTCGGGCCGCGCCTGATCGCCCGCATCCAGGCCGATGCGCCGGGCGTGCGGCTGCGTTTCGCGCCGAAGTCGGACAAGGACATGGCGTCACTGCGCGAAGCGGCGATCGACCTGGAAGTAGGTGTGGCCGGCGAGACCGGGCCGGAGGTGCGCATCCAGGCGCTTTTTCGCGACCGTTTCGTCTGCGCGGTGCGCAGTGGCCATCCGCTCGGCCAGGGCGCGATGACGCCGGAACGCTATGCGGCCGGCCGCCACATCAATGTTTCGCGGCGGGGCCGCGAAAGGGGGCCGATCGACGAGGCCTTGAGCCGGCTCGGATTGCAACGAATGGTCGTGTGCATGACTTCCGGTTTTTCGGCCGCGCTCGCGATGGCGCGCGCCTCGGAACTGATCGCCAGCGTGCCCGAGCGGCATACGCAAGGCGCGCGCGCCGGCATGCAGACTTTTTCCCTGCCGGTCGACATTCCGGCGGTCACCATTTCCATGCTCTGGCATCCGCGGCTCGATGCCGATCCGGCGCAGCGCTGGCTGCGGAGTTGTGTGCGCGAGATTTGCGTGAAGTCCTGATCGCGCAAGCCGCGCCCCGGCCGTCAACGCGGCATGGCTGCCTCCAGCACCTTGAAAATCCGCTCGTCTTCGCATTGCGCAACGTTGAAGCGCAGGAATCGGCTGGCTGATCGCGACAGGCTGAACGCGTTCCCGGGCGCCAGCACGACATTGGCCGCAAGCGCGCGGCGGGCAGTCTCGGCTGCGTCCACTGCATCCGGCAGGCTGCACCAGAGGAACAGACCGGCAGGCTGCTCGATCCAGGGCGTGATCCCGATCGCCTTCAGCCGAGCGCTTGTCTCGATCATGGCACGTGAGAGCCGGGCGCGCAGCAGGTCCATATGCTTGCGATAGCTGCCATCCCTGAGCAGGGTCAGCACCAATTCGGCCGCGAGCCGCCCGCCGCCGAAAGTGGTGGCGATCTTGAGGTCGGCCAGCCCTTCCATCCAGTCACGGGGCGCGGCGATGAACCCGCAGCGTATCGAGGCCGAAAGCGTCTTGGAGAAACTGCCGATATGGACGACACGTTCGAGACCGTCGAAAGCCGCAAGCCTCGGGGCAGGAGTGTGTTCGAAATCGGCGAAGATGTCGTCCTCGACGATGGTCAGGTCCGATTGATCGGCGAGCTTGAGCAGCCGGTGCGCGGTGACCGGCGACAGGATCGCGCCGGTCGGGTTGTGGATGGCGGAGTTGGTGATGTAGAGGCGCGGCCGATGCTCGGCCAGCGCCTGCGCGAACAAGTCGATATCCGGTCCCGATGGCGTATAGGGGACGCTGACGACCTTGGCCTGATGGGCACGCAACAGTGCGTGGAAATTGAAATAGCAGGGATCGTCGACCAGCACTGTATCGCCGGGTTCGAGCAGGAACCGGCACAGGAGGTCGATGGCCTGCGTGCCCGATTCCGTCAGCATGACCTGTTCGGGGGAAGCCTCGATGCCATGCGTGGCCATGCGCCGCGCCAGCAATTGGCGCAGCGGCGGCAGCCCGAGCGGCGTGCCGTAGTCGGCAAGGGCCACATCATCGGCGCGCGCCACGTTGCGCAGCGCGCGACGTAGCGCTGCCTGCGGCATCCACGAGGCGGGCAGCCAGCCGCAGCCGGGCTTCAGCATCTCATCGCCCGCTTCCAGCGACTGCCGCGAAACCCAGAGCGGATCGACGGCGCGATCGAGTCGGGGGCCGATCTCGGCCAGCGACAGCGGCGCCAGCGATCCGGCGGCATAGAAGCCGGAGCCTGGCCGGGAACGGATCGCGCCTTCCGCCGCCAGTCGCTCATAGGCCTCGACCACTGTCGATTTGGAAACCTGCATGGATTTGGCGAAGGCGCGGATCGAGGGCAATCGGGCGCCGGGCGTGAGGCTGCGCGCGGCAATTCGCTGGCGGATGGTGGACATGACGCCTTCGACAAGGGTTCCGCTGTTGTCGAATCTCGCTGATACGTTCATCTGTACCTTCCGGCAAACCATTACAGTTTTGTTGAATTGTACTGCATTGTCTCTGGTGACGCCATGGGTATGGGCCCGATAGAGGGCGCAACGGATGGAGTGCCTGCAATGGACAAGACGACGAGCGGCTGGGTGAGCGGATTCATCGGCGTGTTGATTTTCAGCGGCTCCTTGCCGGCAACGCGCATGGCGGTGATGGATCTCGATCCGACATTCCTGACGTCGGCGCGCGCGGTGATAGCAGCTTTGCTTGGCCTCGCGCTGCTGCTCGTCTTCCGCGAGAAGCGCCCGGAGCGTCATGACCTGATGTCGCTTGTCATCGTCGCGTTGGGTGTGGTGGTCGGCTTTCCCTTGCTGACAGCCTTGGCGCTGAAGCATGTCACCTCTGCTCATTCCATCATCTTCGTCGGCCTGCTGCCGCTGGCGACCGCGATCTTCGGCGTGCTGCGCGGGGGCGAGAGGCCGAGACCGGCCTTCTGGCTGTTCTCATGCCTCGGCAGCGCGCTGGTGGGCGGGTTTGCCCTTGCGCAAGGCGTGACGGCCTCGCCGGTTGGCGATGCACTGATGCTCGCCGCAATCGTCGTTTGCGGCCTGGGCTACGCAGAAGGCGCCGCGCTGTCGCGCAGGCTGGGCGGTTGGCAGGTGATCTGCTGGGCGCTGGTGCTGTCACTGCCGGTCATGCTGGTGGTGACCCTGGTCACCTTGCCACCGTCCTTCGCCACGGTCGGGACCAATGCATGGATCGGGCTTGCCTATGTCTCGCTGTTCAGCATGCTGATCGGCTTCGTGTTCTGGTATCGCGGCCTCGCGCAAGGCGGCATCGCCGCCGTGGGGCAGTTGCAACTGCTGCAGCCCTTCTTTGGCCTCGCCCTGGCGGCGTCCCTGCTGCATGAACAGGTCAGCCCCCTGATGGTCGTCATCACGCTCGGCGTGGTGCTGTGCGTATTCGGCGCCAAAAAGTTTGCCAGGCGGGATTTGCCACGGCCCGCAACCGGCGCCGCTGGCTAAAACTTCGTCACCACACCGATGCCGATGCCTTCGAAGCCGCCCATCGCCATCAGTGCAGCCGGCGCTTCCTCAAGGCTGATCTTCTTGCCGACCAGAAGCTCGGGTTTCAGCTTGCCGGTGCGGATCATCTCCATCATCGCGGGGTAGCGGTAGGCCTGCATGCCGTGGCTGCCGAGGATTTCGAGCTCGAACGCGATCACCTTGTCCATCGGAACCTGCGGGCGGGCGTGATCGCCCAGCATCAGGCCGACCTGCACATGGCGGCCGCGCCGGCGCAGATTGGCGATCGAATTGAACGAGGTCGTGGGATGACCGAGTGCATCCATGGACATATGCACGCCGCCATTGGTGATCTGCTTGACCGCCTTGACGACGTTCGGGGTCGTCGCCGCGTTGATGGTCGCCACCGCGCCGATCTTCCTGGCAAAGTCCAGCTTCTCTTCGGTGAGGTCGATGGCGATGACATTGGCACCCATGGCGCTGGCGATCATGATCGCCGACAGGCCGACGCCGCCGCAGCCATGCACCGCCACCCATTCGCCCGGCCTCACCCGGCCCTGGTCGACGATGGCGCGGAACGAGGTGACGAAGCGACAGCCGAGGCTGGCGGCAGTGGCGAATTCCATCTCGTCGGGCAGGCGCACGAGGTTGGTGTCGGCGTGCTCGATGGCGACATATTCGGCGAACGAGCCCCAGGCGTTGAAGCCCGGCTGGGACTGGTGCTCGCAGACCTGGTGATTGCCGGACGTGCATTCGAAACAATGGCCGCAGCCGACGGCGAACGGGACGGTGACGCGCTCGCCAGCCTTCCAGCGGGTCACCTGCTTGCCGGCGGCTACCACGACGCCGGCCAGCTCGTGACCGGGGACATGCGGCAAGCGGATATCGGCGTCATGGCCCATCCAGCCGTGCCAATCGCTGCGGCACAGGCCTGTCGCCTCGACCTTGATGACGACGCCGTCCGGCGCCGGCTTCGGATCGGGAACGGTCTGGATCGTCGGCGCCTCGCCGAATTTTTCGAAGACGACGGCTTTCATCGGCAACTCCACCTTGCGCGCACTTCGGGAAACGATAGCCGATTCCCTGGCCGGTCAAGCGGAAATCGATTCCGCCAGACAAGTCGGCCGTTTGGGCATACGCCGATGGCGACGCTGCGCGTCGCCGAATGAAGGTTACTCGGCATCGATCTGGTTTTGCGGCGCGGCGTTCTGGAAGGCCGGCAGGGCCATGCAAGCGGCGTTGATGCGCGAGATCGTCGGGTAGGGCGCCATATCGACGCCGAAACGGGCATTGCTGGTGACTTGTGCCGCCAGGCAGATATCGGCCAGCCCCGGCGTGTCGCCGTGGCAGAAGGTGCCGGTCTCGGGCGAAGCCATCAACAGGTCTTCGAGTGGCTTGAAACCCTCTTTGACCCAGTGCCGGAACCACTTGGCGACATCCTCGTCGCCGGCGCCGAACAGGGTTCGCAGCGCGGTCAGGATACGCAGATTGTTCACCGGATGGATATCGCAGGCAATCATCTGCGCCAGCATCCTGACACGGGCGCGCCCAACTGCGTCCTTCGGCAGCAGAGGCGGTTCGGGCGTCGTCTCGTCGAGAAATTCGATGATCGCCAGCGATTGCGTCAGCAGGGTGCCGTCGCCCAGGATCAGCGCCGGCACTAGGCCCTGCGGGTTGACCGCGAGATAGGCCGGTTCGAGATGCTCGCCATGGCGCAGGTGATGCGGCACGTAGTCATAGGTCAGCCCCTTCATCTCCAGCGCAATCCGCACCCTGTAGGAGGTGGAGGAGCGGTAGTAGTTGTGAAGGACGATGTCGCTCATGCACTCACCGATTTGGCTGGCCGATGGTCACTTCGATCGTGCCGATGCCGTCGACGCCGCCGGTCATCGTCTCCCCAGGGTTGACCGCGCCGACGCCGGCCGGCGTGCCGGTGAAGATGAGGTCGCCTGGCTGCAATTCCATGCCTTCGCTGCAGATCGAGACGATGTCGGAGATCGGCCAGATCAACTCGGCGAGGTCGGCGTCCTGCCGGACCTTGCCGTCGACGGCCAGCCAGATACGGCCTTGGCTCGGATGGCCGGATTTTTGCGCGGGAACCAGAGGACCGCACGGCGCGGAGCGGTCGAAAGCCTTCGACCAGTCCCAGGGCCGCGCCGCTTTCTTGGCTTCGTCCTGGAGATCGCGGCGGGTGAGGTCGATGCCGACGGCATAGCCCCAGACATGATCCAGCGCCTGGGCGCGCGGGATGCGGAAGCCCGGCTTGCCGATCGCGGCCACCAGTTCGATCTCATGGTGCAGGTTGGTCGTCAGCGGCGGGTAGGGGATCGTGGCGCCGGAGTCGGCCACCGCATCGGCGGGCTTGGTGAAGAAGAAGGGTGGATCGCGCTCGTCATTGCCGAACTCCCTGATATGCGCGGCGTAGTTGCGCCCGACGCAAAAGATGCGGCGCACCGCAAATCGTTCGTTCGAGCCGGCCACCGCGACCGAGGGCGTTGGCGGAGCGGGGAGGACAAAGGCGGTCATGGTCTGTCTCTGCTGTTGGATGTCGGGGTCGCGGGCACCTTCGGCCGAATTAAGGGGTCGGGCAAGGCGTCGCTTTTCATAAAGCATTGGCTTGCCGGCCCGTATAAGGAATCCGGAGTTTCCATCACTTTCGCGGCGATGCATCCTCCGTTGGGATAGACTATTTGCCAATAAGTCGGCCATGGTCGCGGGATTATGCTGCGGCCGGCAAACCGAAACGAGCCACATGACAGCAGCCACTGACAGCGCCCGGTTCCTGATCATCGACGATCATCCGCTGTTTCGCGAGGCGCTGCACAGCGCCGTTCAGATGGCCTATCCGGAGGTCGACACGGTGGAGGCGCGGTCGATCGCCGAAGCACTCGACCTGCTGGCCGGGACAAAGCCGTTCGACCTTGCCCTGCTCGATCTCAGCATACCCGGCGTGCACGGATTCGAGGGGTTGCTGCAGCTTCGGACCCGCTATCCGCGCCTGCCCGTGGTCATCGTGTCCGGATACGAGGAGCCCAAGATCATCTCCGAGGCGCTGTCCTACGGTGCTGCCGGCTTCATCCCGAAATCGGCGCGCAAGAGCGATCTGGCCAACGCCATACGCTCGGTGATGGAAGGTGCCATCTATGTTCCGGAAACTTATGAGGGCCGCCCGCCCGACGCCGACAGCACCGACCGCGCCGACATGGTGCAGCGCCTTTCGACATTGACGCCGCAGCAGTTGCGCGTGTTGCAGATGCTACGCCAGGGCCTGCTCAACAAGCAGATCGCCTATGAGCTGCAAGTGGGCGAGACCACAGTCAAGGCGCACGTCTCGGAGATCCTGCGCAAGCTCAACGTCTACAGCCGCACGCAAGCGGTGATCGAGGTTTCGAAGCTTGATAATGCGGAGCTTTTCAGGGATCAGGCGGGGTTTTGAGGGGCAGGTCTAAGCCAGCAGATGTGCCAGCAGCGCCCTTAGTTGCGCGGGCTTGAGCGGCTTGCGCATCAACTCGATGCCGCCGGCCCGCGCCGCCTTGGCGACGGCTTCGGAACTGTCGGCGGTGACGATCAGCGCCGGCACCGCGCGGCCGAGATAGCGGCGGACCTTCGATATGGTGGCGGTGCCGAGATCGCCGCCGTCGAGATGCTGGTCGGCTATGACGATGTCGGGCACCCAGTCCGTGTCGCCGAGCATGTCGAGCGCGTCGTCGGTCGAGGTCGCGGCGCGCACCAGGCATTGCCAGCGTTCGAGCAACGAGGTCATCGCCTGCAGCACCTCGACATCGTTCTCGACCAGCAGAACCTTGGTGCCGAACAAGCCGTAGCCGCGCGGCCGCTCCAGGCTTGCAGCGCTGGCGACGGCGTCCGCCGTGGCACCGATGCCGACGGGGACATCGATGTGAAAAATCGTGCCGCGACCGACCTTCGAGGAAAACGTCACGGGATGGCCGAGCGCGCCGGCGATGCGCCGCACGATGGCCAGCCCAAGGCCGAGGCCGCCGCCGGCGAGTTCGGCATTGGCAGGCATGATGCCGCGATGAAATTCCTCGAACACCGCCTCGCGCTGGTCGTCGGGAATGCCGCAGCCGGTGTCGGCGACATCGATGCGGATGGCATCGCCGCGGTGCCTGGTGCCGACAAGGACACCGCCCGAGCGGGTGTAGCCCAGCGCATTGGAGAGGATGTTCTGCAGGATGCGGCGCAGCAGCGTGCGATCGGAGCGAACCACTGCGTTGACGGCGCGGAATTTCAGCGACAGGCCCTTCAGTTCGGCCACAGGCTGGAAATCCGACCGCAGCGACGAGAACAGCGCCTCCAGGCTGACGTCGCCAATGTCGGGCTGGACCACACCCGCATCGAGCTTGGAGATGTCGAGCAGCGTGCGCAGCAGGTCCTCCATCGTCTCCAGCGAGCGCTCGACCTGCCGTACCAGTTTCCGGCCCTCGTCGCTGGTCTGCACTTCGGCAAGGGCGGAGACGGACAGATGCGCCGCATTCAACGGCTGCAGCACGTCGTGGCTGGCCGCCGCGAGAAAGCGGGTCTTGGACAGGTTCGCCTGCTCGGCATTTTCCTTGGCGGCGCTGAGGTCGATGTTCGATTGTTCCAGCCGCCGCAAGGTCGAGTGCAGTTCCTCGGTGCGGGCGCGTACCCTGCTTTCCAGTGAGATCGCGGTCTGGAACAGCGAGAAAGCGTTGCCTTGCTGGTCCATCGAGCGCTCGACGCGGCTGACCAGCGCAGCGTTGATCTTCTTCAGCCTGTCGGGATCGTCTATGTCCTTGAGGGGCACGGCAGCGCTCACTCGGCGGCCGGGCGCTCGCCGAAGGCGATGCCGGTGAAGGTCTGGTTGAGATGCATCGACCGGTATTGTTCGCCATAGGTGCCGAAGCCGATGACGTTGTTGACCCGGTAGAGTTCGGAAATCTCGCGAAAGACCTGGCGGTTGCGCGCATCCAGCCGGCGCAGGACACAGTCGAAGCCGATGATCATGTCGATGCCGCCAAGCCTCGCCTCGACGTCGAGCAGAGCCGCGCGGGTCGATTCCACCATGTCCTTGGGTTGGGCGATCGACAGCACGACACCATCGTCGATGGCGCAGAAGAACGACAGCGAGCCGTCCGCATGCATCTTCTGGATGGAGCGGCAGTAATATTCACCGCCTACCTTCACCACCACCGGATGCGAGGCGAAGCTCAGCGGCGTCAGCGTCTGCGCGACGATGCCGACCGAAGCGGCATATTCCTCGGCCGCATTGGTGGCATTGAACTCGCGCACGATGCGGTGATCGGGATCGGAGGCGGTGACCACCAGCTTTTCGTCGGTGGGAACGAAATTGTCGGTCTTGAAGACATGGAAAGGGATTTCCGTGGCGACCAGCACGATGATGGCGCTGTCGGAGGTGACCTTGCCGTTGGAGATCAGGCTCGTCGTCTCGAATTTCAGGTCGTCACCGGCGGAACCGCCGAGCAGTGGTATGTCATCGAGGCCCCAATGGATGGCCGAACTCACCGCTTCCTCGGCATAGGACAGTCCGTCGATGAAACAGAGCGCGAAGGTGTTCCCAGCCCGCTCGCCGCCGATGCGCCCATACAGCGTGCGCCGCAGATCCTCGACATCACCAGTGACCCTGTCCAAGCCCGATGACGACAGGTTGTCGACCGTGGTGCTGACCGCGGTAAACGACGCCGAAGGGAGCAGCATGGCGAGGATATGGCCCTCCTCGAGGCCCTGCGGCGTGATTTCGCCGGCGGTCGAGCAGCCGGCGTAGTGGAGCGCCGGCGCATGAGCCGCGATTGCGCGCGAAAGGGCGCCGGCCTCGACAAGGCGCTGGGAAAAGAATAACAGGGCGAAGCCGGCCTCGATGGCGGCCGCCTCCGCCGCCACCGCGCGTGCGAAGACGTCCGGGTCGGGCTCGTCCGTGGTCAGCGCCGACAAACCGCATGCGTAGCGCGTCCGTGAAACGGTCAGCGACGTTCTCCCGCATTTCCTCCGACGCTGCCTGTGCGCGGCTGTTGATGTGCTTCTTGCGCCAACGTCGAAAGCCATTGTTGCCGCCAATCGGCATTTTGGCAATGGGGCGAGGGCAATGCGTGTTTCGCCCTGCCATGGCCGAAAGTACAATGATCCGGCTTTGCGCTGCGCTGTTTTTTACGGCTTGTGCGGTGTACGAATAACGCATGGCCGAAGCCAACACCGCGTCGGCAGCGTGATGACCAAGGTGATACCCAGGGAGGATTCATGTCGGACGTTTCGTTGATGGTGAACGGAAAACAGGTCCGCGGTGCGGCCGAGGACCGGACGCTGCTGGTTCACTTCTTGCGGGAGAATCTCGGTCTCACCGGTACCCATGTCGGTTGCGACACCTCGCAATGCGGCGCCTGCGTCGTCCATGTCGACGGCAAGGCGGTGAAGTCCTGTACGATGCTCGCGGTGCAGGCGTCCGGATCGAGCGTGGTGACGATCGAGGGACTTGCCAACGGTGCCGACCTGCATCCCGTGCAGGCGGCGTTCACGGAGCATCACGGACTGCAATGCGGCTTCTGCACGCCGGGCATGATCATGACGGCGGCCGACATGATCAAGCGCCACCCCGAGGGCCTCGACGAAGCGACGGTGCGCGCAGAGCTCGAGGGCAACATCTGCCGCTGCACCGGCTACCACAACATCGTCAAGGCGATCCTCGCCGCATCGGAGGGGATGAGCGGCAAGGTCAGGCAAGCGGCGTGAGATGAACAGTACGGCAGTACGGACCAGAGCCAATTCCCCTACTGCCCTACTGCCTTACTCACCTACTGCCTTACAATTCGGGAGGAATTTCTGATGGGCATTGAAGGTGTTGGCGCTCGCGTGGCGCGCAAGGAAGACAAGCGGTTCATCACCGGCGCCGGTCGCTATGTCGACGACATGGTGGTACCCGGCATGAAGCATGCGGCCTTCGTGCGCAGCCCGCACGCGCATGCCCAGATCGTGAAGATCGAGGTCGACAAGGCTCAAGCCATGCCGGGCGTCATCGGCGTGCTGACCGGCAAGGAGCTGAAGGCCGATGGCATCGGCAATCTCATCTGCGGCTGGATGATACATTCCAAGGACGGCTCCCCGATGAAGATGGGAGCCTGGTCGCCGCTGGCGGTCGACAAGGTTCGCTATGTCGGCGATGCGGTCGTCGTCGTGGTCGCCGACACCAAGGGCCAGGCGCGCGACGCCGCCGAAGCGGTCGAGATCACCTACAATGAACTCGAGGCGGTGGTGGATGCGACGAAGGCGCTCGAAAAGGGCGCTCCGCAACTCCATCCGGAAGCCGAAAACAACCTGATCTTCGACTGGGAGATCGGCGACGCCAAGGCGACCGACGCGGCGATCACCGCGGCTTCCCACGTCACCCGCATGAAAATCGTCAACAACCGGCTGGTGCCCAACGCCATGGAGCCGCGGGCAGCGCTGGGCCACTACGACAGGGCAGAAGACCACTATACCTGCTGGACGACCTCGCAAAACCCGCATGTCGCCCGGCTGGTGATGAGCGCCTTCTACAACATCGCGCCGGAAAACAAATTGCGCGTCATCGCGCCCGATGTCGGCGGCGGCTTCGGGTCCAAGATCTACATCTATCCAGAAGAAATCGTCTGCCTTTGGGCGTCCAAGAAAACCGGCGTGCCGGTGAAATGGGTAGCCGACCGCACCGAAAGTTTCCTTTCCGACGCGCATGGCCGCGACCATGTCTCGACAGTGGAAATGGCCTTCGACAAGAACAACAGGATCACCGGCCTCAAGGTCGACACGTTGGCCAATCTCGGCGCCTACATGTCGCTGTTCTCGTCCTGCGTGCCGACCTATCTCTACGCGACGCTGCTGTCGGGCCAGTACGATATCCCGGCGATCCACGCCAATGTCCGCACGGTCTACACCAACACAGCACCGGTCGATGCCTATAGGGGGGCAGGGCGGCCCGAAGCCACCTATCTCATCGAGCGCACGATGGAGACCGCGGCGCGGGAACTCGGCGTCTCGCCGGCGGAGCTTCGGCGGACCAACTTCATCACCACGTTTCCGCACCAGACGCCGGTCATCATGAACTATGACGCCGGCGACTATGGCGCCTCGCTCGACGCGGCGATGGGGGCCGCCGACTATGCCGGCTTTGCCGGACGCAAGGCGGAGGCCGCCAGGAACGGCAAGCTGCGCGGCATCGGCATGAGCTGCTACATCGAAGCATGCGGCCTGGCGCCGTCGGCCGCGGTGGGCTCGCTCGGCGCCGGCGTCGGCCTTTGGGAATCGGCCGAGGTGCGCGTCAATGCCGCCGGCACCATCGAGGTGCTGACCGGCTCGCACAGCCATGGCCAGGGCCATGAGACGACCTTCGCGCAACTGGTCAACGAACGGTTTGGGGTGCCGATCGACAGCGTCTCGATCGTCCATGGCGACACTGACAAGGTGCAGATGGGTATGGGTACCTACGGCTCGCGCTCGGGCGCGGTCGGAATGTCGGCGATTGCCAAGGCGCTGGACAAGGTCGAGGCCAAGGCCAAGAAGATCGCGGCGCACCTGCTCGAGGCCGACGAGGGCGACATCGTCATCGAGAACGGCGCGCTGAAGGTCGCCGGCACCGACAAAAACGTGCCGTGGTTCCAGATGGCGCTGGCGGCCTATACCGCTCATAATTTGCCCGGTGGCATGGAGCCGGGATTGAAGGAGACGGCGTTTTACGACCCGTCCAATTTCACCTTTCCGGCCGGCTGCTACATCTGCGAGGTCGAGATCGATCCGGAGACCGGAACGACCGAGATTATCCAGTTCGTCGCGGCCGACGATTTCGGCAACATCATCAACCCGATGATCGTCGAGGGCCAGGTGCATGGCGGCATCGCGCAGGGCATCGGCCAGGCACTGCTCGAAGGCGCCCACTATGATGCCGACGGCCAGCTTCTGACAGCGAGCTACATGGACTACACCATGCCGCGCGCGGATGACCTGCCTTCGTTCAAGGTCTCGACCTCGAACACGCCGTGTCCGGGCAATCCGCTCGGCATCAAGGGCTGCGGCGAGGCCGGCGCTATCGGCTCGCCGCCGGCGGTGATCAACGCCATCACCGACGCCATAGGAATCTCTGACATCGCCATGCCGGCTTCGCCGTCTACGGTGTGGGCCGCGATCCGTGCGGCGAAGCACTGAAAGGAGAGTGAGTAGTGAACAAAAACGCGGTTGCCGCGGCAATGGATCACCCGCTATTCACCACATTACCGACCAATGCCTACTCACTAATCACTACTGACTACTGACTACTGACTACTGACTATCCACTCTTCACCAGGGAGAGCCTCCAAATGTACGCAGTCAATTACCACCGCGCCGCCTCAGTCGCCGATGCCGCGAAGCTCGTCACGGGCGGCGACGCCAAGTTGCTGTCGGGCGGCATGACCCTGATCCCGGCCATGAAGACGCGGCTGGCGGCCCCCTCCGATGTCGTCGACCTGTCGCGGATCAAGGAGTTGCAAGGGGTGACAGTGTCCGGCAGGGCAGTCACGATCGGCGCCGCCACCACGCATTTCGATGTTGCCAGCGACGACAAGTTGAAACAGGCCTGCCCGGCGCTCGCGCATCTGGCATCGCTGATCGGCGATCCGGCAGTGCGCTATAGGGGCACGATTGGCGGCTCGATCGCCAACAACGACCCTGCGGCCGATTATCCAGCGGCCATGCTGGCGCTAAATGCCACCATCATTACCAACACGCGCCAGATCGCGGCCGACAAGTTCTTCGTGGGCCTGTTCGAGACGGCGCTGGAGGACGGCGAAATCCTCACGGCCGTCACCTTCACCGCGCCGGCAAAGGCAGCCTATAAAAAATTCCGCAATCCGGCCTCCCGCTACGCCATTGTCGGCGTGTTCGTGGCCAAGGGTGAGGACGGCGTCAGGGTGGCCGTGACCGGGGCCGGCGACGATGGCGTCTTCCGCTCGAAGGAGATCGAGGCCGCGCTCGCGAAGGACTTCGTGGCTTCGGCGCTCGACGGCGTCAAGGTGCCGGCGACCAAGCTGATGAGCGATATCCACGCTTCCGCCGACTACCGTGCCAATCTGGTCGCGGTCATGGCCAAGCGCGCGGTGGCCGCCGCCAACGCCTGATTCCTTCCTGCTCCTGTCAGGCAGGAGAGGGACTTCTCGCCCCTTTTCCGCAGACGGGCGCATTGTGGCAATCTCGCACTTGCACAAAGCAATATTGCACTGCACTATGCCGGCGATCAAACGCGAGCCGGGTTCGGAGTGTTCATCACGACCTGCGACCCTATTCGCATGTTTCAATGCGAAGGGAGCGGCATGACCGACATCTCCGCGACGCATGTTGTGCCGCCAAGATCCGTCGCCGACAGATCCGCCAGGACAAGACTGGCCTATCTCGACGGCTGGCGCGGACTTTCGATCGCGCTGGTGCTCATCGGCCATTTCTTTCCCGTTGCAGGGATCAATCTCGGCGTACTGGGCGTCGAATTCTTCTTCGTGCTCAGCGGCCGGCTGATGGCCGAGATCCTGTTCGTCGAGCGCTACCCGCTGAAGAAATTCTTCAAGCGCCGCTTCTCCCGCATCTATCCCGCGCTGCTGGTGTTCGTGATCGTTTCGATGATTGCGCTGTCGGGCACGTTCGTCGCCTTCAAATGGAAGGCGGCGCTGACGGCGCTGACATTCACCTACAACTATGCCGGAATTCTCGTGAACCGCGCCGGCGCGCTCGACCACATCTGGTCGCTCTGTGTCGAAGAGCATGCCTACATCATCCTGGCAGCGATCAGCGCACTTGTCGCAAGCCGTAGCCGCGTCATCCCGCTGCTCCTGGTGCTGGCGGTGCTGGCCATGGCAAACGGTGCGGTTTCGTACTGGTTCCTGCACATGGACTACGAGACCACATACTGGCGCACCGACGTGCATATTGCGTCGATCCTGCTGTCGGCCGCCATCTGCCTGCTGAAGACCGACGGCAAGCTGCCGGCCCTGTTGAAGGGCCCTTATGTGGCGGTGGCGGCGGCCATCGCGGCGGTGCTTCTGTTCATGGACCCGGTACCAACCCCGATCCACTATCTGGTCGCCGTGCCGCTCCTGGCGCTTGCCGTCAACGCTCTCGATTTCAGCACGAGATTGTTTTCTGGACTGCTGTCGTCCTGGCCTATGGCGACGCTGGGTCTATGGTCCTATTCGCTCTATCTGTGGCAGCAGCCATTCTACAAATTCGTCTATGAGCGAGGCAGCGACCCATGGCTGATGCTGGCTGGGGTCTTTGCCTGCGCGCTCTGCAGCTATTATGTCATCGAGCGGCCGTCGCGTGAGTGGCTGAACCGCAACTGGTGAGTGACGCCGCAGTGTCCCTCCCTTGCGTTGCCTAGCGGCCAAGGTCAGCCTCGCTCGATGCCGCCTGTACGGCAGCTTGTTTGGTAAGTTCGTCCTAATATAGCCAGGGGTTACCTGGCGATCTGCTTGCCGGATAGCCCAATGTCCTTAGACATTGGTATTATGGCAGCTATTCCTTGTTGTCCCGCCCCGTGCTCCGCCTAGTTTATTCGAATCGGTGCATTGCATGGGAGGATGGAATGGCAACGACCAGGGAAAACGCTGGCGGCTGGCTCGATCGCTCGCGCACGATCGCCGAGCCTGGTTTCAGCAGATGGATGGTGCCGCCGGCGGCGTTGTGCATTCATCTTTGCATCGGTCAGGCCTACGCGTTCAGCGTCTTTAACCTGCCGATGTCGAAACTGATCGGTATCACCGATTCGGCGCCCGACGACTGGAAGCTGACCGGACTCGGCTGGATTTTTTCGATCGCGATCCTGTTTCTTGGCCTCGCGGCAGCCTTCGGCGGCGGTTGGCTGGATCGCGTCGGCCCGCGCAAGGCGATGGTCGCGGCCGCCTGCTGTTTCGGTGGCGGTTTCATCGTGTCGGCGCTCGGCGTCACCTTGCATCAACTGTGGATCATCTATCTCGGCTACGGCGTCCTGGGCGGCATCGGCCTCGGGCTCGGCTACATCTCGCCGGTCAAGACGCTGATCACCTGGTTTCCCGACCGGCCGGGCATGGCGACCGGCATGGCGATCATGGGGTTTGGCGGCGGAGCCTTCATCGCTTCGCCGCTTTCGGTCTATCTGCTGAAGCTGTTTTCGACCCCGCAGCATATCGGTGTCGCCGAAACCTTCATCGTGCTGGGCATTGTCTACTTCATCTTCATGCTGATCGGCGCCGTCATCGTCAGGGTGCCGCCCGATGGCTGGCGTCCGGCCGGCTGGACGCCGCCGACGACACAAAACCCGATGGTGACAACCGCCAACGTCCATCTCGACGACGCGTTGAAGACACCGCAGTTCTGGCTGTTGTGGGGCGTGCTGTGCCTCAACGTGACGGCCGGCATCGGCGTCCTCGGCCAAGCCTCCGCCATGAGCCAGGAGATGTTCCCGGGACGCATCACGCCGGCCGCCGCCGCCGGCTTCGTCGGCCTGCTATCGATCTTCAACATGCTCGGCCGCTTCTTCTGGGCGTCGACCAGCGACTATATCGGCCGCAAGACGACCTACGCGGTCTTCTTCGTGCTGGGCGTGATCCTTTATGCGGTGGTGCCGTGGACGGGCCAGTCGGGCAACGTGTTCCTGTTCGTGCTGTTCTATGGCGTCATCTTGAGCATGTATGGCGGCGGCTTTTCCACCATTCCGGCCTATCTGCGCGATGTCTTCGGCGTGCGGTATGTCGGTGCCATCCATGGCCGCCTGCTGACGGCGTGGTCGGTGGCGGGCGTGCTGGGGCCGGTCCTGGTCAACTACATCAGGCAGTACCAGATCGATGCAGGAGTAGCGAAGGCCGATGCCTACACGGTCACCATGTACATCATGGCCG
This sequence comes from Mesorhizobium sp. B2-2-3, assembly GCF_006442405.1. Classification (NCBI taxonomy): domain Bacteria; kingdom Pseudomonadati; phylum Pseudomonadota; class Alphaproteobacteria; order Hyphomicrobiales; family Phyllobacteriaceae; genus Mesorhizobium; species Mesorhizobium sp. B2-2-3. Next base: position 140,066 of record NZ_VFWC01000011.1, on the reverse strand, counting down.
GCCTGCTCGTCGTCGGTTTCCTGCTCAACCTGATGATGCGGCCGGTGGATGCACGGTTCCACATGAAGGCCGAACCGGCTGCAGCGTAAGGAGAGTGATCATGGCGCAAGACAACAGCAATTCTGTCAAATTGGTCCTTGCCTGGCTGCTGGTCGGCATCCCGCTGTTGTGGGGGTTCTGGACGACGCTGGTCAGTGCAGCGGCGTTGTTCCAGTAGTGGCAGAGACCTGGAAAGGAGCAGCGCTCAGGCGATGATCCGCCTGACGTAGTAGCGCACCGCCTTCTTGCCGCCATGGATCACCGCGTCGCCGACCTCGGTGAAGCCGAGCGCTGCATGGAAGGCGTCCGAAGCCGGGTTGGGCGGGTCGGCATTGACCTCGCATGTGACCAGTGCATGGCCGGCGCGCGTGGCGTGCTCGAACAGGTCTTGGTAGAGCAGGCGGGCATGGCCGCGGCCACGAGCTTGCGCCGCCACCACGACGCGATCGACATAGACGAAGCGCTCGTAGCGTTCGCGAAACCAGAGAAAATTCGGACTGTCGTACCGAGCCCCTTGATCGAAGGTCATGATGAAGGCTTCGAGCGCGCCGATGCGGCGCGCATAGAACGCCTCGCCAAGCAGGAAAGACAGGCGCTCGGGCTCAAGCCACGACAATTCGGCGGCATGCTCGTTGTTGAGCGCGAGTATGGCCGCTTCGTCGCTTTGCCTGACACGGCTGATCGGGGAGAGGGCGGTCATGCCTTGGCCGCCGCGATCGTCGCTGCCACAAGCGGCGTATCGGTGAGCGTATTGCGATACTCGCGGTCGAGATCGGAGCCACCCATGCCGACCTTGGGATTGCGGTAGCGCATGGCGCTGGGCACGTCCTTAAGGACGGCGAAATGCATTTCGGACAGTCCGGTCCTTTGCCGCACCTCGGCAATGTTGCCGAGATCGAGCCCGCCGCAGCCGAGAATGACGATGCGGTCGCCCCCCTGTCGCACCAGGTCCGCCAACAGCGACAGGCCCTCCATCGCCGTGTCGCGTTGGCCGCTGGTCAGCACGCGGCCGACCTTGCAACGGATCAGCGCTTCCAAAGCCTCGGCCGGGTCGCGCGTCATGTCGAAAGCGCGGTGACACGTGACGTTAAGGCCGCCGGCGGCCTCCGTCAGTTCGCTCATGCGGCGCTCGTCGATGGTGCCTTCGGCGGTGAGGCAGCCGAACACCACGCCGGGCACGCCGAGGTCGCGCAGGGCGGCTATGTCGGCCAGCATCGAACGGTACTCGGTTTCGCTGTAGAGAAAATCGCCGCCACGCGGCCGCACCATGACATGGAACGGCACAATCGCCTGGTCGAGCGCGGCGCGCACGGTTCCCAAGCTCGGCGTGATGCCGCCTTCGACGAGGCTGGCGCACAGTTCGACCCTGTCGGCGCCGCCGGCCTGTGCGGCCAGAAGGCCATCAATGCCCTCGACACAGATTTCGATCAGCGGCGGGCGGGCTTCTTCAGTCAAGGTGTGATCCTGTCCATGATGTTGTGAGAAGCCCGTAGCACCCGCGCGGCGGGCGCGAAAGCAGGAACGGCACGGCGCATTGGACCAGGGGGCATTTCCCTGCTTGATAGTCTTATAACTACATGGTTATGAGTTAACCCATAGCCATCGAGTTATTGATCGCGAGCGGTGGCTCGACGACGACTAAGAGGAGCACGGCATGACAGAGACCAAATCGATCGTCGTTGAACGACTGATTCCGCATTCGGCGGAGAAGATCTGGCGTGCGCTGACGGTGCCCGAACTCGTCGCAGAATGGCTCATGCAGAATGACTTCGCGCCGCAAGAGGGGCACCGCTTCACCTTCCGCGCTTCACCGGTACCGGGCTGGTCCGGGGTGACGAACTGCGTCGTGCTGAAAGTCGAGGCGCCACGCCTGCTTGCCTATAGCTGGGGCGACGGAAGCGAATCCGACAGCGGACTGAAAACCGTGGTGACCTGGTCGCTCACGCCTGAGGGCGCGGCGACCCGGGTGCGGATGGAGCACTCGGGGTTCCGGCCGGCCGATGAGCGTGGATATGTCGGCATGGGAAGCGGCTGGCCGCGTATTCTTGAGCGACTTGAGCAGGTGGCTGCGAAGCAAGGCTGAGCCGACTCTCCTCGACCAACCGGTCGCCATGGCCGGCGAACCACAACAAGTCTCCCCGGATGCGCCGCTTCCGGGCATGGCAAACCGCGCCCTGACCAAACTTTTCAAACGGAGAAACACCATGGAAGCCAGGCTCAAGAACCCCGTGATGCTCATCCCCGGCGCCCTGCAGGCGCTGCTGGCGCTGGACAAGTCGACCGAGGCGGCCGATTTGCCCTATGTGACGCGCAAGCTCGTCCATCTGCGCGCCAGCCAGATCAATGGCTGCTCGGTTTGCGTCGACATGCATGCGCGCGAACTCAAGAAGGCTGGCGAGAAGGACGAACGCATCTTTGCCTTGTCGGCCTGGCGGGAGACGCCGTACTTCACCGATGCCGAACGCGCCGCGCTTGCCCTTGCCGAAGCCGGCACAAGGCTGGCCGACAGAACGGATGCCGTGACGGACGAGGTATGGGACGAGGCCGCCCGGCACTATGACGAAAAGGCGCTTGCCGGGCTCGTCATCCAGATCGCCGTGATCAACGCCTTCAATCGGCTGAACGCCACGACACGCCAAATGGTCGGCGCCTGGGGCTAAGGCCGCGCGAAGGCGAGCCGTGCCACGGTGCAATGGCGGCTGGACTCGCGGTGCACCAAACCTGCTTGCCTAGCCCGGCCGGGTCGCGGCCGGCGGCAATTCGAACAGTTTGGCGCCATTTTCCTCGCCGCGTTCGACATAGCCGATGGTGCGAAACCATTTTGCGATTTCCGGTCCCGTGAGCCAGCTGCGGGAGTGAATAGGGAGATTGCCGGCGAGCGCCTGGATCTGCCTGATATGCCGCCTGCAGAAACGCACGGTCGCGGCCCTGAAAAAGCCCTCGCGCGCGGCGAACAGCGTGTCTGCGGCGTCGCCATGCTCGTGCCAGGCGACGATCGCTACGGTCCCGTCGCTGTCGACAAGGGCATGGGCGCGGCCCTCCTTCAGGTTCATCATCAGATTGTCGTAGGCGACCTTGCTGTCCTTGCCGGCGGCGATGTATTCGTCGGACATCCGCTTGGACAAATGGCGAAACACGTCTTCCAGATCGCCGACCGTCGCTGTTCGTGCTCTCATTTCTGCTCCTTGAGCCCCGGCAGGGAGTTTGCTCCAGGAAAAGGCATTCACCAAGCAAAGGGATTTCGCGAAAAACCCAACGGGGGGAATCCGGTTCCGCCGGTAAGGCGGGCAACCGGCATAGCATCGTCAGCCCGGTCGTGCGGAACCGGATGGGAGCTGGGCCAACGACTTAGCGCGGCGCGCTCCCGTGGCGAGACAGTTCGAGGACCCGGAGCAGCGGTGGCTTACTGGCGCAAAACCGTGTTCTTGGTGCCTTCCTCGACCTGGTCGATCACCAGCAGCTTGACCGGGCCTTCACCGATGTTGGTGGCCTGATGCCACTGCCCGATCATCTCGATGATGAAATCGCCAGTCTTGTAGGTGTTGCTGTTGCCGGTCTCGACATTGGTGACCTTCAACGTGCCGGCCTCGACATAGGCGTAGCGCGGGAACGGATGCTTGTGCACCGGCAAGGTCGCGCCCGGCGCTATGTCGTAGGTCGACACCAGCACCTGCACGTTCTTCTGCGGCAGCGTGATCGGCTGGCCGGAAGCGGTGGTCGTGCGCGAGGCGAGGGGTGTCACGACGACGGGCGTGCCGCTGCTGTCCAGCGCATGAGCGCCGGTCGCGAACGCCGCAGCCGCCAGCAGCAATGCCGATGCCAGGACTTTTCGCATGATTCCTCCCCAAACCGCCGCATCTATCGCGCCGCGAAGGCCGGTGCGCAAGCATGTCCCTGACGAATCTGATTGGACTCGCTGGCCTGGACGTGGCGTGCGACGTGTCAAATCGCTGCGGTAAGCTGGATCTCGACACGGATCTCGGGCAAGGCGAAGCTCGCCCCGACCGTGGCGCGTGCCGGGGGCTCCACGCCGTCGAGCCATGTGACCCAAGCCTTGTTCATCGCGTCGAAGTCTTCGACATCCCTCAACCAGATCTGCGCGAACAGCAGCTTCGATCTATCCGAACCGACGCTCGCCAGAAGGCGATCCGCCTTTTCCAATATCTCCTTCGTCTGGTCAGACGTGCCGGTTTTCTTGTCATCGGCCGTCAAGCCCGAGAGATAGGCCGTGCCGTTGTGAACGACGATACGGCTAAGCCGTTCGTTCTTGTCGAATCGTTCGATGTTCCCCATGGCGGAGGCCCCTGGTTGCGTTGGTCAAAAGCAGGCCGCCGTACGCAATCCAGCGGTCTGCTGAGCGGGATCAGACGTGCGCGACAGCGGAGCGCTGGGCGTGGGCCTGGAAGAGGCGTTGCGGACGAAACGTTTCCATTTCGTCATGGATTTTGCCGCGCACGACTTCGTCGGCGACCACCTTGCCCAATTGCGGGCCGATGGTCACACCACTGTGCGTTACGGCCATGTAGTGGCCGACGATATCCGGCATGGCGCCGGCACAGGTGTAGCCGTCCTCCGGGAACGGCCGGACCGTCGTGCGAATGGCTTCCACACCTGCGTCGCGGAGCGAAGGCAGGACCTTGGTCGCCGCATCCAGGAGCGTCGCCGCCTCGTTCCCGGCAGGGCTGAGCACCTCCGGCTTCTCCAGGGTCATGTCCACCGAGACCTTATGGATCATGATGCGGCCCGCTCCGTCGGGACGGATATCCAGATCGTCGGCATGCAGCTGGCTGCGGAGCGTCAAGGCCACCGGCGGGGTGAAGGCGAGCACGCCTATGGTCGAGGAAAGTGGAATACCCTGGGCATCGCCGAGCCTCTCACTAGACCAGCCGCCGGTGCAGCTCACGACGGCATCCGCAGGGTGTCGGTCTCCGTTCGCCGTCCGAACTGCCCGTACGCGCCCGCTTTCGGTCTCGATCTCGGTCACGCGTGAACCGAGTTTGACCTGTGCTCCCCAGCGCTCCTTCGCCGCCCGCAAAAGCCAGGCCGAGTAGAGCACCGGATCGACCCAGCCTTCTTCCGGATAGTAGGAGATTGGACAATCGCCGAAAGCGGAGACATCGATATCGGGCTCCATCTCGGCGACGCGCTTCTTGTCGATCCACTCGACGCCGTAGCCCCATTCCTTCATCTGCCTGAAGTTCTCGAAATAATCGTCCATCGACTCCGGCTCTGTTCGCCAATCGAAACTGCCGGTCTGGGTGAACCAGGGAGCGATGCCGAAGTCGCGCTTGAGTTCAAGATGGGCGCGCATTCCCGAGACGTTCAGATCGAAATACGGCCGGGGCCGCTTGGTCGTCGCATTTGTCCAGGCAAAGCTTACCCCCGACGTACCGCCTGCTATCCGTCCGGCCTCGAGCACGACGACGCTTGCTCCCGCCTTGGCGCATTCATAGGCGGCGGAACTGCCGACGATACCGGAACCAATGACCACGACACGCATAAAGATGATCTCCAAAAATTCCCGGGCTAATGACGTCATCCGATACGAGTAATCTCTGAAAGACGAATCGATGCAAATGCCGCTATATCGTTGAGAGATGTTGCTGGAGCGTTTGACAGTACTGCTGACGCCGCTCTTCTTAATTCGATCGGCGCCTGCGATGTGTTTGCAACCCCGCACAACATCCTCGGTTGCCTGAAAACATTGCAATGGGTGCCAACTGCGGTCAATTGAACTGGTCGCTGCCGTTCATGGCCAAAAGTTATGAACCAATGTCCCAGCCATCTGCGGCTGCCCAGGTCGGCCCATTAGCCCGCACGGGCAACTTCTCGTGCGAAGTTATCAAATTCGGGCGCAACCGTTTGCGAGAGCAATGCTACGCTTATCGGCGCATCGGGGATCGCGGAATGGAAGAGACTGCACGGTGAGTGGCGAGCCGGAATTCCTCCTGATCGACAAGAACGCGATCCGGGACATTTTGAGCCTATCCCTGGCTCTTGAAGCGACCGAGGCCGCACTGCGCAAAACATCGAGCGGCATGGCGCGCCAGCAGATCAGGCGCACACTTGAGCTGCCGGGTGCGGCCGGGAGTTGTCTGTCGCTTATGTATGCTGCGCTGGATGACCGGCCGCTGTTCGGGGCGAAGGTGCTTTCCGTGTTTCCTGACAATTTCGCGCATGGGTTCGCGTCTCATCGCGGCGGTGTCTTCCTGTTCGACAAGGATCATGGACGGCCTGTAGCCTTGATCGACGGGGGAGAGCTTACGGCTTGGCGGACCGCGGCGGCCAGTGCTGTCGCGACCAGGGCACTTTCGCGCGAAGACAGCACCACGTTGACACTGTTCGGATATGGCGAGCAAGCCCGCCGGCATGTCGCGGCTATTGCGGGCGTCCGGCCGATCCATGCGATCCATATTTGGGGTCGCGACTTTGCAAAGGCGCAGCGATTCGCCGAGGAGCAGTCAGCCGCCGGATTCCAGGCGAAGGCACATCACGACCCTGGCGAGGCCGTTCGCGAGGCCGACATCATCTGCACCACGACATCTTCCGAAAAGCCGGTGCTGTGCGGCCAATGGCTTCCGCCTGGTGTCCATATCAATGCGGTCGGGGCGAGCGTCGCTTCATGCCGCGAGCTCGACCTCGACTGTGTGCGCAGAGCGCAGATCTGGGTCGACTACCTGCCTATGGCGCTGACGGCCGCGGGAGAACTGATCGAGGCGATTGAAACCGGCGTGATCGGCGTCGATCATATCCGTGGCGAGGTCGGCGACGTGCTGGCAGGTGCGAAACCCGGCCGCACTGGCGACGATCAGATCACGCTTTTCCGGTCTCTCGGCGTTCCGGCGCAAGACATCGAGCTTGCCAATCTTGTCTATATCTCCGCCCGCAACGCCGGACTCGGCACCTCAATTGATTTCAGGTTGTGATGCCATGCTGAGCTGCCAACGAGATCTCTTCTCCATTCCCCGCGAGACAGCTTATCTGGATGCCGCATATATGTCTCCGATCCCGACCGCCGCCGTCGCGGCCGGCGAGGCCGGCGTCAGGGTGAAAGCCGAACCCTGGAAAATGACCATCGCCTCTTATTACGACGAGGTGGAAGAGGCGCGGCAGCTCGCCGCATCAATGGTGGGCGCCGATGCCGATGAGATCGCCATTGTGGCCGCCACCAGCTATGGCATGGCTATCGCAGCCGCCAACGTTTTGGTTGCGGCAGGTTCGGCCATCCTTCTGATGGAGAACGAACACACCTCGCACAGATATGTCTGGTATGACCTCGCGCAACGCGCCGGCGCCTGCGTTGATATCGTCCCGCAACCAGCCGACGGCGACTGGACCAGCGCGATCGTATCGGCAGTCCAAGACTCGAGCCGTCCCATCGCGGTCGTTGCGGGGACGCTGGTGCATTGGTTCGAGGGCATGGCGATCGACCTGGAGGCGGTGGTCGCCGCCACACGGGCAGCGGGCGCCAGTCTTGTCGTTGACGGAACCCAGTGGGTTGGCGCGATACCCTTCGATGTCCGGCGCGTCCGACCGGACTTTCTCGTCTTTGCCACCTACAAGTTCCTTCTGGGGCCATATCGCCTCGCATTCCTTTACGCCGACCGGCGTTGGCACACAGAGGGGCGCACTCTGGAGCATCATTCATGGAACCGGATGGGCGGGGACAAATCGGACTTCTACAAGGTGGCCGTAGCCGAGTTTCTTCCCGGCGCGCGGCGGTTCGACATGGGGGAACGCTCCGATTTCGCGGTCCTGCCCATCGCAATCGCCGCAATGAAGCTCATCCGCGGCTGGACCGTCGGGCGCGTGTTTGAGCGCCTGCGTCACCTTAATGAGCTTGTCTGGGCGCAGGCGGAAAGCAGAGGGCTGCCGGTCGCGCGTCCGCGACACCCAACGCCCCATATCGCGATCCTCGACATAGGGGGCCGTCTCGCGCCGAATGCGGCACAAGAGCTGAAGCGGGCTGACGTGCACGTCACGCTGCGCGGCACGAAGATGCGCGTGTCGCCGCATGTCTACAATGACGAAGCCGATATCGGCCGCCTGTTCGAATGCCTGCCGCTCCGCTAGAGGCTTTCAGCGGTGAATGGAAACAGTTCTGTCGGCCTAGCGGCGAGGACCCAGGGCGGTGATTCCTGCCTCTACGCCGTTCATAAAGCTTCGCGTCGTCTGGATGAGATGCTCGGTGAAGGCGTCCGCCGCCGTCGATGCAATGACACCCCAAGGCCGGTAGACGCTGAGGTTCAGATCGAGACGTGGCCGGAAATCCCTGATCTCGATCGGCAGGTCGCGTGCCAGCCACGCCGAAAGCCTGTCGACGACGCTCACGCCCGCCCCGGAAGCGACAAGGGCGATGCACGCACTGGACAGGCTGGCCTCTACCTTCAACAGACGTCCCACTCCGCGTTCTTCGCACAAGGCATCGAGCTGCTGCCGCATCGGATCGGCGGAGCCCATCGAGATGAAGTCGAGACCGTCGAGATCTTCTGCCTGCACCACGTCGAGCTCAGCCAGACGGTGACCCGCCGGCATGACGCAAACCGGTGGGGTCGCTGTCAGCGCTCGCCTGACGATTGAAGAATTCTCGTCCGATGCCGTTACGCCTATTCCGATGTCGAGCTGATTGCGGCTCGCCCGCTGCACCACCGTGGCGGAGCTGCGGATATCCAGGGAAATCGACACGGATGGATGCTGTTTTGAGAAGCTCGTGATGATGGACGGCAGCAGCGTGGACCCGAAGGCCGGGAGCGCGCAGATGTTCAGCCTGCCACTTCGCAACTCGCGTATCTCCCTCGCGGCGCGCGAGATGCCGCGCGCGGACTCGAAAACGCGCTTCACCTCGGCATAGAGCATGTGTGCTTCAGGGGTGGGGATCAGCCGCTGCCGGCTTTTCCTGAACAGCTGGAAATCCGCCTTCTCGCTGAGTTGCTGGAGCATCTTGCTGACAGCCGGCTGCGTGATGTCAAGTGCGTCGGCCGCCTTGGTGGTTGTTCCATGCAGCATGACCGAAGCGAAGACCTCGATCTCGCGAGGCGTAAACTCTGCCTCCTTCGTGACGGTGTCCTTTTCGCCAAATTTCATGCCCGCTTACCTTGCCAGGCAGCTGATCGCTGTGCCGAAACAGCGAGCTGCGAACGCCAAGATTAATGGGAAGGGTCGGATGTTCCAAGAGGCGCGCGAAGGAAGTTTATTCCTGGAGGTTATGAACTTTCAGCGATTTGGCGGAACTGATTTCAGTTGCTTGTCAACATTTCGGCGAGATCGAGCAAACCGGCGTCCTGACCCGGACCTGCGGCCAGTTGCACCGACACCGGAAGCCCGTCAGGAACCGGCAAAGGAATAGCCAACGCCGGCATGCCAAGCATATTTGCCCAGCGGCGGAAGCGGCCGCCGGCCAGTCCCCACGGCACCATTTCCCCATTCACCTCGGTAAGTTCGTCGGAAAGCCGCGGCGCCGATCCAGGCGCCGTAGGAATGGCAAAAGCGTCCAGGCCCGCGATTTTCTCCAGAAACCGGCCTCGCACGCCGTTACGGATTTCGATGGCGCTATCATAGGCGCCGGCATGGATGCGAATGCCGCCCTGCAGGAATGAGTGAACCGCGTCGCCGACCATGTCCGGCTTCTGCTCGATTGCATTGCGGTAGATTCGCGCGAACTCACATTGGAGGATTGTCAGTCCCGCGGCAACGAACGCCTCCCTGTCGTCGAAGGTGATCTCGACCGTGCGCACTTCAGGACGATCGAGCATGGTAGCCAACGCGATATCGACTGACGTGTCGACGTGAGCGCCAAGCAGTTCGGGGCAGATGCCGATCGTGATGCCCGTTGTCGTTTTGCTGCCCCCGCTTGCCGACGGGGCGAGCCGTTTTCCGGCAAGCGCCTCGGTCACCAGGCGAACGTCCCTGACCGAGCGTGCAAGAACGCCGACGCAGTCCAGCGAAGGCGCTATGCTCATGACGCCCTGCACGGCGATCAGATCATTCGTCGGCTTGTAACCGAACAAGCCGGTTGCAGCAGCCGGGGATCGGTTTGACCCGCCGCTGTCCGTGCCAACCGCTGCCAGGCAAAAACCGGCCGCGACCGCTGCGGCCGACCCGCTGCTCGTGCCACCTGTCCCACGGTCCGGATCAAGCGGGTTGGCGACCTTGCCGTGCCAAGGATTGTCGTGGCCGCCGACGCACAGTTCGTGCAGGTTCGTCTTGCCGATGATGATGGCGCCGGCCGCCTGAAGATTGGCAATGCATGTTGCCGTTTCCGTCGCGACGTGATCCCGAAACAACCGGGAGCCAGCCGTTGTCGGCCAATCCTTGACGTCGATAACGTCTTTGACCGCGATCGGCACGCCATGCAGCGGGCCGCGCCTGTGACCGGATCTGATTTCGCGTGTGGCCTGAAGCGCGGCGTCCAGGGCATCAGCTTCGGCCACGAAAATCATCGCCTTGATGTGTTCATTCAGTTCCTGGATGCGATCGAGGCAACCCTCCATGATTTCCACGGGCGACAGGCCGGCAGCGATCTTTTCGCTCATCTCCTCGATGGACCGGCAAGGGCTGCTATTCATGTGACCACCTTAGAGCGAACGGGCCGCGGGCCGACTGCATTGCGGCCGGCCATCCCGGAACCGGCCGACGATGCCACATCAGAAATTTGGTGGACAGTCGCGAGCTTATTCCCGTGGACGCGGGACTATCGCTGAAAACTCATAGTCGCGATCAATGGCGGCGTCGTGAACCGTTCAATTCAGCCCTGTCCTCGCACGCGCAGATCAACGAGCGGCGATCGTTTGCCGGTCGCCGGACTGCGTCACTCGAAGGGGCTATCGCTGTCATAACTATTGGTGATGAACCGCACGGCAGGGGGCATTAGATCGAGATCATTTGAACTGTTAGCGTTTTCAAACACCGCCCTGAAAGAAGGTCGACTGAGCCGAATGGCCAAGTTCGCATCGCCGACATCCGAACCAGTCCACGATGCTCGATGCTGCCGGCTGGCCACGGGCCGACGTCGAAAGATCGGCAGATGCCCGGCTACCAGCATCATCATTGCGGAAGATACAAATCCACATAAACAAAAAGGGGAACAATCATGAAAAAGCTTGCACTCGCCTTGTCACTGATCGTGGCGGTATTTGGCGCCGCCAATTCATCGTCGGCGGCCGACGATGTCATCCGTTTCGGTGTCGCCGCGGAGCCATACCCGCCTTTCTCCGTCAAGGATGCCAGCGGCACCTGGCAGGGCTGGGAAATCGACCTGATGAATGCCGTTTGCAAAGAGATGAAGGCGAAATGTGAGATCGTCGATATCGCCTGGGACGGCATCATTCCCGCGCTGTTGGCCAAGAAATTCGACGTCATCTGGAGCTCGATGTCGATCACGGACAAGCGCAAGGAGGTGATCGATTTCACCGACAAGTACTACTATTCGCCCAACGTGCTTGTCGGCGCCAAGGCGGATACGCGGCAGTTCGACGTGACCAAGCCGGAGACATTCAAGGGGATTGCGGTCGCGGCACAGAGTGCCAGCCTGCAGGCGACCTACATGCAGGATAAGTTCAACGGCATTGCCGAAGTGAAGATCTATCCAACACTCGATGACGAAATCGCGGACATCCAGGCCGGACGCGTGGATCTCATGGCTGCGGCAGGCATCCAGATCCAGGATTTCTTGAAGAAGCCGGAGGGCCAAGCTTATGAAATCAAGGTGACGCTGCCGCATGAGAAAATGTTTGGATACGGCGACGGCGGCGGCCTGCGCAAGGAAGACACCGCTCTGAGGGACCGCCTCAATGCAGCACTCAAGGCGGTGCGCGCCAGCGGCGAGTACGAGACGATCACCAAGCGCTATTTCGATTTCAACATTTACGGCGATTGATCATCTGGTTCAGGCCCGGGGGACGGCCGGCCCGGGGCGGCCGTCGCCATCTTCATTGAACTGGAACGCGCTGTATGAACTCGACCGTGTCTTGGGCAACCCTGCTCAGCTTCGGGGACAAGGGCTGGGGCGACGAATTGCTTCTTGGCGCTTGCCTGAGCCTTGGAATTTCGATCAGCGCCTATCTCGTGGGCCTGACCCTCGGCCTCATGGGTGCGGTGGCCAAGATCTCGAAGAACCGCGTGGCGGTCTCCGCAGCCGTTGCCTATACGACAATCATCCGGTCCGTACCGGACATTCTCATCATATTTCTCGTCTACTATACCGCGACGGACGCGTTGCGCTGGGCCGTGAGCCTGGCGGGACTGACTTCCGAATTCCAGGTCAATGGGTTTGTCGCCGCGACCCTGTCGCTTGGGATCGTTCAAGGCGGCTACAGCACGGAGGTCCTGCGCGGCGCGATCGTGGCCATCCCGCGAGGTCAGGTCGAGGCAGCCTATTCACTCGGTCTGACACGGCGCCAGACCTTCTTCCTGGTGACCGTGCCGCAAATGGTCCCCTTGGCCTTGCCGGGGCTTGGCAATTTGTGGCTGGTCGTCTTGAAGGAAAGCTCACTGGTCAGCCTGATCGGTTTTACCGAGCTCGTTCTCGCCGGCAAGATGGCTGCCGGCGCGACGCGCGATTACTTCATGTTCTATTGCGCGATCGCGTTCGTGTTCCTCGCCATGTCCGGCATATCGGCGATGCTTTTCCATGCCCTCGAAACAGCCACCGTCCGTGGCGGGAGGCGGGGCTAGCGTGACTGAGTTTGGAGCCTACCTTGCCAATCAGCTTCTGGCCGGCGTCGAGGTCACCATAATCCTGTTCCTCGGCTGTGCGGTGGTCGGCAATTTGCTTGCCATCCCGGTTGCACTGGCCCGGCTATCCAACAGCAAATGGCTGCGATATCCAGCGGTTGCGTTTATCCTCGCGTTCCGGGGGACCCCGCTCCTGGTCCAGCTTTACCTCTGCTACTTCGGTATCGGCCAAATTCTCTCGGGGATCCCCTCGATCCGCTACAGCCCGCTCTGGCCCATTTTGCGAGGCGCGGACTTCTATGCGTTTTTTACCCTTTCCCTGAACACCGCGGCCTACTGTGGCGAGATTTGGAGAGGGGCGATACAGGCCATTCCAGAAGGGCAGCGTGAGGCCGGCCAATCGCTTGGCCTGTCGAAAACACGGATCATGATTTCCGTCCTTCTCCCGCAGGCTTTCAGGTTGGCTTTGCCGGCGATCGGCGGCCAGAATATCCTGCTTTTGAAGGGGACCGCACTGGCGTCGACGATCACGGTGTTCGAACTCATGGGTGCGGCGAACCTCGTTCGCGCGCAGACATTTCGGGTCTACGAGCCTCTGTTCGCCGCCGCGCTAGGATATTTCCTGCTGGCGGCATTGATCACTATCGGCTTTGGTTTCTTCGAGAGACGGCTTGCTCGACGACATTGAGCGGAACGGATCGGCATATCGAGCCGCTGCGTGGAAGGCGACGTGACCTTCAGGCACGCCGAATTCGACATAGGATCGCGCCGCCTCGATGACCTCGCCAAATCCCGTTTTGCAAGCAGCGGCTATTTCGTCGCGGAACTGATCCCACGCTGTCGGGGCCGTTCGCGCGCTTGACCGCGTCGGACAAAAAACTTCTCGGCCCCTACATGAACCCCAGGGTATTTCTTGAGGGCCTCCTGGTCAGTGGCGCCAAGCGGGCACGAGGTGTTCTCGCGTGCCCAAAATAACCCGAAGTTCTCCAGGGATTTTGCGCCTGTAGCGCCATCCGGCCTTGCCGCGCTTCTGAATGTGGTTCACGCCGATCGTCATAGCCCAGTGTACCCCGCAGTGTACCTCTGGGAGGCGGAAACCCTTGCAGTGCTTGGGTTTAAAGACATTTCTGGATTAAGTGGCTCCCCGGGCCGGATTCGAACCAGCGACCAACCGGTTAACAGCCGGTTGCTCTACCACTGAGCTACCGGGGAACAGAGGCTCTCATGCGAGTGGCGCAGCCTATAGCAAACCCTTTTCGGCTTTGCAAAGAACCATTTCGCATTTTTCCGAGACTTTTTCGCTCAGGCGTTTCTCGCAATCGGCGGCGTTCGTCCTCATATTAGCCGTCTTGCGAGGGCGCGGAACCGAATGCGCGGTCGCGGCTTTCGTCAAGTGACATCCTCAAACCACCAGACGGACCGGCCATTCGAGATGACGGCAGCAGAAGAAAACCAGGCACCGGCGCGAAAGATATCGGTCTTCGGGCGCAAGTTCACCATGCCGCGTTCGCGCGGCCTCAGGATTGCAATCGGCGTGCTTTTGACGATTGGCGGCATTCTGGGGTTCTTGCCGATTCTCGGTTTCTGGATGGTGCCGCTCGGACTTTTGGTGCTCTCCTACGAATTCGCCATGGTGCGCCGCCATCGGCGCCGGTTCGTCGTCTGGTGGGAACGGCGGCGCCGGCCGGATTGATCGGCCACGCCGGGGACCTTGCCCGGCTTCGTCGCGGCGGCCTTTGGGGCCCGAATCAAATCGCAGCGCTATCCTGCGTTCCAGTGCTCGCCTCCTCCGGGGCGTCCTGCTGGCCTGCTCTCAGATCCTCGCTGATTTCCTTCAGGACGGCGGAAGCCGAGGCAAGGCGCGCGCGGTCGCGCGGTGAAAGCCGGCCGGTGCCTTCTATCTTGAGGCAATCCATGGCGTAGCGCACCAGCTCCTCGCACCCCAGCAGCGGCGAGCTGTCCGCGTTGTTGGTCGACTCGTCCGGTTTGGCCAGCTGCATGGCGCAGTCCTCCTCGGCCTCAACGCAGCCCGGTGCGCGGAGTTTCTCCCGATCATCCGCCATGCTTAACGGCTTGCTAACGCAGCTCGAACCGCCCTGTCTCGCATTTAGGGCGGGGTGCGGGGACTGGCGCAGGCGAAACCGTCGCGAATGCATTGTCGCCGCTTGACGGCTTTTTCGCCGCAACCTATTGGAACCGGGTGGAACGCCGGGAGTAACGAGGCCTCGTGGCGGAGTGGTTACGCAGAGGACTGCAAATCCTTGCACCCCGGTTCGATTCCGGGCGAGGCCTCCAATCTCCGGGCTCCCGCGCGTCAGCGCAGGGAGCTCGCCGTTCCCGTCTAAATGAACCGCGATGTGGCGCGGCAAGCGGATTGGTTGGGACATGAGCGCTGATTTCTCCGAGCTTCGCGTCAAGATGGTCGATGGCCAGATCCGCACCACCGACGTGACCAGCACGCCGCTGCTCGACGCCATGCTTTCCGTGCCCCGCGAGCTTTTCGTCGACGAACGCCAGCGCAATCTCGCCTACATCGACGAAGACATCCGCATCGCGGACGGCCCCGGCGGCGCGCGATATCTGATGGAGCCTTCGCCGCTGGCCAAGCTGATGCAACTGGCCGAGATCAGTCAGGCTGATTCGGTCCTCGATGTCGGCTGCGGCACCGGCTATGCCTCGGCCATCCTGTCGCGACTGGCGGGCTCCGTGGTGGCGCTTGAAAGTGATTCGGCGCTGGCCGAAACCGCAAAGTCGGTGCTCTCATCGCTGGGCTGCGGCAATGTGACCGTGGTCCAGGGCCCGCTGCCGCAGGGATATGCGGCCAAGGCGCCCTACGATGTCGTCTTCGTCGGCGGCAGCGTCGGCAAAGTGCCGGCGGCGCTGCTCGACCAGCTCGCCGAAGGCGGCCGCCTCGTCGCGGTCGAAGGGCAGGGCAATTCCGGCGTGGCGCGGCTTTTTTTCAAAGCAGGGGGGGTTGTAACCGGTAGACGGGCATTTAATGCGGCAATTAAGCCACTACCCGGGTTCGAACGTGAGCATGCTTTCGAATTCTGAATGATTTGGCCTTGCAGCAGAGGCTTTGTCATGGTCGCTTGCATTTGAACAATCGTTGCTGATCCCAATGGGGGCACTTTGGGCCGAGCGACAGGGAACATTCTGACACGCCGCTCCGGTTCTCCAAGGAGAAGCCGGTGCGGCGTGGTTCCCATGGAAAACGAATGAGGGTTTAATGGTGCCGTCTCTACGCAAGTCACTTTTCACCGCCGTCCTCGTTTCGGCGACCGCGCTTTCCCCGCTGGCCGCCTCGGCCGAAACCATCTCCGGCGCGCTTGCAAAGGCCTATCAATACAATTCCTCGCTGAATGCCTCACGAGCCGGCGTACGCGTCACCGACGAGAGCGTGGCCATAGCCAAGTCCGGCTGGCGCCCGACCATCACCGGGACGGCCGACACGAATTATGTGAATACCCGTGCCAGCGGCGCCAACGTCAAGACGGGGTCGGCCAGTGTGGCCATCGTCATAAACCAGAGCCTGTTCGACGGCTTCCAGACGAGAAACAATGTGGCGGCAGCCGAATCGCGGGTCAAGGCATCCGTCGAAAGCCTGCGCAACACCGAGGAGAACACGTTGTTGAGCGCGGCCACGGCCTATATGGACGTGATTCGCGACCGGCAGATCGCGGTGCTGACGGAGCAGAATCTGCAGTTCCTGACCGAGCAGGCGCGCGCCGCGCGCTCGCGGTTCGAGGTCGGCGAAGGCACGCGCACCGACGTTGCGCAGGCCGATGCGTCGCGCGCTTCCGCCGTGGCGTCGCTCAGCGCCGCCCGCGCGCAGGCGCTGGCAAGTGCGGCGAGCTATCACCAGATCGTCGGTGACGAGCCGGGCAAGCTCAGGCCTGCCTCGCCATTGGCCAGGCTGCTGCCGCCGAGCCTCGATTCGGCGATAGCCATCGCCTCGGCCGAGCATCCGGCGATCCTCGCCACCCAGCATCTGGTCGATGCGGCCGCGTTTTCGGTGAAGTCGTCCGAGGGTGCATTGCTGCCGCAGCTTTCCGCATCGGCCGGCATTTCGGAGGATTATCTGCATCGCAATCCCGACCTCCAGGGGAGCAACGGCGGTTCGACCTCGGCCAACATCGGTGCGACACTGACGATCCCGATCTATTCGGGCGGCCGCACCTCGGCGGTCGTGCGACAGAACAAGGAATCGCTTGGCGAGGCCCGCATCCAGGTCGACGTCAGCCGCGACCAGGTGCGCCAGGCCGTCGCCTCGGCGTGGTCGCAATACACCGCCGCGCAGCAGAGCGTCGCCGCCAACAGGCAGGTGATCGACGCCGCTCAACTGGCGCTGAACGGTGTCATCGAGGAACGCAATGTCGGCCAGCGCACCACGCTGGACGTGCTCAACGCGCAGGCCACCGTCATCACCGCCAAGATCAACCAGGCAAATTCCGAGCACGACGTTGTGGTGGCGAGTTATGCCATCCTGTCGGCGATCGGCCGCCTCTCGGCCGAGCGCCTTGCGCTGCAGGCGACGAAGTACAGGCCTGAAGAGCACTACAATGCCGTCAAGGACAAGTGGATCGGCCTGCGCACGCCGGATGGCCGCTAAACTCCACAGATTCGAGTAGTTCTCTCGAAGCGACCCGGCGTTCGATCGAAACGCCGGGTCGCTTCATTGTTTGCGCAACTGCGCCGGCAACCCGTCACATGCTTTTCGACGAATTGCGCTAATCTGTTGAAATCCCACATGTCCCCAGAATGGGGATTCTCGTACGGCGCTCCGTCGGTTACGCTGTCGCCATGATTCGAATCCGGCGTTTACCGGAGCGGAAGTCTGTAACAGGTCACAAGGGCGGCGGATGTGACGATGGCAACGGCAAGCAGCGCACAGCGCGAACCTTCCATGGAAGAGATACTGGCTTCCATCAGGAGGATCATCGAGGACAGCGACAGCGGCCGCAAGCAGCCGGACGATGCCGATGACTTGCGGCAGGATCTGAAGCCGGCGGCGGGCGCTGCTCCCGACGTCGATGCGTTCCGCGCCGAATTGCATGCCGCTCCCGAGGTCAGGAAGCCGGTCACGCTGGCGGAGGTGCAGGCACAGACATCGGCGGCCGAACCAACGGTCGCGCGCATGGAAGCGCCGGAGCGAACCGATCCCGTGGCACCAAGGGCGTCGATGACGCTTGCCGAGGTGAGCGCCCGGATCGCCGCCGAGCCGCTGCCCGCCGAAAGGACCGACAGGCCCGCGACGCCCGAGGCCGGCGCGGCAAGCGATGCCATCGTCGCCGATTGGCGCCGCGAGATCGCAGCGGTCGGCGAGCAGGCGAAGGCGATACCAGGCATTCGCAAGCCGGTTGTCCAGCCCGAAGCGCCGGTGGACGAGCCGATGCCGGAGCCGGCGTTCGAGCGGACCCCTTCGATCGCCGCCCCGGCGAGCACCGACGAGGCGCGCAAGGCGGCGGATGAAACGCCTGCGGCCCGTCCGGCAATCCTTTCCGAGCATACGGGCCGGCAGGTCGCCGCGGCCTTTGGCGAACTCTCCGACGCCTTTGCCAGCCGCAGCAAGAAGACATTCGACGAGATGGCCGAGGAGATGCTGCGGCCGATGCTGCAGGACTGGCTGGACAACAACCTGCCAACGCTGGTCGAGCGCCTGGTGCGCGAGGAGATCGAGCGCGTGGCGCGCGGCGCGTAATGATTTTCCCGGGTCGCCTTAGGTGGCTAGTTGGACACCGCTGCGCCTTCACCCTGGCGCAGGCACGGTAATCTCAGGATCGGCACGTCGAAGGAGGCGGTGGCCGCAATAATAGCTCCGATGATGGCGATTGCCACGACCACGCCGCTCCACGCTTCATATAGGCCCGACCCAAGCATAGAGCCCGCCAACCTCATTGTTCGAACATATCTCGGCAGTCTTTCGGGTCTTCTCCGGGTTGGACTAGGCCCATGCGGGCCAAATAGGTTTCGAGCTTCGCGGTTCGGTCTGCATCAAGAATCGCCATCACACCGATATATCCGTCCGGCCGGATCAGCACACACTCGCCCGGTGCCAGTGCATAAGCATCGCGAAGGTGTCCCCAGGCATCGATGACATCGCCTTGCGGGCCGATGTGGTGGACATGCAGCCCCTTGAGTGGCCCAACCGTCTCTCTCCCGGCTTGATGAACAAGCAGTGTCCAATGCGGCCCTTGCAGCAATTGGAACAGTCGCCATGGTTGCCCCGCCGCGCCCCTGATTTGGGCATCCGGCGCGCGGTCCCCCGCGTGCGGGCCGCTGCTGCGTTCGGCCATTTCCCTGGAGAGCGGCGATTCCGGATAGGCGATATCGAGCTGGCGCACCTCGCGGCCGCGGTGCATTCCACCCTGTTTCTGGGTGTCGAGCAGCCGGGTCGAAAGGCCGAGAACCGATTCTGCGACCGGACGTCGTTCCTGCTCATAGGTGTCGAGCAGGCAATCATCCGCGCCGTCGAGGACGGCGGCAAGTTTCCAGCCCAGATTATAGGCATCCTGCACGCTGGTGTTCAGGCCCTGGCCGCCGGTTGGCGGATGGATATGAGCTGCATCGCCAACGAGGAATACCCGATCGACCCGGTAGCGATCGGCAAGCCGGGCGTTCATCAGGTAGGCCGACGCCCAGGCGACCGAATCCACCCGCACGTCGCCGCGGCCGGTCCGCTCATTAATCAAGCGCCCCAGCTGTTCTGCTGAGAGGTCCACTTCGCCGTCCAGCAGAATGGGTGCCTGAATCTGGAAGAGATCGGTTCCGGCGAGCGGGCAAATCGCGACCATTCGCTCCATGTCACCGTCGTTGAACTGGTGCCACGCATCGCGGTCCAGCCCGGTCAACAGCACATCCGCCACGACCGCACGCACGCCCAGCGTCTTGCCGGGGAAATTCAAGCCGAGCGCGCCGCGCACGAAGCTGTGCCCGCCGTCCGCCCCGACAAGATAGCGTGCGCGAACGGTTTGCTCGCCGTTCGGCCCCGCAAGACGTGCCATGACACCGTTCTCACCTTGCTCGAACCCAACCAACTCACATCCGTACTCGACCCTATGGCCTAGTTCTGCCAGCCGCTCTCGCATGATCCGCTCGGTGAGGAATTGCGGAATCATTAGCGCGATGGCGTAAGGCTCTGCCGGCGTCGGATCGGGGCGCTCGCCGGTGTCCTTTTCGATATAGCTGCCGTCATCGCCATACACGCGCATCGGCGGATAGACGCCGCCTGCGGCAACGACCCTGTCGAGAATGCCAAGATCTTCGAAAATCTCCTGTGTCCTCGGCTGGATGCCCTTGCCGCGCGAGCCACGGAAGGGTTCGCTCATCTTCTCAATGAGCTGGAAGGATATACCGCGCCGTGCAAGCTCGATCCCCAGCGTCAGGCCAGCCGCTCCTGCGCCGCAGATGAGCACATCTGCCGCAAAACCGTTTGTCATGTCGATCTCCTTGTGTGTAAAATGCACATAATGGAGAGTCGGAGTGCTGTCAATGAAAAGCGTGAAAAATACACATATTGGGAGTCATCAGATTCGTGAACTCCACGGAGCGCTGATCGAGATTGCCAGCCTTATGAACCGGCCTCAGCGCGATGAGCAGATGGTAAAGGAGGCCGGAATTGCGCTCGACCGCGCACTGTTTCCTCTGCTGGTCGGGATAGAGCGGCTTGGGCCGATAGGGATAGTGGACCTCGCCGACCGGGCTGGCCGCGATTACACCACTGTCAGCCGTCAGGTGGCGAAGCTCGAAAGCCTTGGCCTGGCCGTGCGCCGGCAGAGCGAGACAGACCGCCGCGTGAATGAGGCTGTCGTCACGCCAAAGGGCAAGGCGATGACCGACAAGATCGACGCAGCACGAGAGAGAAACGCTCGCGCCGTTTTCGAAAGCTGGGACGCACACGACATCGACGAACTCGTGCGGCTCATGCGCAAGTTCGCCGAAGCTTTGAAAGAAAAACCAGAGGACTCCAGCGCGTCCTGAGACGTCGCACTATTCCTCGTTTCGTACGACCCGAGCTGGCATTTGGGATTGGGCGGCGTAGGCGTGCAATGCCTCTCCGGCTGGAGCCGGTGACAGTGCCGACGCCACCAGGCATTGTCGCATACGGGACAGACACTATCTGAACGGTGATCCTCTTTCTGTTGTGCCGGTTGCCGAGGCGGCCCCTACGGTTGACTCGGTCAAAGCCTTCCGATTTACACCGGACCAGCAAAAATCCGACAGCGCGGACCATTTTCCCATGCTTGAAAAGACCTACGACGCCAAAACCGTCGAACCGAAGATTGCCAAGGTGTGGGAAGAGGCCGACGCGTTTCGCGCCGGCGCCGGCGCCGAGGAGGGGGCCGAGGCCTTCACCATCGTCATCCCGCCGCCCAACGTCACCGGCTCGCTGCATATGGGCCACGCGCTCAACAACACGTTGCAGGATATTCTCGTTCGCTTCGAGCGCATGCGCGGCAAGAACGTGCTGTGGCAGCCGGGCATGGACCATGCCGGCATCGCCACGCAGATGGTGGTCGAGCGGCAGTTGATGGAAAAGCAGATCCATCGCCGCGACCTCACCCGTGAACAGTTCATCGAGAAAGTGTGGGAGTGGAAAGCCGAATCCGGGGGCGCGATCCTCAACCAGCTGAAGCGGCTCGGCGCCTCGGCCGACTGGTCGCGCGAACGCTTCACCATGGACGAAGGCCTGTCCAAGGCCGTGCTCGAAGTGTTCGTCACGCTCTACAAGGAAGGCCTGATCTACAAGGACAAGCGCCTTGTGAACTGGGATCCCAAGCTGCTCACCGCGATCTCCGATCTCGAGGTCGAGCAGCAGGAGGTCAACGGCAATCTCTGGCACTTCCGCTATCCCGTCGAAGGCGTGGCCTTCGATCCGGAAAACCCGAAGACCTTCATCATCGTGGCGACGACGCGCCCCGAGACGATGCTGGGCGATACGGCCGTCGCCGTGCATCCGGACGACGAGCGCTTCCGGCACCTGGTCGGCAAGAATGTCGTCCTGCCGATCGTCGGCCGCAAGATTCCCGTGGTGGCGGATGAGTATTCCGACCCCGAGAAGGGCTCTGGCGCGGTTAAGATAACGCCGGCGCATGACTTCAACGACTTCGAGGTCGGCAAGCGCCACAAGCTGCCGGCGATCAATATCCTCACCGTCGAGGCGGCGGTAAACCTCAGGGACAACGAGGATTTCCTCGCCGGGCTCGAGGTGACGCCGGAGCGCCAAGCCGTCTGGGATGAACTCAACGGCCTTGACCGCTTTGTCGCGCGCAAGAGGATCGTCGAATTGATGGAAGAAGGCGGCTTCCTCGACAAGGTCGAGCCGCATCGCCACGCCGTGCCGCATGGTGATCGCGGCGGCGTGCCGATCGAGCCGTTCCTGACCGAGCAGTGGTATGCAAACGCCGCCGAACTGGCCAAGCCGGCGATCGCCTCGGTGCGCGAGGGGCGTACCAAGATCATACCCGCGAATTGGGAAAAGACGTACTTCCAGTGGATGGAGAACATTGAACCCTGGTGCATCTCGCGCCAGCTTTGGTGGGGCCACCAGATTCCGGCATGGTATGGGCCGGACGGGCGCGTCTTCGTCGAGAAGACGGAGGAAGAGGCGCTGAGTGCCGCGATCGAATATTATCTGGCGCTCGAAGGACCCTGGAAGGCCTGGGTCGAGGACAAGCTCGAGAATTTCCAGCCGGGCGAAATCCTGACCCGTGACGAGGACGTGCTCGATACCTGGTTTTCCTCGGCGCTGTGGCCGTTCTCGACGCTGGGCTGGCCGGATGAGACGCCGGAGCTGAAAACCTACTACCAGACCGACGTGCTGGTGACCGGCTTCGACCTGATCTTCTTCTGGGTCGCGCGCATGATGATGATGGGCCTGCACTTCATGGACGAGGAGCCGTTCCACACCGTCTACATGCACGCGCTGGTGCGCGACAAGAACGGGCAGAAGATGTCGAAGTCGAAAGGCAATGTCGTCGACCCGCTCGACCTCATCGACGAATATGGCGCCGACGCGCTGCGCTTCACGCTGACGGTGATGGCGGCGCAGGGGCGTGACGTGAAGCTCGACCCGGCGCGCATTGCCGGCTACCGCAATTTCGGCACCAAGCTTTGGAACGCGACGCGCTTCGCCGAGATGAACGAAGTCGCGCGCAACGACGATTTCTGGCTGAACGACGCCAAGCTGGCGGTCAACCGCTGGATCCTGACCGAGCTGACGCGCGCCGCGCGAGAGGTCACGGACGGCATCACCTCATATCGCTTCAACGAGGCGGCGGGGGCGGCCTACCGCTTCGTCTGGAACCTGTTCTGCGACTGGTATCTGGAGCTGCTGAAGCCGGTGTTCATGGGCACGGACGAGGCGGCCAAGGCCGAAAGCCGCGCCTGCGTCGCCTTCGTGCTCGACGAAATCTACAAGCTCCTGCATCCGATGATGCCGTTCATGACCGAGGAACTTTGGGCGCAGACCGCGGGCGAGGGCAAGGAGCGCGCTTCGCTGCTTTGCCATGCCGCGTGGCCGTCGCCGGATTTCGAGGACGCTGAAGCGGCCGCCGACATCAACTGGCTGGTTGATCTCGTCTCCGGCATTCGTTCCGTGCGTTCGGAAATGAACGTGCCGCCGGCAGCCATCGCGCCGCTGATGGTGATCGGAGCCAACACGCTTACCCGCGAACGGCTGGAGCGCCACGCCGCCGCGATCAAGCGGCTGGCGCGCGTCGGCGACATCTCGCAGGTTGACGCCGCACCCAAGGGCTCGGCGCAGATCGTGCTCAACGAGGCAACGGTCTGCCTGCCGCTCGGCAGCCTGATCGATCTCGCCGCCGAGGCCGCGCGCTTGCAGAAAGAACTGGCCAAGGTGACCGAGGAGATCGCACGCCTGCACAAGAAGCTGTCGAACGAAAGATTCGTCGCCAGCGCGCCGGCCGAGATCGTGGAAGCCGAGCGTGAAAAGCTGGCCGAATACCGCGAGGCGCAGAGCAAGCTTTCGGTGGCGCTGGCCAGGGTTCGCGAAGCGGGTTGAGGGCAGATTCGGGAGACTTTAGGGCCCTCTAAAATGGGGTGGCTTTTTGCCTCGAAACCGGCATTCCGTAGCGTTAATGTTGACGTAAACGGAAGTTTTCGCCCCATTGTTGCCATAATGTAACAATGGGGCATTCGACTGCTCAAAACTGATTATTTTTGGCCTTTTTGGCCGATTTTCTCCCGTTTTTCTGAGTGAGACACGCCCGGCGAACCGTTTTTCTGCCTCGCTGCGCTGGTCTGCATTTTGTCCGGAATGCGTCCGGTGGACATGTACATGTACGCCCCAAGAATTCGTTGTTGCACCGTTAACCCGAATTGGTTCTAGCTGGATGCACTGACTATTCGGGGAGGACATCCATGAACAATCTGCGTTTGAAAGCACTGCTGGGGGCAGGGTGCTTTTCGCTGGCTTTGCTGGGGACGGCAATGAGCTCGGCACATGCCGGCGGCCTGGAACGTGGCGGCTACGATATCGACCTGCTGTTTGATCCGGCGCCGTTCGCGACGGACGCGGAAGCGACCTATGTGATGCCGGACCGTAAGTACGAGAATGCGCGTGGTCCCGGCGGAGCCAATCTCGGCCTTGGTACCTCGGCCGACGGAGCCGAGGGCTATTGGGTACCGCGCATAGGAATGAAGGCCCAGGTTGTGCAGAGCGTCGACTGCATGGTCGATTATTCGCAGCCTTGGGGCGCGCATACCGCACCAGGTATGTGGAACGGAGCGCTTTCTAACGTCGAGACCGATATCAAGAGCAACAATTACGCCGGCACCTGTTCCTACAAGTTTGATGCTGGCAAGGGCCAGCTCCGCTTTATCGGCGGGTTGTTCTATCAGGACATTTCAGGCTTCAAGGAAAGCTTGGTCGGTTTTACTCCCCTCGGACAACCGCTGCTTGGTCGTGTCGATCTGGAGGCTAACGGTTGGGGCTGGCGCGCCGGCGTTGCCTACGAAATCCCTGATATCGCGCTCCGCGCCAGCTTGGTCTACAATTCGAAAGTCAAGCTAGACAACATTTCGGGCACACTCACCTTACCAGCTATTCTTGGAGGTTCTCGGCCGATCTATGGCGCAGAGGAGTCGATGCCAGATTCGCTGGAACTGAAACTGCAGTCCGGTATTGCGCCTGACTGGCTGGCCTTCGGCTCAATCAAGTGGGTCAACTGGAGCGTGCTGCAGAGCGTTCCGATCTGTCCAACAATTGCGCCTGGGGCGGCTTGCTTCACGAACGGCCCGGGTCAGGTGACGTCGCTCGACCTGATGTATCGTGACGGCTGGACCGTTTCAGGTGGTATCGGCCACAAGTTCAATGATCAATGGAGTGCCGCCGGTCAATTGACCTGGGATCGTGGCACCTCGCATGGCTATGGTGCGCAGACCGATACGTGGACCCTGGGCGGCGGCGTCGCCTATACGCCGCAGCCCAACATCGAAGTGCGGCTCGCTGGAGCGGTCGGCGTTTTGACCAGCGGCCACTCGGGGACATTGGCTGGTGAGAACGGCTATGTTGCAGGCGAGGATGCCAGCTATGATTTCGGGAATGATCTGATCACGGCGATCTCTGGTGGTGTGAAGATCAAGTTCTAAGTCTCTGTAAAATCAAATGAAAGGCCGGGCAATGCCCGGCCTTTTTCGTTCCGGGGCTGTGGCCGAGCCTGTCGGCCCCAGGGCTGCGTTGCAGATAAACCGCACCAGCTCCGCCTCGTGTCGTTGTGATGTTTTGGCAACACTTTCTGAACAACCCCTGCGCTAGAAGTCAGGCCGACGAAATTGCCCATTTCCCGCCATAAACCCGGCGCACCTCGATCTTGTCTCGGGACACGCGCCAAAAGGCTCGGCGATGGGAGCAGGCCGCACCGCCCTCTTGCGAGGAAGATGTGGGGCAAGGAAGAGTATGGACGCCAAAGTCATCTCCAAGGCTAAGCTCCCCAGCCGCTATGTGACCGTCGGTCCGGCGCGTGCGCCGCATCGCTCCTATCTCTATGCCATGGGCCTGTCGGCGGCCGAGATCGCACAGCCGCTGGTCGGCGTCGCCTCCTGCTGGAACGAAGCGGCGCCCTGCAACATTTCGCTGATGCGCCAGGCGCAAGTGGTCAAGAAGGGCGTCGCGGCCGCCAACGGCACGCCGCGCGAATTCTGCACCATCACCGTCACCGACGGCATCGCCATGGGCCACCAGGGCATGAAGTCGTCGCTGGTGTCGCGCGAGGTCATCGCCGATTCGGTCGAGCTCACCATGCGCGGCCATTGCTACGACGCGCTGGTCGGGCTCGCCGGCTGCGACAAGTCGCTGCCCGGCATGATGATGGCCATGGTGCGGCTCAACGTGCCGTCGATCTTCATCTATGGCGGCTCAATCCTGCCCGGCAGCTACCGCGGCCGCCAGATCACCGTGCAGGATGTGTTCGAAGCGGTCGGCCAGCACTCGGTCGGCACGATCGGCGATGCCGAACTGCTTGAAATCGAGCAGGCCGCCTGTCCCTCGGCCGGCTCCTGCGGCGCCCAGTTCACCGCCAACACGATGGCGACCGTGGCCGAGGCGATCGGTCTGGCACTGCCCTATTCCTGCGGCGCGCCGGCGCCTTATGAAATGCGCGATCGTTTCAACTTCGCCTCCGGCGAAAAGATCATGGAACTGATCGCCAGGAACATCCGGCCGCGCGACATCGTCACGCTGAAAGCACTGGAGAACGCGGCGACGGTGGTTTCGGCCACCGGCGGCTCGACCAATGCGGCGCTGCATTTGCCGGCCATAGCGCATGAGGCCGGCATCAAGTTCGACCTGTTCGATGTCGCCCGGATTTTCGAGAAGACGCCATACATCGCCGACCTCAAGCCCGGCGGCAAATATGTCGCCAAGGACATGTTCGAGGCCGGCGGCATTCCGCTGTTGATGAAGACGCTGCTCGACCACGGCTACCTGCATGGCGATTGCCTGACGGTCACTGGCCGCACTTTGGCCGAAAATATGGAGCATATTGCCTGGAATGAACACCAGGATGTGGTCCGCCCGGCCGACAGACCTATTACCCAAACCGGCGGTGTCGTGGGCTTGAAGGGAAACCTTGCCCCCGAAGGCGCGATCGTGAAGGTCGCGGGCATGACGGAGTTGAAGTTCTCCGGCCCGGCGCGCTGCTTCGATTCGGAAGAGGAATGTTTCGAAGCGGTGACGCATCGCAACTACCGGGAAGGCGAAGTTCTCGTCATCCGCTACGAAGGGCCGCGCGGCGGACCGGGCATGCGCGAGATGCTGTCGACGACGGCGGCACTCTACGGCCAGGGCATGGGTGGCAAGGTGGCGCTGATCACAGACGGCCGTTTCTCGGGCGCGACGCGCGGCTTCTGCATCGGCCATGTCGGGCCGGAGGCAGCCGTTGGCGGTCCGATCGGCCTCATCCGGGACGGCGATGTGATCTCTATAGATGCCGTGAACGGCACGATCGATGTGGCGTTGTCCGATAGGGAACTGGCTGCGAGGGCAAAGAGTTGGAAGGCGCGCACGACCGACTATCAGTCCGGCGCGATATGGAAATACGCACAGACGGTAGGTTCCGCCCGCGACGGCGCAGTCACCCATCCGGGCGGTGCGAAAGAAACACACTGCTATGCGGACATCTGAGTTGTTGAGGTCGTCTGTCCTTCCGGCACTGGTCGCGTTAGCGATCTTTGGCGCCGTCGGCCAGGCCATGGCCTTCGACGACAAGGTGTTCGACGACAAGACCGGCGTGAAGCCGCAGTCGAGCCCCTGGGCGGTGTTCCAGTTCGGTTTCTCCGCCTACAAGAACGGCCACAAGGAACAGGCCGCGGAGGCCTATAAATACGCCGCCGAGAACGGCCAGATCGGCGCTACCTGGAAGCTTGCCCGCATGTATGCCGAGGGTGACGGCGTGGCGCGCGACGATTACGAGGCGTTCAAGTTCTTCTCGGAGATCGTCGATCAGGACGTCGAGCCCGGCTCACCGGAAGAAAGCTACGTTTCCGACGCGCTGGTGGCGCTGGGCGACTATTTGCGCAAGGGCATTCCCGGCAGCCCGGTGACCGAGAACGAAGTGGCGGCCCAGGAATATTACATGCGCGCCGCCGCCAACTACCGCAACCCGAATGCCCAGTTCGAGATGGGGCAGATGTTCCTGAAGGGCGAGGGCGGCGTGAAGGCCAGCGTCAAGCAGGCCGGGCGCTGGTTCCAGCTCGCCGCCGAAAAAGGCCATGCCGGCGCGCAGGCGACGCTTGGCCATCTGTTGTTCCAGAGCGGCAAGATCGTGCGCGGCCTGGCGATGATGACGGCAGCACTCGAACGTGCGGCGCCCGCCGACCAGCCCTGGATCCGCGGCATGCAGGAGGAGGCCTTTGCCGCCGCCGGCGAAGCCGACCGCCGCACAGCGATCTCGCTCGCTGACGACATCCTGACCAAGGGCAACAGCGCCGATCAGTAAGGATGATCTCCCCACGAGGAGATCGCTAATCAGACATTAATTCTCGGTCGGCTCCGCCGGCACCATGCTGGGAGCCGGCGCCGAGATCGGCGTCATCCGCCGGTGCGGCGCCAGCGTGTCTTGCGGGCAGCTGTCCCCGACTTTCGTCCATGAGGTGTTGTTGAGCACCATCTCGCAGCGGGCGAGGTGGCTCTTGTCGGCGATCGTCAGACAGGCGACCTGGCCGACCGGGTAGGATTTTCCATTGGCAAGACATTCCTCGGCGGCGAAAGCCGCCGCAGGGACGGCGACAGCGAATGCCAGGCCGATCGGACAAAGGACAAGTCGTATGGTCATGGGAACCCCAGCCGCCATGATGATCTCCCATCATGCGCCTGATTGTGGCGATACGAGGTCCAGCGCGGGCCCGGGGTCTCCCTCAGGCCGGCAGCAAATCGAGATCGATGGCCACCGGCACGTGGTCGGACGGTTTTTCCCAGGCGCGCACATGCTTTTCGATCGAGGCCGATGAAAACCGGTTGGCGGCCTCGGGCGACAGCAGCAGGTGGTCGATGCGGATGCCGTTGTTCTTCTGCCAGGCGCCGGCCTGGTAGTCCCAGAAGGTGAAGGTGTCGCCCGCATCGGTGACCGAACGCACTGCTTCGGTGAAGCCGAGATTCTTCAGCCTGCGGAACGCCTGCCGCGTCTGCGGCTGGAACAGCGCATCATTCAGCCAGTTCTCCGGGAACTTCGCGTCGACAGGTTCGGGAATGACGTTGTAGTCACCGGCCAGCACCAGGGCTTCCTCCAGCCTCAGCCGCTCCTCGGCCCAGCGCTCCAGCCGTGCCATCCAGGACAGCTTGTAGGAGAATTTCCTCTCGTCATCGATCGGATTGCCGTTCGGCAGATAGAGCGAGGCGACACGCAGCGCGCCCTTGTCGGTCGAGAACACACCTTCGATGAAGCGCGCGTGCTCGTCGGCGTCGTCGCCGGGCAGACCTCTGATGACCTCGTCGAAGCGCAATTTCGACAGCAGGGCGACGCCGTTGAAACCCTTCTGGCCGTGGGTTTCCACATTGTAGCCAAGCGCCTCGATCTCGGCGCGCGGGAACTGCTCGTCGACCGTCTTGATCTCCTGCAGGCAGACGATGTCGGGGGCGCTTTCGGTCAGCCAATGGGTGAGATTGCCGATGCGAGCGCGAATGCCGTTGATGTTCCAGGTGACGATCTTCATGGCGGCCTCAATGTTCTTCCGGGGCAAGACGTTCGACCAGGCCGATCGTATTGCCTGCGGGATCCTTTAGAAAGGCCATCCACTCGCTTTCCCCCGCCGGACCGAACTGGCCCTCGGTGTCGCGATGAACAAGCGTTGGAGGCGCGGTGAAGGGAACGCCCGCAGCTTTCGCGCCGGCGTGGAAATCCTCGAGACCTGATATGTCGAGATAGACGGTTCCGGCCGGAATGCCGTCGGTGAACAGCAGCCGCACGCTGCCGGCCATGATGAAGGCGATGCCCGGCGGATCGTAACGCACATGCACGCTCATCCCGAGCACGTCGCACCAGAAGGCCAGAGTCGCGTCGAGGTCTCGCCCGGCCGAGAGCGCGACCTGACGAACCGCGCCAATGGCAGGCATTGTTCCTAAATGGAGAAGCTTGTGCCGCAGCCGCAGGAGGCGACCGCATTCGGGTTGCGGATCTGGAACGACTGGCCCATCAGGTCGTCGACGAAATCAATCACCGACCCGCCCATATAGACCAGCGACAGATCATCGATCAGAACCGTGGCGCCGTCCTTCTCGATGGCGACATCGTCGTCGTTGCGCGCGTCGACCAGATCGAACTTGTAGGAAAAGCCGGAGCAGCCGCCGCCTTCGACGGAAACGCGCAACGCCGTCTTGCCGGCCTCGTCCGACACAATCTTGGCGATCCGCCTTGCGGCGGCATCGGTCATCTCGACATTCATGGCGGTCTTGGCATCCGCGCCCATGGGCGTCACCTTGCTTTCGGTTTCACATGATAGGTATGAAGCGCGAAGGGCCAAGTCAACCGGCCATAGTCTGGCGGCCATAGTCTAGCGGCCAAAGTCAGGCGGCCAAAGTCAGGCGGCATCGACCATGACCAACGAGTTGGGCGACATCGGATTCGGCTATAGGCCCCGCGCGGCCTATGCCAGCGATCCGGCGCGCTCGCGCGGGCGCCTGTTCGAAGAGGTCGAAAGCCCGACCCGTACGCCGTTCCAGCGCGACCGCGACCGCATCATCCATTCCACCGCGTTCCGCCGGCTGAAACACAAGACGCAGGTCTTCATCGCCCATGAAGGCGATCATTACCGTACCCGGCTGACCCATTCGATCGAGGTGGCGCAGATCGCACGCGCCCTGGCGCGGGCGCTGCGCGGTGACGAGGATCTGGCTGAAGCGGTGGCGCTGGTGCATGATTTCGGCCACACGCCCTTCGGCCACACCGGCGAGGACGCCCTCAACGAGAAGATGGCTGATTGGGGCGGCTTCGACCACAACGCGCAATCGCTGCGTATCGTGACAAGGCTGGAAGCGCGCTACGCCGAGTTTGACGGACTGAACCTGACCTGGGAAACGTTGGAAGGCCTGGTCAAGCACAATGGTCCGCTGACCGATGCTAACGGCAAGGGCCTGAAGGGTCCGGTGCCGCAGGCGATCCGCGATTATTCGGAACTGCACGACCTCGAGCTCGACCGGTTCGCCGGCATCGAGGCGCAGTGTGCTGCGATCGCCGACGACATCGCCTACAACACGCACGACATCGACGACGGCCTGAGGGCGGGGCTGCTGACGCTGGACATGCTGAAGGCCGTCTCGCTGCCGGGCACAATCCTGGAGGGGGTGCGCGCGCGCTATCCCAATCTCGACGAGGTGCGCACCGGCCACGAGCTAATGCGGCGCCAGATCACCGCCATGGTCGAGGACGTGATCAGGTCGACCACCGCCAACCTGGAACGCACCGGACCGCGGAGCGCCGATGCGGTGAGGGCGGCGGGCGAGACGATGGTGACCTTTTCCGCCGAAATGGCCATCGCCGAGAAAGAGCTGAAGGCCTTTCTCTACAAACACCTCTACCGGCACAAGGAAGTCATGCGCGTGCGCGCCGATGCGGAGCGGATCGTCAGGGACCTGTTCGACGTCTATTTCGCCGATCCGCGCGCCATGCCGGACGGCTGGCGCGAGGGGCTCGACCGGGCCGAGGATCGCATCAAGGCGCGCAGCGTGGCCGACTTCCTGGCGGGGATGACCGACACCTACGCGCTGAAGGAACACCGCCGTTTGTTTGACCGTACGCCGGATTTGAGCTAGGGCGGGCTCGATTTTGCCGGCCAACAAGCCGGATTCCCTGCAAAGCCGCCAGAGTCATACCCATGAACATCTTCGCCGACTTCACCGCGCGAATCATAAAAGCCGTCGAAGCGCTTGATCTGAAAGCCAGTGACGGTGTTTCGCCCGATCTGTCGCGCATCGCCGTCGAGCCGCCGCGCGATGCCAGCCATGGCGATCTCGCGACCAATGCGGCAATGGTGCTGGCCAAGCCCACCGGCCAGAACCCGCGGGTGCTGGCTGAGCGCCTGGCGCTCGCGCTGCGGGACGACAAGGATATCGCGGCCGCCGAGGTTGCTGGCCCGGGCTTCGTCAATTTGCGGCTCAAGGACGGTTTTTGGCAGGCACATCTCACGACGCTTCTGGGCGAGGGCCGCAATTACGGCCGCTCCAGCATTGGCGGCGGCAGGAAGGCCAATGTCGAATATGTATCGGCCAACCCGACGGGACCAATGCATGTCGGCCATTGCCGTGGCGCCGTGGTTGGCGATGCGCTTGCCAATTTGATGGCCTTTGCCGGTTACGACGTGACCAAGGAATATGTCATCAACGACGCCGGCTCGCAGATCGACGTTCTCGGGCGCTCGGTGATGCTGCGTTATCGCGAAGCGCTTGGCGACGAGGTCGGCGAGATCCCGGCCGGGCTCTATCCAGGCGACTATCTGGTCCCGGTCGGGCAGGCGCTGGCCAAGGAGTTCGGCCGGTCCTTGCTGCAGATGCCGGACGAAGAGGCGCTCGCCATCGTCAAGGACCGCACCATCGACGCGATGATGGCGATGATCCGCGAGGATCTGGCGCTGCTCAACGTGCATCATGACGTGTTCTTCTCCGAGCGCACGCTGCACGCCGACAATGCCAGGAAGATCCGCTCGGCGATCAACGACCTGACGCTGAAGGGCCATATCTACAAAGGCAAGCTGCCGCCGCCCAAGGGCGAGAGGCCGGACGACTGGGAAGATCGCGAACAGACCCTGTTCCGTTCGACGGCGGTCGGCGACGACATGGACCGGGCGCTGGTCAAGTCGGATGGTTCGTTCACCTATTTCGCCGCCGACGTCGCCTATCTCAAGGACAAGGTCGATCGCGGCTTCGTCGAGCTGATCTACGTGCTCGGCGCCGACCATGGCGGCTACGTCAAGCGGCTGGAAGCGCTGGCGCGGGCGATCGCCGGCGACGAGGTGAAGCTCACGGTTCTTCTGTGCAACCTGGTGAAGCTGTTTCGCGATGGCGAGCCGGTGCGCATGTCCAAGCGGTCCGGCGATTTCGTGACGCTGCGCGAAGTGGTGGAGGAAGTCGGCCGCGACCCCATCCGCTTTATGATGCTCTATCGCAAGAACGATGCGCCGCTCGATTTCGACTTCGCCAAGGTGACCGAACAGTCCAAGGACAATCCGGTGTTCTATGTGCAGTACGCTTCGGCGCGCTGCCATTCGGTGTTCCGGCAGGCGAGCGAACAGTTGGGCGAAGCGAATTTCGATCGCAACAGCCTGGCGGCTGCCGTGGCGTTGCTGACCGACGAAGGCGAGATCGGCCTGATCCGGAAACTCGCTGAATATCCACGGTTGATCGAGTCGGCGGCACTTGCGCTCGAGCCGCATCGGCTGGCATTCTACCTCTACGATCTGGCCTCAAGCTTCCACGGGCACTGGAACCGCGGCACCGATAATCCGGACTTACGTTTTGTTAAGGTTAACGACCGACAATTGACGCATGCCAGACTAGGGCTGGTGCAGGCTGTTTCGGATGTCTTGACGTCCGGCCTGACGCTGATCGGCGCCGCGGCGCCCACCGAAATGCGTTAGGTTTGACTAAAAAACCTGTCACCTTTTGCCCACATTGCGCTGGTAAGGGCCAACCCTGCGCGACGTCCATGGCGTCCGAATGAGTGCGAGTTCGGGAACAATAATGGCAGACAGAACCCAGCTGAGAATAGCCGACAACAACGACATCGCCAACGATGATCCGTTCGCGGAACTGACCAGGATCATGGGGTTCGACCCGCGCCAGCCGGTCAAGCCACAGGCGCCCGCCCAACCGAAAGCCGCCGCTGATCAGCAGGCGCAGGAGGTCGATTTCGACATCGATCTCGAAAAGGAGTTGATGGGCGACTTCGACTTTGCCGAAGGCAACGCCGCGACGGTCGCCGATGTTGATGAGCCGGCGTTCGACGCCGCCGCTACCGACGGCATGGATGACGAACTCGCCATGGCGTTCGACGACATGCAGCTCGACGATGAGCATGGTGCCGACGACGCAGTTGCCGAGGCCGCGCCAACCGTCGATGCCGCTTTCGATACGGATTTCGACGATGCGGTAGCCAGCTCTCTCGATGGCGTTTCGCCGCTCGATGACGATCTGCCCATGGCGGACGAGCTTGCGGCATCGCTCGATCAGGACTTCCGGCTTGATGACGCGACCGATGCGGCCGAGCCCGCCTTGGCCGCCGAAGTGGCGGAGCCTACCGTCGACCATGAATTCGACGATGGCTTTGCCCTTTCGCTCGAAGACGAACTGATGCTCGATGGTCACGTGGCGGAGCAGCAGCCTGAAGCGGCCGCGGCTCCGGTCGAGCCTCCCGTCGAGGCGGCGCTGAACGCGAACCATGCGGTTTCCGAAGAGGATTTTGGCGATCGCTTTGATGACGCCACGGCTTTCGACGACGGGCTGGCGGATATCGATTTCGATCTGGCTGCCGATCACTCGGTCGCGACCGATGCGCCCGTGGCTGCGGAGACGGATGCGCTTGACGCGCATGACGTGACCGCCGAGACGGCAGATGCGCACGAAATGGAGGACGTGTTCGCCGAGGCGACGGATGCGGAAGGCGAGGCGGCAGACCTGGCCGCCGATGAGCCGCTGGACGATGCTTTCGAGCAGGATTTCAACGACGCGCTTGCCGAAGCGACGGACGAGCCGGCCGCTGAGTCTGTGGCTGCCCCCGTTCATCCGGCCGCCCCGGCTATGGCCGAACCGGTGCATGCCGCCGCCGTCGAGCGTAGCCTTGAAGACGAGTTGAACGCGCTGTTGGGCGCCATGAGCGCGCGCCCGGCGCCGGTGGCCAAGGAGGAGGTCGCGGTTCAGCAGCCTGTCGCCGCGACCGCGAAACCCCACGAAGAACCGACGGCCGGTGACCTCGACTGGAACCTGGACGAACCTGCGGCGACGCAGCAGCATCAGGCGGTCTCGACCGCTGACGTCGATCTTGACGATCTCATGCTCGATGAGCTTCAGGACCAGGACCTCGGCGCGCATGCCACTGTCTCTGAAGACGATGATTTCGAAGCGGAACTCGCCGCAAGCATCGACCTGGCTGAAGGAATCGACCGGGATGAAGACCTCGCCGCGGATTCCGCCGCGCCGGAAACTTTCCGCGACGATCCCCTCGATTGGCTGACGACGCAGTCCACGCCGCCCGAGCCGGCCCGCTCGTGGAGCCGGGTTACGCCGGTCCCGCAGCCGCAACAGGCGAGTTTTACCGCCCAGCCGATGGCTTCGGCGGCCCCCATGGCGGCGCCGGCTGCCGCGATCCCGACCTATCGTGCGGCCGAGCCTGCCGCTTATGCGGCGCCGGCCGCCGCGCAGCGCGAGCAGTCCGCGTTCGATGACGAGATGCCTGACGTCGAGACCGTCGATGTGCCGGAGCGCGTCGTGGCGCTTCAGGATGATCTCGACATTCCGGAATTGCACTTCGAAGAGGACGAGCCGGCCGCGCCCGGCTACGACGATCTCGACGCCGAATTCTCCAATCTGCTGACCGAGATGAATACAGTGGATGTCGCTGCGGCTCCCGCAAACGCCAGCGCGCCCTATGCCGACGACTCCTACAATCCCGGCTTCAAGTCGGGATACGATGCCTTTGAACAGGGCTATGAGGCTCTCAAGCCGGGCTATGAGACGCTCAAGCCGGGCTATGAGGGGCTCAAGCCGGGCTATCAGCCCGAGGCGCGCACCTACGCGGCACGGCCAGCGGAAATGTCTGCCCGCGCGACAGCGCCGGCGGGTTATGCCGACGCCACCAATGGCTTCGACGTCGACGACTTGCCCGGCAGCCAGCCGGTTTCACAGGCCGACGATTTTGCCGTCGACGAGCTCGACTACGATCCCGAGCTGGACGAGGCGATGTCGGTTCCTGGTCTCGCCGAACGCGAGGCCGGCGGGTCGCCGCGCAGGCGCGGCCTGCTCATCGCCGCCATTGTCGGTGCAGTCGTTGTCACCGGAGGCCTCGGCGCCTTCGCGCTGTCTCCGGGCGGCCAGGGCGGCAGTGACGCCCCGGTCCTGGTCAAGGCGGACAATGCACCGATCAAGGTCAAGCCGGAAAACCCGGGCGGCGCCGTGGTGCCGAACCAGGACAACAAGGTCTATGACGCGGTCGCCAAGGGCGCCAAGCCCGCCGAGCCGGTCCAGCAGAAGCTCGTCACCAATGTCGAGGAACCGGTGGATGTGGCGGCGAAAGATCCGGCTCGCGCCGTCGATCTCTCGCCCGACCAGACCGCAGCCGACATGGCGGACGGCGACGGCGGCGATGCTCCGACTGCCGTTGCGGCGCCGGCCAACAACGCCGCGCCCGCAGCCAAGTCGGAGGACCGCATCGCGCAGGTTCTGCAGGATGTCGACAAGGGCGCAAATCCCGACGTCGTCGCCGTGGCGCCGCGCAAGGTTAGGACCATGGTGGTCAAATCGGACGGGTCGCTGGTGCCGCGTGAGGATCCGGCGCCCGCCGCACCGAAAGTGGCTGCCGTGGAGCCGGTCGATCCGGCGCCGCAACATGTCGCGCCGTCGGCTCAGGCCGATGCCGACCAGACCGGCACGGTGGCGCCGGACGCCGCGCAGGCGGACGACGAGCCAGCCCTGAAACCGGTGGCCGAGCCCAAGGCGGAAGCCAAGGCCCAGTCGGCCAACACGCCGGCCAAGGTTCCGGTCGCGCCGCAGCGCCCGTCCGACCAGCCGGTCGACGTGGTCGGCGAGGTCAAGCCCGATCAGGTTGCCTCCATCAGTCCCGCGGCGCCCTCGACCGGCGGCGGTTCGTGGTCGATGCAGATCGCCTCGCAGCCGACGGTCGAAAGCGCGCAGTCGACCTATCAGGATCTGCAGCGTCGCTATGGTGGCGTGCTTTCCGGCCGCACCGCCAACATCGTCAAGGCGGAGATCGCCGGCAAGGGGACTTTCTACCGCGTCCGCGTGCCCGCGCAGTCGCGCAACGATGCCATCAATCTGTGCACCAGCTACAAGGCTGCCGGCGGCAACTGCTTCGTGTCGAGGTAGTCATTCACCTCCCGTGTCGGAGGAGAGCAGTTTGAAAACCGGCGCGGCCTCAACGCCGCGCCGTTTTCTTTTTGCACTTTTCGACGTGATTCCCTTTGGCCGCGGAAGATTCTAGACTCGTCGGCATGACCGAATCAAAATCCATGATCCTCGGCTGTGCCGGGAAGTCGCTCACCCGCGAAGAAATCAGTTTCTATCGCAATGAATGCCCGTGGGCCTTCATCCTGTTTGCCCGCAACATCAGCGAGACCGAGCAGATCCGCGATCTGGTCGCCGAGATGCGCGACTGCATCGGACGCCCGGACGCGCTGGTGTTCATCGACCAGGAGGGCGGCAGGGTGCAGCGGCTGCGGCCGCCTCTGGCGCCGAACTATCCAGCCGGCGGCGCGCTCGGTGCGCTGTGGCGCGACGACCATGACGCCGGAGCCCGCGCCGCCTGGCTGATGGCGCGGCTGCACGCTTTCGACCTTCTGCGCTACGGCATCACGGCGGATTGCCTGCCGGTGCTCGACGTGCCGATCGAAGGGGCGAGCGACGTCATCGGCGCGCGCGCCTATGGCAAGGAGCCGCGCCCGGTCATCGAGCTCGGCCGCGCCGCGGCGGAAGGCCTGATGTCTGGCGGCGTGCTGCCGGTCATGAAGCATATTCCCGGCCATGGCCGGGCTTTCGCGGACACGCATTTCGAACTGCCTGTCGTCGACGCTTCGATGAGCGAGCTGCAGCGGCACGATTTTGCGCCGTTCAGGGAACTCAACCACCTGCCGATGGCCATGACCGCGCATGTCGTCTACAGCGCGATCGATCCCAAGAACCCGGCGACCACCTCCGGCAAGGTCATCGACGAGATCATTCGCCGCGAGATCGGCTTCGATGGGCTGCTGATGAGCGACGACACCTCGATGAAGGCACTTTCTGGGGATTTCCCGACAAAGGCGGCCTCGATCCTTGCGGCCGGCTGCGATCTGGTCCTTCACTGCAACGGCGTTTTCGAGGAGATGGCGGGCATCGCATCGCGAACCAAAGGGCTTGAGGGCAAGTCGCTTGAGCGCGCAAACCGGGCAATGACCTATATAGAAAAACGCGACGCGGCTGAAGAAACCGAGATACGCGCCGAATTCGCCACCTATTTCGATGCGGTGGCCTGACAGAGGGAAGAACGGGACGTGGCGGAAGCATTGGAAAGCAAGGCCGGGAAGGCCGCACCGATGGACCGCCTGTGGGCCGAAAGCGATGATTCCCGGCTGACCGGCGATCCGTCGCTGGTCGTCGACGTCGCAGGATTCGAAGGCCCGCTCGATCTTCTGCTGCATCTTGCCCGCAACCAGAAGGTCGATCTCGCGCGCATTTCCATCCTGGCGCTGGCCGAGCAGTATTTGGCCTTCGTCGAGACGGCGAGGGCACTGAGACTTGAGCTCGCCGCGGATTATCTGGTGATGGCGGCGTGGCTCGCCTTCCTCAAATCGAAGCTTTTGATCCCGAAGCAGCCGGGCGAGGAAGGCGAAAGCGGTGAGGAACTGGCGGCGGTGCTGCAATTCCGGCTCAAGCGGCTGGAAGCCATGCGCGATGCATCGGCGCGGCTGGTCAACCGGAACCGGCTCGGCCGCGACGTGTTCGCGCGCGGCATGCCGGAAATGGTCATCATCGAGAAGCGCAATGCCTATTCGGCGTCGCTCTACGATCTGCTCACCGCCTATGCCCAGCAGCGGCAGAAGCAGGCAATCACCAATGTCACGATCGCCAGGCGCGGCGTCTGGTCGCTCAAGGACGCCCGCGATATCCTGACAAGGCTGATCGGCTCGCTGCAGGACTGGACGGCGCTCGACAGTTTTCTCGTCCGATATCTGTCCAGCCCGGAAGAGCGGCGCACCGCGATCGCCAGCTCGTTCGCGGCGACACTGGAACTCGTGCGCGAGGGCAAGATGGATGTGCGGCAGGACGAGGTGTTCGCGCCGATCTATTTGCGCGACCACCGCGCACAGGCAATCAAGGCAGTCGAGGTGGCATCATGAGCGAACGCGCCAACGCTTCGGTTGTCCCGTTCAAGATGGACAACGAACCGGAGGAGGGCGAGATCGACCAGGCTTCGGTTCAGAATCCGACCCAGAATCCGGCGCAGAATCCCGCCGAGCGGCTGCATATGGCGGAGGCGGTGCGCATGGCCGAGGCGATCGTTTTCGCCAGTGCCGAGCCGGTCAGCGAAAAGCAGTTGGCCGCGCGCCTTCCCAATGGCATCAACATCGCGCTCGCGATGGCCGAGCTGCAGCAGATCTATGCGCGGCGCGGCGTCAATTTGGTGCGGGTCGGCGATGCCTGGGCGTTTCGCACCGCCGGTGATCTTGCCTTCCTGATGAGCCGTGACACCGTGCAACAGCGCAAGCTGTCGCGCGCGGCGCTCGAAGTTCTGGCGATCATCGCCTATCACCAGCCGGTGACCCGCGCCGAGATCGAGGACATCAGAGGCGTCGAAACCTCGAAAGGCACGCTGGATACGCTCTTGGAAACGGAATGGGTGCGCATGCGCGGCCGGCGCAAAACGCCGGGCCGTCCCGTGACCTATGGCACCACCGAAACCTTCCTCGACCATTTCGCGCTTGAGGAAATCCGCGATCTCCCCGGCATGGAGGAGTTGAAGGGCGCCGGCCTGCTTTCGGGCCGCATGCCGTCGAATTTCTCCATTCCGCAGCCGCCGGCCGATCCGGATGCGCTGACCGAGGACGAGGATCCGCTGACCGATATCGATCTCGAGGAACTCGGCCTGCTGACGCCGCGCGTCACGGAAGATTGACCGCAAGCCCCTGTTCCTGGAGGCTTTCCCGGGCTAGATGCGCCGATTGGTAGCGGACCGCATCGCCGAAAATGCGTGACATCCGACACCCTTTCATAAACTCTGTCGCGGTTGTGTTTGAATCCCAACGCGAAAACGCATAGATCATCGCCAGGGAAACCATTCGAGAGAGAGTTGCTATGGGTTCATTTTCGATTTGGCACTGGATGATCGTGCTGGTCATCGTGCTTCTGGTGTTCGGCCGCGGCAAGATACCCGAGCTGATGGGCGACATGGCCAAGGGCATCAAGAGCTTCAAGAAGGGCATGGCGGACGACGACGTTGCCGACGACAAGCGTACCGTCGAACATCGCGCCGACGAAACCGTTTCGGCAGCGAAGGAAAAGGCCAGCAAGAGCTGAGCCAAGGGTTGTTGCTTTTGTGTGTGTCGTTGTCCCAGAACCGCTTCGCACTTTTGGGCGGCATGCATTAGTCGGAACGGATAGCCATGTTTGAAGTCGGCTGGACCGAAATGCTGGTGATCGCGATCGTCATGATCGTGGTCGTCGGGCCGAAGGATTTGCCCAACATGCTGCGCACCTTCGGCCGCACGACGGCGAAGCTGCGTGCCATGGCGGCCGATTTCCAGAAGCAGTTCAACGAGGCGCTGAAGGAAGCGGAGCTCGACGACGTCAAAAAATCGGTCGACGAGCTAAGGGGGCTCAGCCCGGTTGCCGAGATCAGGAAACAGCTCAATCCGTTCGAGCAGGCGGCCGCCGATGTACGTTCCGGCGTCGACGCGGCGATGAAGCCGAAGCCGGCCGTCGATACGGCAGCGCCCGCCGGCTCGGTGCCGCAGGCGGCCGAACCGTTGAAGAACGGCGCGACCACCATGCCGGGGCCCAATGAACCCGATACCGCGCCGGCCGCGCCGATCTTCCCAGTCATGACCGATGAATCGGTGGTGGCGTCCTCAGCGCCGACAGAGCTGGCGCCAAAGACACCTGCGGCAGGGAAAGCGGCCAAGCCCGCCAAGGCTTCGGCGAACGGCGCGAAAGCTTCCACGCCTGCGAAAGCGGCGACCGCCAAACCCGCGCCAGCACCCAAAGCGCCGGCGAAGCCCGTGGCGGCGTCAAAGGCTGCCAAACCGGCAGCAGCCAAGGCGGCGACGACCAAGGCCGAGGCGAAACCGGCTCCAGCGAAGAAGCCGGTGGCCAAAAAGACGGCGGGAGCCGCCAAGTGAGCGTTTCGGACAAGGAAAAGGACGAGATCGAGAAATCCTCGGCGCCGCTGATGGAGCATCTCATCGAGTTGCGCCGCCGACTGATCTGGTCGCTCGGCGGCTTCTTCGCCGCGTTCCTGGTCTGCTTCTTCTTCGCCAAGAAGCTGTTCAACCTACTTGTCGTGCCATTCAAATGGGCGACGCAATGGGCGGGGCTCGACCCGCACAAGGTCGAGCTGATCTATACCGCGCCGCAGGAATTCTTCTTCACGCAGGTCAAGCTCGCCATGTTCGGCGGCATGGTGATCGCCTTTCCGCTGATCGCCACGCAGATCTACAAGTTCATCGCGCCCGGCCTCTACAAGAACGAACGCAACGCCTTCCTGCCGTTCCTGATCGCGTCGCCAATCCTGTTCCTGATGGGCGCCTCGCTGGTCTATTTCTTCTTCACGCCGATGGTGATGTGGTTTTTCCTCGCCATGCAGCAGTCGGGCACCAACGACCAGGTGCAGATTTCGCTGCTGCCGAAGGTGTCGGAATATCTCAGCCTGATCATGACGCTGATCTTCTCCTTCGGCCTGGTATTCCAACTGCCGGTGGTGACCAGCCTGATGACGCGCGTCGGCATGCTGTCATCCAAGGCGCTGGCCGAGAAGCGCAAATGGGCAATCGTCATCGCCTTCGTCGTCGCGGCGGTGCTGACGCCGCCCGACCCGATGAGCCAGATCGGCCTCGCCATCCCGACCATCCTGCTCTACGAGGTCGCCATCTGGTCGGCGCGGATGATTGAACGCAGCCAGGAGCGCGAGCGCCTGGCGCGGGAGAAGCAGCAATCCGAGGAAGAGGTGGCGGAAAAGCCGGCAGACGCATCCTCCACATAGGGCAGGCGCGTCGCCCCTGCGGGCTGCCGGCCTCGGAATCGGTGCGCGGCCCGGTGCCGATAGGAATTTTTTCTTGACTTGGTGCCCGCCGCTATGGTACATATTCGGTTATGGTGCTGATTTGCGCCAACGACCCGCCGCCGAGGCGGGTTTTTTATTTCTGGACTGTCGCGCTATCCCTCACCACTCGAAAGCGGGCTCGCGGCCCCTGCCGTCAGCAAGCCCGATCTTGCATCGATCAGAGATGCGGTTTACCCCCTCTGGCCTGAAACGCATCGCGAAACCGACGATGCGTTTCAGGCTATATTCTTGGAGCATATCGTAGCGCAAACCGCCGCGCGCTTTGGCGGCAAGCTACCGCAGGAGCTTTCAGACCATGCTTGACATCAAATGGATTCGCGACAACCCGAAGGCCCTTGTCGAGGCGCTGGTCAAGCGCTCGTGGTCGGTCGAGGAAGCGCAGTCCACCGTCGATGACCTGATCGCCAGGGACGAGGCGCGGCGCGAACATGTTACCGAGCTGCAGACCAAGCAGGAACGCCGCAACGCCGCCTCGAAAGAGATCGGCAATGCCATGCGTTCGGGCGATGCCGCTCTTGCCGAAAAACTGAAAGCCGAAGTCGGCGAGATAAAAACCTTCATCCAGAACGGCGAGGCGCGCGAGCGCGAGCTCGACAAGGCGCTGAACGACGCGCTGGCGGTGCTGCCCAATGTGCCGCTCGACGATGTGCCGGTCGGCAAGGACGAGCACGACAACGTGGTCAAGCATATCATCGGCAAGGTGCCGACCCGCCCGAACTGGGTGAAGGAGCATTTCGAGATCGGCGAAGCGCTCGGCATGATGGATTTCGAGCGTGCCGCGAAACTTTCCGGCTCGCGCTTCACCGTGCTGAAGAGCGGGCTGGCGCGGATGGAACGCGCGATCGGCCAGTTCATGCTCGACCTGCACACGACCGAGCATGGCTATGAGGAAGTCATCCCGCCGCTGATGGTCAAGGACGATGTTCTTTTCGGCACCAACCAGCTGCCGAAATTCGAGGAGGATCTGTTCTTCACGCCGCATGGAGATGGCAGGCTTGGCCTCATCCCCACCGCCGAAGTGCCGCTCACCAACCTCGTGCGCGAGGAGATCACCGCCCATGAGAAACTGCCGCTGCGCTACACCGCGCTGACGCCGTGCTTCCGCTCGGAGGCCGGCTCGGCAGGGCGCGACACGCGCGGCATGCTGCGCCAGCACCAGTTCTACAAGGTCGAGCTGGTGTCGATCACCGATCAGGAGTCCTCGCTCGCCGAGCATGAGCGGATGACCGAGTGTGCCGAGGAAGTGCTGAAGCGGCT
Organism: Mesorhizobium sp. B2-2-3; assembly: GCF_006442405.1. Taxonomy (NCBI): domain Bacteria; kingdom Pseudomonadati; phylum Pseudomonadota; class Alphaproteobacteria; order Hyphomicrobiales; family Phyllobacteriaceae; genus Mesorhizobium; species Mesorhizobium sp. B2-2-3. Next base: position 97,104 of record NZ_VFWC01000011.1, on the reverse strand, counting down.
CGAATTGCCGTTCCGCACCATGGTGCTGTGCACGGGGGACATGGGTTTTGGCGCGCGAAAAACCTATGACATCGAGGTGTGGCTGCCCGGCCAGAACGCCTATCGCGAAATCTCGTCCTGCTCTGTCTGCGGCGATTTCCAGGCCAGGCGCATGGACGCCCGCTACAAGGACAAAGACGGCAAGGGCAACCGCTTCGTCCATACGCTGAACGGCTCAGGCACGGCTGTCGGGCGCGCACTTATCGCCGTCATCGAAAACTACCAGAACGAGGATGGCAGCGTAACCATTCCTGAAGTGCTGCGGCCTTACATGGGCGGGCTGGAAAAGATCGAATCGAAATAATGCGTATTCTCCTGACCAATGACGACGGCATTCATGCTGAGGGCCTGGCATCGCTCGAGCGCGTCGCGCGCACATTGTCCGACGATGTCTGGGTGGTGGCGCCGGAGCAGGACCAGTCCGGCTATGCGCACTCGCTGTCGATCTCGGAGCCGCTGCGGCTGAGGAAAATCGGCGAGAAGCACTTTGCCGTGCGCGGCACGCCGACCGACTGCGTCATCATGGGCGTGAAGAAGATACTGCCCGGCGCGCCCGACCTGATCCTGTCGGGCATCAATTCCGGCGCCAACATCGCTGACGACGTCACCTATTCGGGAACCGTCGCCGGCGCGATGGAGGGCGCGTTGCTCGGCATACGCTCGATCGCGCTCAGCCAGGGCTACAGCACTGTCGGCGAGGACCGCGTCGTTCCCTACGAGACCACCGAGGCGCTGGCGCCGGCGCTGCTCAAGAAACTCGTCGCGACGCCGTTGCCGGACGGCGTGCTGCTCAACGTCAATTTTCCGAACTGCCTGCCTGAAGAGGTCGCCGGCACGGTGGTCACCTCGCAGGGCAAGCTCGTACACAGCCTGTGGGTCGAGGAACGCCGCGATGGGCGCGGGCTGCCGTACTACTGGCTGCGCTTCGGCCGCGAACCCGTCGAGGGCAAGCAGGGCACCGACCTTTTTGCGCTGCGCAATCGCCTGGTGTCGGTGACGCCGTTGCAGCTCGACCTCACAGCGCATGAGATTCGTGACCAGCTGAGCAAGGCCCTTGCATGAACCTGCCGATCGATGACCGAGAAGGATTTGCCGCCTTCCTGCTGCGCCTGCGCGGCAGGGGGACCGTGCCGAAGGCGCTGATCGCGGCCTTCGAGGCGACACCGCGGCGCGGCTTCCTGGCCGCCCAATTCCATTCCATCGCCTGGTCGGACCGCATGCTGCCGATCGAATGCGGCGAAGCGATCGAGGGCGCGGACATGCAGGCGGCGGTGATCGCCGCACTCGCCATCGAAGTCGGGAATCGCGTGCTCGAGATCGGTACCGGCTCCGGTTATACGGCAGCGGTGATGTCGCGCCTGTCAGGCCGGGTTGTCACCATCGACCGCTACAAGACGCTGGTCGAACAGGCGCGGCAGCGCTTCGAGGCGCTCGGCATCGGCAACGTCATCGCGCGCCAGGTGGATGGTTCCTCCGGTTTGGCCGCAGAAGGCCCGTTCGACCGGATCGTCGCCTGGGCCGCCTTCGACAGCCTGCCGCGTTTCCTGCTCGACCAGTTGTCGAGCGGCGGCATCGTGATCGCGCCGATCGGACCGGAGGAGGGCGAGCAGGTGCTGGCCAAGCTCACCAAGGTCGGCAGCCGTTTCGAGCGCGAGGATATCGGCCTCGTGCGCCTGCAGCCGGTATTGCGCAGCCTGGCGGCCGTTATCTAGGGATTGTCCATGTCAGCCGGCCTGCAACGGCGGCTGCGCGTGCCTCTATATGGGCAGTCTGGGCGGCCTCAAATATTTTAAGAAATTTTGCGTCTGATTCTAAGGGGTTAACCGACCAGTAACATTAACGCGCTTTAATCCTGTCCAGTTGGTGCAGAGTTTGTGCGGGTTAGTGCGATGCAACTCAGTGTTTTGAAGGCAAACAGTCGCAATTTGGCGCGGGGCTGCGCTGTTCTCATGATCGCGGGTGCCGCGGCTGGGTGCAGCTCGCAAGTGTCGCGGTTCAACGGCGTCGACGACGTCTTCACCTCCTCGACAAACAATCAGCGCGCCATCATCAACAAGCAGGATGCCGTGCAGCAGCCCTATCCGGGCGATGTCGCGGCCGCGCCGGTCGATGGCAGCCACACGCAGTCGGTCAGCCGCTCCAGCCTCGAACCGGTTTCGACCCGGCCGCTGCCGCCAGCGGTCGCTCAGGCGCAGCCGGCTCCGGCGCTGGCACCCGCCGCCAATCCGGTGCGTGTTGGATCGGCGCCCGCTCTGGTGCGCCCGGCACCGCATGTCGACCGGACGACGACGACCGGCACGATTGCTCCCGCGGCCAAGCCCTTCAAGGATGCCCAGCCCGACGCCAAGACAGCCGGCACGCCGCATGCCACCGAAATCGTCGTCAGGGACGGTGAAACGATCTCCGGGCTGGCGCAGCACTACAAGGTGCCGGCCGACGTGATCATGAAGGTCAACGGGCTGAGCGCGACCAAGGGGCTGAAGACCGGCCAGAAGATCATCATTCCGGCCTACGCCTATTCCAGCAAGGCCGAGCCCAGGGTTGCCGACGCCAAGCCAGCCAACGGCAAGCGCGACTTGCCGGCCACCGCGCCGGAAAAGGTCGCCGTGCTGCCGCAGCAGCCGAAGCTCAAGGAGGGCAAGTCAGCCGCGCAGGTCGATGCTTCGGCCGCGGCGAACAAGCCCAAAGACAGCAAGCCCGCGCCGCAAATTGCCGCCGCCGCGCCCAAGGCCGGCGCCGGTACCTATACGGTGCAGTCGGGCGATACGCTTTCCTCGATCGCCAGGAAGACCGGTGTCGGCGTTGTCGCCATCAAGCAGGCAAACGGCATGCAGGACGGCTTGCTGAAGATCGGCCAGACGCTGAAGGTGCCGGCCGGCGGAACGGCCACGGTGGCCGCCGCAAAGCCTGCGGCGGTGGACCCGGTGACGACAGCCACGACGCAGCCGACGGCCAAGACGACGCCGTCGCAAACGCTGGCTTCCTACACGCCGCCGAAGAAGGACGCCAAGGTCATCCAGCAGGCCGAGGATGACGACGCTGTGGCGCCGGACGCCACCGGCATAGGCAAGATGCGCTGGCCGGTGCGCGGCCGCGTCATTTCCGGCTTCGGTTCCGGCAAGGACGGCGTCGACATCGCCGTGCCGGCGGGCACGCCGGTCAAGGCGGCCGAGAACGGCGTCGTCATCTATGCCGGCGACGGCCTCAAGGAATTCGGCAATACGGTGCTGGTGCGGCACGAGAATGGCCTGGTCACCGTCTACGGTCACGCCAGCTCGATCGAGGTCCAGCGCGGCCAGAAGGTCAAGCGCGGCCAGGAGATCGCGCTGTCGGGTATGAGCGGCACGACGGACTCGCCGAAGCTGCACTTCGAAGTGCGCAAGAACTCGGCCCCGGTCGATCCCTCCGGCTATCTCGAATAGTCGGGGCTATTTCGAATAGAATAAAAAAAGCGATTTGCGGGCCGCCTGACCTCCAGTCCGGCCCGCCGGCTCAGCCCGCCCCGCAAGGAGCGGGCTTTTTCAGTTGGTCGCGGGATGCACGTCGCAATCTCAATGTAAGTCGTCGTTCCAAAACCAGGGCCGCCGTCAGAAAAGCGGTTATCTGCATTTTAACTAATGTAGAGGAAAGTCATTCTCGACGCTCTGCAAGGAGAGTGGAATGATTGAATCTGTCGAAGAGGATGAACTTCCGTCCGCCAGCCCAACGCATCGCTGGCAATCGCATGTACGAGCAACTGCTTTAATCGTTGCGCCGGTCATTTCGATCGCAAGTGCCGCTTTAGCCGGCTATTTCTCCTATGCGGTGATCAATACCAAGCCGCCCACAGACATGTCCGAGCTGGCCATTTCCATCCTGAAATCAGGTGATGCTTCACCAGAAATGCAGGCCTGGGCGACCGATACACTCGGGATACAAACCGATATTCCCATGGTGGGAAGCATAAAGCCTGTGCGGGAATGAACACGATATAGAAACCGGCGTCCCCGGACGGGTCGGCCACGAAACTTTTGTGGCCGGCTCCTGCCGTCACTCGGTGAGCCGCGCCTAATCCTTCAACGGCTTGCCGAGCCGGCCTGCGAGGTCCTGCGTGAACTGCCAGGCGACGCGGCCCGAGCGGCTGCCGCGTGTCGTCGCCCATTCCAGCGCCTCGGCGCGCAACTGCCCGGGGTCGATGTCGAGCCCATGATGGCTGGCGTAGCCGTTGACCATTTCGAGATATTCGTCCTGCGAACATTTGTGGAAGCCGAGCCACAAGCCGAAGCGATCGGAGAGCGAAACCTTCTCCTCGACCGCCTCGGACGGATTGATGGCGGTGGAGCGCTCATTGTCGATCATGTCTCGCGGCAGAAGATGGCGGCGGTTCGACGTGGCGTAGAAAATGACATTGGCCGGGCGGCCTTCGACGCCGCCTTCGAGTGCTGCCTTCAACGATTTGTAGGAGGTATCGTCATGGTCGAAGGAGAGGTCGTCGCAAAACAGGATGAAGCGGTAAGGCGCGGCTTTCAGCAGCGTCATCAGCTTCGGCAGCGTATCGATGTCCTCGCGATGGATCTCTATCAGCTTGAGCGGGCGGTCGAGTTTCGGCGAGGCGTTGATTGCGGCATGCACGGCCTTGACCAGCGACGATTTGCCCATGCCGCGCGCGCCCCACAAAAGCACGTTGTTGGCGGCATAGCCGGAGGCGAAGCGTTCTGTGTTGTCGACGAGGATGTCGCGCACACGGTCGACGCCGCGGATCAGGCCGATGTCGACGCGGTTCACCTTGCGCACCGGCTCCAGGTAACCCGGATCCGCCTGCCAGACGAAGCAATCGGCTCCGCCAAGGTCGGTTTCGGGCACAGGCGGCGGGGCGAGGCGGCTGACCGCCTCGACCAGGCGGTCGAGTTTCTGGTTCAATGCGTCGATGCTGGTATCGGTCATCTCAGGTCTTTTGCTCTGGTTCCGCGAGGGAAGGTGTGGCCGGGTTCGATCCCGACGGTTTCGAAACTCGCTGCAACCGTTTGTTACAGCGCGATCTTTTGCGAAAACCCGCTCGCGCTTTTCGCGGTCATGCTCTAACACGGGCGAACAGGCCGGAAAAGCAGCCGATTTGCCCGGCCACGCAGTTGCATTGGCAACTTTACCGACTATATTCCGGCCAAATTTCGCGGGGCTGCCAAATCCACTGAACCGTTTGGCGGCTGTTTTCAAAATTCAGGAGTACCTCGATGTTCGTGACACCGGCATATGCCCAAGGCATTGGGGCTTCTCCCGACATGTTCATCAGCATTTTGCCGTTCGTCCTGATCTTCGTGATCATGTATTTTCTCATCATCCGGCCGCAGCGCACGCAGCTGAAGAAGCGCGGCGAGATGCTGGCGGCCGTGCGCCGCGGCGACACGGTCGTCACCGGCGGCGGCTTCGTCGGCAAGGTGACCAAGGTGATCGACGACCATGAGCTCGAGATCGACCTCGGTGGCGGCACGAAGGTGACGGCGTTGCGCTCGACGATCGCCGACGTGCGCGTCAAGGGCGAGCCGGTAGCGAACCAGAACGCCAAGAAATAACCAAATTCCAGGCGGAGCGATCCGCGGACACGCTCTGACGGACGACGCTATATGCTTTATTTCTCGCGCTTCAAGATGATCCTGATCTGGCTGGCCGTGGCCGCCACAGTGGTCCTCGCTGCGCCCAATCTCATTCCCGCAAGCACGCTGGCGCAGCTTCCGAGCTGGGTGCCCAAGCGGCAGATGACGCTCGGCCTCGACCTGCAGGGCGGCTCGCACATCCTGCTCCAGATGGATCAGAACGATCTGGTCAAGGCGCAGCTGGAGACGACGCGTGACGAGATCCGGACACTGCTGCGCGAGGCCAAGATAGGCTATACCGGCCTGGCGGGCACGGGCAGGACCGTACAGGTCCGCATACAGGACCCGAGCCAGCTCGATGCGGCCAAGACGGCACTGAAGCCGCTGACCGATCCGGTCGCCGCCAGCCTGTTCACCGGCGGCTCCGTCCAGGAGATGGCGCTGGATGATTCCGAGCCCGGCCTGCTCAAATTCACCGTCACCGACGCCGGCATAAAATATCGCACGTCGGCTGCGTTGGCACAGTCGATCGAAGTCGTGGAACGCCGCGTCAACGAACTCGGCACCACCGAACCGATCGTGCAGCGGCAGGGCGATGACCGCATCCTGGTGCAGGTGCCCGGTTTGCAGGACCCGCAAAGGCTGAAGGAAATCATCGGCCAGACCGCCAAGCTGACCTTCCAGATGGTGGACCAGTCTATGCCGGTGCAGGATGCGCTGAAGGGCCGTCCGCCGGCCGGTTCATCGATCCTCTATTCGCAGGACGATCCGCCGGTTCCCTACCTGATCGAAAACCGCGTCATCGTTTCCGGCGAAGACCTCTCCAAAGCGACCGCAACCTACAACTCGCAGACCAACGAGCCGGTGGTTTCCTTCACCTTCAACTCGCGCGGCGCGACACGGTTCGGGCAGGCGACATCGCAGAATGTCGGCAAGCTGTTCGCCATCATCCTCGACAACCAGGTGATTTCGGCGCCGCAGATCCGCGAGCCGATCCTGGGCGGCAGCGGCCAGATCTCAGGCAATTTCACGGCCGAGAGCGCCAATGACCTCGCGGTCCTGCTGCGCGCAGGCGCGCTGCCGGCAAAGCTGACCGTGATCGAGGAGCGCACGGTGGGTCCGGGCCTCGGCCAAGATTCGATCCATGCCGGCAAGGTCGCCGGCATCATCGGCTCTATCCTTGTCGTCGCCTTCATGTTCGTCGCCTACGGCTTCCTCGGCTTCCTCGCCAACATCGCGCTGGCGGTGCACGTGGCGATGATCGTCGGACTGCTGTCGCTGCTTGGCGCGACACTGACCTTGCCAGGCATTGCCGGTATCGTGCTGACCATCGGCATGGCCGTCGATTCCAACGTGCTGATTTATGAGCGCATCCGCGAGGAGCGGCGCGCCGGACGCTCGGTGATCCAGGCGATCGACACCGGCTTCTCGAAGGCGCTGGCGACGATCGTCGATTCCAACGTCACCTCGCTGATCGCGACCGTGGTGCTGTTCTATCTCGGAACGGGGCCGGTGAAGGGCTTTGCCATCACCTACGCCATCGGCATCCTGACCACGGTGTTCACCGCCTTCACCTTTACCCGGCTGCTGGTGTCCATCTGGCTGCGCCGCGCGCGCCCGAAGGAATTGCCGCGGGCGCCGGTAACCTTCATTCCGCCCGGCACGAAGATCCCGTTCATGGGCATCCGCCGCTGGACCTTCGCGCTGTCGAGCCTGCTGTCGGTCCTGTCGGTGGTGCTGTTCATGACCGTCGACATCAATTACGGCATCGATTTCAAGGGCGGATCGCTGATCGAGGTGAAGTCTAAGAGCGGCAATGCCGATCTTGCCGACATCAGAGCCAGGCTCTCGGAACTGAATATCGGCGAAGTGCAGGTGCAGCAGTTCGGCGAGCCGAATGACGTGCTGATCCGTGTCGGCACGCAGGACGGCGGCGAGAATGCCGAGCAGACCGTCATCGACAAGGTTCGTGGCGAGTTGCAGGACAATTACGATTTCCGCCGCGTCGAGGTGGTGGGACCGACCGTGTCAGGAGAACTGGCCAAGCAAGGCACGATCGCCATGCTGGTCGCGCTGGTGGGTATCCTGATCTATGTCTGGTTCCGCTTCGAATGGCAGTTCGCGGTCGGCGCCATCGTGGCGACGGTCCATGACGTGGTCATGACCATAGGCTTCTTCGTTATAACCGGGCTGGAGTTCAACCAATCGTCGCTGGCGGCGATCCTGACCATCATCGGCTACTCGCTGAACGACACGATCGTGGTCTATGACCGCGTTCGCGAGGATCTCAGGAAATACAAGAAGATGCCGCTGCCGCAGCTCCTCAACAACGCCATCAACGAGACGCTGTCGCGAACGACGCTGACCTCGGTGACGACGATCCTGGCGCTCCTGGCACTGGTGCTGTTCGGCGGCGAGGTGATCCGCTCGTTCACGATGGCAATGCTGTTCGGCGTCATCTTCGGCACCTATTCGTCGATTTTCATCGCCGCGCCGCTGCTGATCCTATTCAAGCTGCGGCCGCAGGCCACGAGTTCGGACGAGGAAAAGCCGGTCGGCGGCGGCAAGGCGGTCGCGACCTGACGCGCGACCCGAAGGGCAGATCGGCAGGGATGGCCAAAGGTATCGTCATCCGCGAGGCGCATTTCCCCGGCCGCGCCCCTATCGAGGCGTATGGCAATGGCGGCTTCCGCTTCGCCGACATGTCGCATCGCGGTTCGCTTCTGTGCCTGCCGTCGGGTATCCATGGCTGGGAGCCGGCGGACCCATCTGCGCTGACGGTGGCGGATTTCGAACGGCTGCTGGCCCAGGCCGAGAAGATCGAAATCCTGCTGGTCGGCACGGGCAAGGATTTACGACCCTTGCCGGCGGGGCTTCGCGCCGCCTTGAAGACCGCGGGCATAGCCGCCGACCCGATGGCGACCGGTGCAGCGGTGCGGACATATAATGTCCTGCTCGCAGAGGATCGCGCGGTAGCCGCCGCGCTGATCGCCGTTGACTGACGTGGACCAAAAGGGCGAAATCGTCATGGGCGCCGTGCGCGCCGCCGACCATGACCGCTATCTCAGCGCGCTCTACGCGCCGACGGACAAGCGCGAAGCGCTGTTTTCGCTCTACGCCTTCAATGCCGAAATCGCGGGCATTCGGGATCGCATCCGCGAGGCCTTGCCGGGCGAGGTGCGGTTGCAATGGTGGCGCGATGTCATCGCAGCCGAAGGGTCCGAGACGGGCCATCCGATCGCGGATGTGCTGAAGGCCACGATTTCCAGGTACGGCCTGCCGAAACAGGCATTCGAGAATATGCTCGAGGCCCGGATCTTCGACCTCTATGACGACCCGATGCCGTCGCGAACCGATCTCGAAGGCTATTGCGGCGAAACGGCAGCCGCGCTTATTCAACTGGCGGCAATGGTGCTGGATCCAGGAGTGGCGCCACGTTTTGCCGAACTGGCCGGTAGGGCCGGTTGCGCGCAGGCGATTACGGGACTGTTGCTCCTGCTGCCGCTGCACCGCAGTCGCGGACAGTGTTTTGTTCCGGCCGATATCCTGGCCGCGGCGGGTTCGTCTCCGGAGGAATTCGTCACCGACGATGGTGGACCAGGTGCGCAGCGCGCCGTCGCCGCCATGATCGCGCTGGCGCGGGAGCATCTCTCGGTCTTCGAGAAAGGCGCATCGGATTTGCCGGCTTCACTGCGCCCGGCCTTTCTGCCGCTGGTCCTGTCGCGAGCCTACCTGACGAAAATGGAACGCGGTTCGCCGCTCGACGGCACGGTGCGACTCTCGACCATGCGCCGCCACTGGCTCATGCTGCGTCGCGCCATGGTGGGCTGGCCAGCAGTTTGACGTAAACGTCAATTGTGTTAAGGGATCGCTCAACCGGAACTGTTGCCAAGACAACAGGCCGGCTGGAGGAGATGCCTGTCCATGAGCCTGCCCGTGCTGGTCGTGATCGTCGTATTCGGCATCGCGTTGTCGGTCGCCGCCGTTCATTTCACCGGCGGCAGCCGCAAGGCCAGGCTGGCCGATGCAGAGCAGGCGCGAGAGCGTTTTGCCGAGGATTTTCCGGATGAACCGGCGGCCGCCATCCACCTCACATCCGATGGCCGAACCGCGTTCCTGGAACTCGGGCGAGGGCGCCTTGGCATCGTCCATGCCATTGGAGATCGTTTCCTGACGCGGATCGTCACGCCGCGCGATGTATTGGCACGCAGCGAAGATGATGTCGGCACGATTGTGCTGCGCCTTGCCGATTTCACCTGGAAAGGCGGTCACTTCACCTTCGCTAACGCTGCCGACGCGCACGCTGTGCTAAGAGTTCTTCAGCCGCAGCATCCTAGTTCGACCAAGGAGGCCGCGTGATGGGCGATTACAATTTCCCGCAGGTTACCCAGCTCGCCATCCCGTTCTTCGTTGCCGCCATCCTGATCGAGCTGTGGCTGGTGCGCACCGGCCGGGCCAAGGGCTCGTTCGAGACGCACGACACGCTGACCAGCCTGATGATGGGCACCGGCAATGTCGTCGCCGGGCTGCTGCTGGGCGTCGTCTCCTACTGGGCGCTGCTGTGGCTCTGGCAGTTCCGTTTCTTCAACCTCGGCCTGTCGATCTGGGTATTCCTGGCGGCCTTCCTGCTCGATGATTTGCGCTACTACATCTACCACCGCATCGCGCATCGGGTGCGCTGGGTGTGGGCCGAGCACGTCAACCACCATTCCAGCCAGCACTACAATCTGTCGACGGCACTCAGGCAGAGCTGGACGGGCCTGTTCACCTTCATGTTCGTGCTGCAGGCGCCGCTGGTGCTGCTCGGCTTCCATCCGGCGGTGATTGCCTTCACCTTCGGCTTCAACCTTATCTGGCAGTTCTGGATCCACACCGAGACGATCGGCAAGATGTGGGGCTGGTTCGAATTCGTCTTCAACACGCCCTCGCACCACCGCGTCCACCACGCCACCAATCCGCGCTACCTTGACGCCAACTACGCCGGCACGTTGATCATCTGGGACCGCATGTTCGGCACCTTCGTCGAGGAGTTGGAAGAGGACCGCCCGCGCTACGGCATCGTGAAAAATCTTGGCACCTTCAATCCGCTGAAAGTGGCTTTCCACGAATGGATCGGCATGTTCAGGGATGCCTTCGCACCTGATCTGACCCTGAGCGACCGCCTGAACTACCTGATCAAGCCGCCCGGCTGGAGCCATGACGGCTCGCGCGAAACTTCCGAGAGCCTGAAAGCAGCCTATGTCAGGCGAAATCCGGGTGAGGCCGGGAAGCCCGGGCTGCGACCGGCGCGTGCCGAGCCGGCCGAGTAGCTATTTCGTAGCCCTTTCTAGGAAAGGCCGCTCGATCCGCGATCTCGCATCAATGTCTCGTAGTCGCGGCCACTGTAGAAGATGTTGACGATGCGAATGATGTCGCTCTCGATTAGATAGGCTATGACGGCGGAGTGCTCGAACGGAACGGTTCGCAGTCCCGGCACGATGTCGTCGCGCAGGCGACCGCTACGAGGTGCGTTGCCGATGTTTGGCAACGGTCTTCAATTCGAAGCACGAATCTCAGCGCCGCGTTGGGGCTTCCGCCCGACTCAACTGTGTATCTGAAAATGTTGGTAAGATCGTCTCTGGCACTTTCGCGATACTCGACCTCAAGCCGCCGAATCATCAATGCGGCTCGAATATTGCTCAGCGAATTTCTTAAGCTGGTCGCGAACCTCTTTTCCGGAAAGGTTCGGCCTTGTGTCCTCAATCGAAGATTTTACCCGCGCCCGGATCGACGCCATGCGCTCGGCATGCTCGTCCTCTTCGCGCTGGAAAGCGCGGAGCGCGGCGCGAATGACTTCGCTCGCCGAGCCGAAGGAACCGTCCTCGACTTTTTCGCGGATCATGCGCGCCATGGCGGGCGTGACGGTGACGGACAGTTTCTCGGCTGGTTCCATGCAATGACTCCCACTAGGCGAGTGGGATAGTATCCTACTTCCGCGGCAAGGCCAGTCAGTAAGGCTATTCCGCCGCTTGAGCTTGCGCCGGCAGTCCCAGCCATCGCCGGCAATCACCCAGCGCACGCGACGTGATCGCATGCCTTTTGGCAACCGTCTTGTCCTTGCCGCGCAGGCGTTTGCCTTCGACCTTCACCGCCTCGACAGGCGGGAACAGGCCGAAATTGACGTTCATCGGCTGGAAAGAGCGCTTTCCCGGCTCGTCGTCTGAAACAATGTGACCGCCGGTGATGTGGTTGAGCAGCGCTCCGAACGCCGTGGTGAGTGGCGGCAGCGACGGCGCGTGGCCGAGCCGCTCGGCGGCGGCGAAGCGGCCGGCCAGCAGGCCGATGGCGGCGCTTTCGACATAGCCTTCGCAACCGGTGATCTGGCCGGCAAAACGCAGGCCCTGGCGCAACTTCAGCTGCAGCGAGCCGTCGAGCAAGGTCGGCGAGTTGATGTAGGTGTTGCGATGGAGGCCGCCGAGGCGGGCGAATTCGGCGTTCTCCAAGCCAGGAATCGTGCGGAAAATGCGCACCTGCTCGGCATGCTTCAATTTGGTCTGAAAGCCGACCATGTTGTAGAGCGTGCCCAGCGCATTGTCCTGCCGCAGTTGCACGACGGCGTAGGCCTTGACAGTCGGATTGTGCGCATTGGTCAGGCCCATCGGCTTCATCGGCCCGTAGCGCAGCGTCTCGACGCCACGCTCGGCCATGATCTCGATCGGCAGGCAGCCGTCGAAATAGGGCGTGCCTTCCCATTGCTTGAATTCTGTTTTCTGGCCCTCCACCAGTGCCTGCACGAAGGCAAGATACTGGTCCTTGTCCAAGGGACAGTTGATGTAGTCCTTGCCGGTGCCGCCGGGCCCGACCTTGTCGTAGCGGGACTGGAACCAGCAGGTGTCCATGTCGATCGTGTCGAAATGGATGATCGGCGCGATCGCATCGAAGAAGGCGAGCGCATCGGCGCCCGTCGCTTCGGCAATCGACTGTGCGAGCGAGGGCGCGGTCAGCGGGCCGGTGGCGATGATGGCCTGATCCCATTCGACCGGCGGCAAGCCGGGTACCTCCTCGCGCTGGATGGAGATCAGCGGATGGGCCTCGATCCTGGCCGTCACCGCGTCGGAAAATCCGTCGCGGTCCACGGCCAGCGCGCCGCCGGCTGGCACCTGGTTGGCGTCACCGGCGCTCATGATCAGCGAGCCGGCCAGCCGCATTTCGGCATGCAAAAGACCGACGGCGTTGTTCTCGGCGTCGTCGGAGCGGAAAGAATTGGAGCAAACGAGTTCGGCCAAGCCGTCGGTCTTGTGCGCCTCTGTGCCGCGAACGGGCCGCATTTCGTGCAGCACAACGGGAACGCCGGCTTGGGCTGCCTGCCATGCTGCTTCGGATCCGGCGAGGCCACCGCCGATGATGTGAATAGGTTTTTTGCTCATGAGCGCCGGAATAATCGCTTGGCGGGACGATTGCAATTGCCGCACCTGGAACATGCCGCGGCGGCGAAGGCGAAGGCTGCCCTGAAAACAACAACACCCGCCGGGGGAGGAGGTCCGGCGGGTGTCGTTTTGGGGGTCGACCCTCGGGAGGAGGTGAAGGCCGACCGTATTCGTCATCGCCGGGGAGGAGGTCGGCTTTGACGAAATTCCTTTCGCCGTTTGAAAAGGGGCGAAGCCTCTGGAGCAAAATTCGTTTTGCTCCGGGGAAACAACGCCCGCCGCGGGAGGAGGTGCGGCGGGCGCCGTTTGGGTGGCCAACCTTCGGGAGGAGGTGAAGGTCGGGCCTATCCGTCATCGCCGGGGAGGAGGTCGGCTTTGACGAAATTCTTTTCGCCATTTTGAAGAGGGGCGAAGCCTCTGGAGCAAAACTCGTTTTGCTCCGGGAAACAACGCCCGCCGCGGGAGGAGGTGCGGCGGGCGCCGTTTTGGTGGTCAACCCTTGGGAGGAGGTAAGGGGTGACCGTATTCGTCAGGATCGGGGAGGAGGTCGACCCTGGCGAAATTCCGTCGTTAGATCGCCTGGCGGGCGATGATCTTGATTTCGTCGCGGACGATGCCGAGATCATGCAGCTGGCGGTTGGAAAGGCGACCCAGCTCGGTAACCGTCTCGCGATAAACGCGCCAGTTACGATAGTTGCGGATCAGGTTCATTGTCATGCTCTTCTCAAAACTGGTTCGGACCATTCGCGGTCCGAAGGATTAGACCGCCTTGCGAGCGACGTAAGGAATGTCGCTGCGGCTGATGCCGAGGTCGGTCAGTTCACGGTTGCTCAGGCGGCTCAGCTCGGAAACGGTGTCCCGGTAGCGGCGCCAGTTGCGGTAGTTGCGGATCAGGTTCATGGTATTTCTCGTTTCGTCTTTTCTTGCGGATCATTCCGTTTGTGTACAAACCATAAATAGGCGGGCGCATATCGATTTAAAAGCGCTATGGCTGCATGGCAGCAATGCAAATTGTGCAATGCAACATTAACAAGCCTTCGCGGACCTGACACAAAGAAGCCAGAATCAGAAAGTGCCGTGACGTCAACGGTTTGGCAGCTCCAGCTGAAAAACCGACCAAGCAGCAGGGGGAAGCATGGCGGGCTACGCGACACGGGTCAGGTCGGACATTGCGCGATGGCTTGAGGCCGGGCTGATCGACGCCCCGACGGCCGATGCATTGCGGCGCGACGTCGAGATCAACGCGCGCCAGTCGTTGAGCTTCGGTTCGATCCTGGCGATGATGGCGGCGCTGCTGTTCGGCGCGGCCATCCTGATCTTCGTCGCCGCCAACTGGGAAGCCATCCCGCGGCTGGCGCGCGTTGCCGCGCTCTTTGCCGTCATCCTTGGCGGCTATGTCGGCGGTGCAGTGCTGAAAACCCGCGACCACGCGGCGATCGGCGAGGCGTTGTGGATCGTGGCGGCGGCGGCTTTCGGCGGTTCGATCGCGCTGATCGGCCAGATGTACCATCTGTCGGGCGACGAGGCCTGGGCCTTGATCACCTGGGGCGCCGGCACCGCATTGGCGGCGGTGGCGCTGCGGTCCAACCCGCTGACCGTCGCCGCGGTCGGCATCGCCGACGCCTGGCTGTTCCTGAAAGGGTTCGATTATTTCAATCGCAGCGAATTTCCGCATCTCTTCCTCGTCATGGCGGCTGTGCTGTTTGCCGTCTCGTTCTGGACCCGCAGCCAGGCGGCGCGGCACCTGATCATCCTGTCGCTGCTCTTCTATCTTGTGCTTGTCGCCGTGGATCACGAGACGCTGCCTGTGGCGATCCCGCTGGTCATCGTATCGGTATTGTTGTTCGTGGCTTCCCTTTTCGCGCCGGAACCGGTCGACCGGATCGTGCAGCTTGGCGGCCGCTTGCCGCTGCATGCTCTGCTTGGCTTCCTCACCGGACTGGCCATCATCCAGTTCGAACTGGCCGGCGAAAGCAGCTACGACAGAGGCTTCGCCATTGCTTCGGTCGTCGCGCTGGCCGGCATTGTCGCCGCCATTGTGCTCGCGGGGCGCGAGAGCCGTGGCCTGCGCTGGCTTGCCTATCTCGGCTTCGCCTTCGAACTCGCCATGATCTATGTCGTGACCTTGCAGTCGATGCTCGACACCGCCGGCTTCTTCCTTGCCGCGGCGGTGCTGCTTGGCATCCTGGCGATCGTCATCATCCGCGTGGAGAAACGCATGAAGGATCCGGCCACCGGAGGAGCCACGGCATGATGTCCGGGAAGAGGCTTGTCATCTCGGCGCTGGTGCTGGCGCTCGTCCAGATCGGCTTCCTGGGTTGGATCATCGCCGGCCGGGCGGCGATCCTGCGCAGCGGCAAGGAAGTGCTGCTGAAGATCGAGCCTGTCGATCCGCGCGACCTGCTGCGCGGCGACTATATCATCCTCGGCTACGACATCTCGCGCATACCGGTGAAGATGATCGCCAACATCCCGGCCGGAAAACTTTCCAGCGACGACACCTCGATCGTCGTCCGTCTGAAGAAGAACGCCGACGGCTACTGGACGCCGAGCGCCGCGTGGTTCGGCGCGGCGCCGACACCGACCGGTGCCGACGAGGCCGATATTCGCGGTCATGTCGCCGGAGGCTGGGATCTTCGCGGCGAGGGACTGACGATCGCGCCGGATTACGGCATCGAACGGTTCTACCTGCCGGAAGGCGAGGGGATGGCAATCCAGAACGACATGCGGGTACGCCCGTTCGGGATCCGTCTTGCACTGGCCAGCGACGGCACCGCCCAGATCAAGGCGCTGGTGGACGGCGACAAGACGCTGTTTCAGGAGCCTCTATATTAAGGTGTGCAGGGGTGGGCTGCCATCCATAGCTTGAACGGGGAGGGCGGTGCGGCCTCGAAGGCTCAAGCCTTGGAAGCTTACGTCTAATCGACCTCAGGGGCGTCCTTTAGGCGCTAGCGTCTCGCCACTGGATTGTATTGCGTGGTAGGTATATTCTCGACGCTGGCGGTGGCATTCAGAAAGATGGAAAGCCCATGGCGACCGGGTACTTGGATCACCAGTTGGAGTGTCCTTTTTGCGGCACGATAAGGCTGCGGATTCCTGCCGATGCCGAACCTTCGACGGGCATCCGGTGCGACGACTGCGGTCAGTATCTTGGCACATGGGACGAATTGCAGGATGATTTCCAGCGCCAAGGCGGTAACGATGGCATCTTCCGCCTCGACAAGGGACGTATCAAGAAGCTCGCCTAGGCAGTGTCCTGATTTCCTGCCAGCGCCTGTGCGCTAGTGGACTATCCGATGCCATGCGGCAGTGGTGCGCGTGAAGGGACTCGAACCCCCAAGCCTTGCGGCGGCAGGACCTAAACCTGCTGTGTCTACCAGTTCCACCACACGCGCCTCGGGCGGGCTGTAGCAGAGCCTCGGCGGCCTTGTCGAGGTCTTGGGAGTGAGGTGGAATACCGCATCGTCCTTTGAATATCGCGGCAGCCGCCAGCCGCGACCTGAGGGTCTGGCAATTCCGTCACGCCCGCACGGTCTGGCGATCCCATTAGCCATCATTCTGTCAATGTCAGGGCCGAAATGATGGTTATTCGCCTAAACGCGAAGATGGTTGAAAATTGGCCTCGCCTGTGACAAAAGGCGTGTCGAATGTGACGGGACGCGACGATCCGCTTCTGCAAAATGTGATAAGAAGTAGGAAAAACAAAGACTTATTCACATTTTGGAACGCAGTTTGGAAGAGTTTGAGCCGTATTTCAGGTCAAATCGCCAGGTTCCGTACCAAAAGCCATTCCCGGCAAGATTATACCGGCAGGCTGTGAACGGCAGAGAGCCGTTTGGCAGCCTCATTGGTGAAAACAAAGGTTTTACGATGCAGGTCACCGAAACACTCAATTCCGGTCTCAAGCGCGAGATCAAGATCACCGTGCCGGCTGGTGACATGGAAGCCAAGCTGATGGCGCGGCTGACGGACGCCAGGAATAAGGTTCGCATCAACGGCTTCCGTCCCGGCAAGGTGCCGGTGCAGCACCTGCGCAAGGTCTATGGCAAGTCGTTCATGGCCGAAGTGGTCAACGAGATCCTCAACGATTCGACCCGGTCGATCATTTCGGGCCGCGGCGAAAAAGCCGCCATGCAGCCCGAAGTCATCATGACCGAGGACGAGAAGGAAGCCGAGAAGATCCTGGCCGGCGGCGCCGACTTCGAATTCCGCCTTAACTACGAGATCATCCCGCCCATCGAGATCAAGGATTTTTCCGACATCAAGGTGACGCGCCAGGTGTTCGACGTCCCTGACGCGGAGATTGACGAGCAGGTCAAGCGCGTCGCTGAATCGGCGCGCAGCTACGAGCCGAAGACCGGCAAGGCGGCCGAAGGCGACCGCGTCACGATCGACTATGTCGGCAAGATCGACGGCGAGGCCTTTGCCGGCGGCGCCGGCACGGATCAGCCGCTGGTGCTTGGCTCCAAGGAATTCATTCCGGGCTTCGAGGATCAGCTCATCGGCGCCAAGGCCGGCGATGAAAAGCAGGTCACCGTGACCTTCCCGGAAAACTACCAGGCGGCGCATCTGGCCGGTAAGGAAGCGACTTTCGACGTCACGGTCAAAGAAGTGTCCAAGCCGGGCGAACTCGAAATCAACGATGAGACCGCCAAGAACCTCGGCCTGGAATCGCTGGAGCGCCTGCGCGATGTGGTGCGTGGCCAGATCGAGAGCCAGTTCGGCTCGATGACGCGCCAGAAGGTCAAGCGCCAGCTGCTCGACCAGCTTGACGCGGCCTACTCGTTCGAGGCGCCTTCGAGGCTTGTCGAGGCCGAGTTCAACAACATCTGGGCGCAGGTCAACCGCGATCTGGAAGCGGCCGGCCGCACCTTCGCCGATGAAGAGACGACCGAGGAAGAAGCGCGCGCCGAATATATGCGGCTCGCCGAGCGCCGCGTGCGCCTTGGCCTTGTACTGGCCGAGATCGGCGAGAAGGCCGGGGTCACCGTGTCGGACGAGGAATTGCAGCGCGGCCTGTTCGAGCAGGTTCGTCGCTTCCCGGCCAACCAGCAGCAGGAAGCCTTCGAGTTCTACCGCAACAATCCCGAGGCGCTGAACGCGCTGCGCGCGCCGATGTTCGAGGAGAAGGTGGTCGATCACCTGCTCGGGCAGATCTCGGTTACCGATGTCAAGGTCAGCAAGGAAGAGCTGATGGCCGACGACGAGGAAGCCGAGACGGCGACCAAGGCGAAGCCGGCGAAGAAGGCCGCGTCGAAGAAGACTGAAGACAAGAAGAGCGACGACGCGGAAGAGCCGAAGAAGAAGGCAGCGCCGAAGAAAAAGGCCGCCAAGGACGCCGAGTAAATCCCGAGTTGATGGAACTGACGAAGGCCGCCCCTCGAGGCGGCCTTTTTCGTTGCGAAACTGCAACAGCCAATCCGTTTCGCGGACGATGACCATTGTCGATACCAAGCATTGATCACTATCTGCGCTCTTGCTGCAAACCACAGGGTTGTTGGAGGGGCGGTTGAGCCTATTCTTCGAAACGCGACGCGTCGTGGCCTTGGCGATCGTCCTGGCCTTTGCCTGCGATTTCGCCCAGGCCGATGCCGGCACCTGGCGCATCGGCACGGACGATGACGGCCTTGTCACGGCTTCGGTCCATGCCACCAACAAGCTGATCACCGGCGGTGGCGCCCTGAGCTATAGCCCGATCCTGACCATCGCCTGCCGCCCGGACAGCCAACCGCGCTGGACCGAATGGTTGCAATTGAACGACACCGTCTCGGCCAATCGCAAGATCACCATGTCGGTCACCGTCGACGGCGACAACAAGTTCGACGAGAGCTGGTTGGTCGGCCCGCGCGGCCGCATGCTGGTGCGCGATGGCGCCGACGGCATAAAGCGCCTTACCGCGGCGAACCGGCTCCAGCTTTCGTGGCGCTTCGGGCTGCTGTCGGGGCGGGGCCACGCCGATTTCGATCTGACCGGATTTGATGAAGCGGTCAGCCAGCTCGCCGGCAGCTGCAACACTGCTATGCCTTGATCCGCTGCGGACAACCTAAACCTTTGTAAGTCGACCTCTTCTACCTGCCGGCCAGATTCCGTGGTATATAGAGGCCGCAATTTCATATGGGAGAAGCGGACAATCTGTTCTGCAGTACAAGGCGCATCGCTGGCGATGCTGGCTTATACCAGATCGTCTCGGGCGCATTTGACGATCAGGGAGGAAAAAGTCATGCGCTTAGCCGCGTTTTTCGCCGTCGTGTTTGTTGCAACCTTCGTCGCTAATCCATCGCAGGCTCAGGATACTGCGGCTGGCGAGAAGGTCTTCACCAAATGCAAGGCCTGCCACATTGCGGACGAGGACAAGAACAAGATCGGTCCATCGCTGCACGGCGTCATCGGCCGCACTGCCGGTACGCATCCCGGTTTCAAATATTCCGACGCCATGATTGCGGCCGGCAAATCCGGCGTCAAATGGGACGAACCAACACTGACGACCTATCTTCACGATCCCAAGGCCATGGTCAAAGGCACCAAGATGGCGTTTCCCGGCCTCAAGAACGATGCAGACGTGACCAACGTCATCGCCTATTTGAAAACGTTCTCCAAGTGACTTTCTCCTCCGCCATGCGTCTATCCTCTCGTTCGCCGTGATCTCGTCCGAACCCGAAGGGCCGCGTAAGCAAAAACCGGGTTTCAATTTCGCTCACGCGTGCCTTCGGTTCGGGATCATGGCCTAGGTTTCTTGCTTCCATCGGTCTGAGATGTCGATTAGGGAAAGCCGCCTCAAGGATATCGTCATCCGCCTTCCGGAAGCGACGGCGGGTGATTTCTTCGCGCTTTTAAAACCGCGGGTCATGGCGCTTGCCGTATTCACTGCTTTCGTGGGCCTAATGACGGCGCCTGGCCCGACGAATCCGGTCATCGCGGTGATCGCCATCAGTGCGATTGCGATGGGAGCAGGCGCGGCCGGGGCGCTCAACATGTGGTACGACGCGGACATAGATGCGTTGATGTCTCGCACGTCCAAGCGGCCAATCCCGTCGGGCCGCGTCGCGCCAGGCGAAGCCCTCGGCTTCGGTCTGGTGCTTTCCGCACTTTCGGTGACCGTGCTTGGCGTGCTGGTGGGGTGGCTTGCCGCATCGCTGCTGGCATTCACCATCTTCTTCTACGTCGTCATCTATACGATCTGGCTGAAACGCTCGACACCGCAGAACATCGTCATAGGTGGCGCGGCAGGCGCTCTTCCTCCGGTGATCGGGTGGGCTGCTGCCACCGGCGCCATCGGCATTGAAAGCATCATTCTGTTCCTGATCATTTTCCTCTGGACACCACCGCATTTCTGGGCGCTAGCCCTGTTCAAGGTCGGAGAGTACGCCGCGGCGGGCATCCCCATGATGCCGAACGTGGCTGGCCAACCCTCGACCAGAAAGCAAATCTTGGCCTATTCGCTGGTTCTGGCGCCAATCGGCGTGCTTCCCTGGGCCTTTGGATTCGCGAGCGGATATTACGGGATTGTCTCGACCGTCTTGGGTGCGGGATTCGTCTGGCGCGCCTGCAAGGTGCTCACCATCCCCGACAAGGAGATGAAGCAAGCAAAGGCGTTGTTTTCTTATTCGATTTTCTACCTGTTCGCGATCTTTGCAACGTTACTTGCCGACACTACTGTAATGCGTACGATCGCATCAGCCGGCCGTTGACGCCGGCGCAAAACATTACGTCGGCAGTGCGCAAAAACCCAGCAGCAGCAGAACAACGACGCCAAGGCCGAGTATGAGAACTGTCCTTCCGTCCATGACCCTTCACCTTCGACTTGAGGAGAATATCGAAGAAAGGCGTCCAGAGCTAGACAGGCGACCGGGCCTTCTTACCCAACCTTCTTACAAAGCGCGACAAGTCGCTCGCATGAGAGTATATTGATCCTGGTGCAGGTCGCGGTTTGCGTGGCCAGTCATGCAGAACGGCAGCACCGTGAAACCGCGGCCTTACCAGACCTGTCTGGAGGAATGGTCATGGCAAGCTTTCACGTCATAGCAGGCGCCAGCGAGACGCTGGAGCACACCAGAATTCGCAAGATCGGTGTCACCGACCTTTTCGATGCGCTCAGGCGCGGCGTCGACGATTTCATGGTCAAACCGTCGCACATCATTTTTCTCTGCCTGATCTACCCGCTTGCGGGGGTCGTGCTTGCAGTCTGGACATCAGGCAATAACACGCTCCCATTGTTGTTTCCGCTCGTGTCCGGATTTGCGCTAATTGGTCCATTCGCCGCAATCGGCCTCTATGAGATCAGCCGGCGACGGGAAGCCGGGCTAGACGCCTCATGGAGGGCCGCCTTCGAGGTCAGGAATTCTCCGGCGCTGCCAGCCATCGCCGCGGTTGCGATCATGCTGCTTGCAATCTTCATCGCCTGGCTTTTGACTGCGCAGGCGTTTTACCAACACCTGTTCGGCCCCGCCCCACCGCAATCCTTCTCCAGCTTCATCAATGACATATTCGCCACAGGACGCGGCTGGACGCTCATCATCCTGGGGCACGCCATCGGCTTCGTCTTCGCTGCGATCGTGCTGTGCACGACGGTCGTCGCCTTCCCGTTGTTGCTCGAGCGAGATGTCGGCGCCTATGAAGCCATCCACACCTCGGTGCGCGTGGTGCTGGCGAACCCGATCGTGATGGCGGTATGGGGCCTGATTGTCGCCGTCGCCCTGATCATCGGCACGCTGCCAGTATTCGCGGGGTTGGCGGTCGTGCTGCCGATCCTCGGTCACGCTACCTGGCATGTCTACCGCAAGGTCGTGGAACCGCCGCCGACGGCCGGACCGGCGCCTCGATGAACTCCCTGCCGCGCCGGCAAGAGGACCGGTGCGTGCAGGTTGATCAGAGCCCTTTCCCGCTTCAGTAAGCCGGATGGCTGAAGCGGGCCTGGTGGGCGCCCATAGTCAGGTTACAGAAATCCTTGCCGCTGACACGCACCAGCGTCCTGTGATCGCCGCCCTCGAAATAGATATCGGCGGCACTGCCAAGGCTTTCGTCAAGGACTACCGGCACATCGTAGGCCGCGCCGATCGGCGGAATGGCGCCGGTATCGCAATCGTCAAAGAGCGAAACCGCTTCATCTTCGGTGGCGAGTCCAAGACTCTTGTCCATGACCTTCTGCAACGCGCCGACCTCGATCCTATGTGTGCTGGGGACCACGGCCAGCGCATAACCCAGATCGTGGTGAACGAGCACCGATTTGGCCATTATGCTGCCGGGCACGTGCGCGGCTATAGCGGCCTGCCTGCTTGTGGCCGTGCGATGATGCGCGACAGTGTCGTAGGAAATCCCTTTCCGGTCGATATAGTCCTTCAGTTTGTTTGCGATTGTCATTTTGGGCGTCCCTTGCTGAGTTCGCGACGCAGGTCAAAACGCGGCAATCATTTCGCTTCCGTCGTTTCGGTATGAATAAAGATGGCCCAACCGTCGATTGTTTCAAGGCGAGGGTGGCGGCACCGGACCGCCCGCAGCATCGTCGGAATCCTGATCGGCCATCGACAAGGTCTGAACTCCGATTTGGCGTCAGGGCCCAGCCCCGAAAAACGCCATCCGGGTGAGAAGCGTGTAATCCGCTTCAAAGACCATCATCGCCACGAATACCAACACCAGCACGGGCGGCAGGATGATTGCGTATGTCAGCGCCAGCCGTTCCCAGGCCATGTGCATGAAAATGGCGACGATGAGCCCTGCCTTGAGGATCATGAAGATCAGGATCAGCGACCATCTGAGATAGCCGTGCAGACCGAAATAATCGATCAGATAGGAGCAGGTGCTGAGAATGAACAGCCATGCCCAGACCACCAGATAAAGCTTGATCGGGTGCTCCTGATGAACTTCTGCCGGGGGGGCGCCGGTCGTCGCCGCGTCATGAGTAGCGTGCAGCGTGTGTTGCCCGAGGCCGTTTGCGGTTGCTTCAGCCATATCTGCCTCTCACCAAAGATAGAAGAACGCGAAAATGAAGACCCAGACCAGGTCGACGAAATGCCAGTAGAGTCCCATGATCTCGACGTTCTCGTAGCGGCCCCTGCGGCTGGTAAAGAAGCCGGGCCGCCCAAAGTCAAAATCTCCACGCCACACCTTTCGCGCCACGATGATCAGGAAGATCACCCCGATTGTCACATGCGTGCCGTGGAAGCCGGTGATCATGAAAAAGGTTGACCCGAACTGGGCAGCGCCCCAGGGATTGCCCCAGGGCCGCACGCCTTCGGTGATCAGCTTGGTCCATTCGAAGGCTTGCATACCGACAAAGGTCGCACCGAGTGCTGCGGTCAGAAGCATCAGGATTGCCGTTTTGCGGCGGTCGCGGCGATAGCCGAAATTGACCGCCATGGCCATGGTTCCGCTGCTTGAGATCAGCACGAAAGTCATGATGGCAATAAGGATCAGCGGAATATCCGAGCCGCCGATACGAAGCGCAAAGACCTCGCTGGGATTGGGCCACGGCACGCGTGTCGAAATGCGCGCGGTCATATAGGAGAGCAGAAAGCAGCCGAAGATGAAGGTGTCGCTGAGCAGGAAGATCCACATCATGGCCTTGCCCCATGACACGTTCTTGAACGCCCGCTGATCCGAGGACCAGTCGGCGGCGATGCCTTGCCAGCCTGCGGGCCGCGGCTCTGTCTGAGCGATATGCGTGAGTGTCTCTGCCATCCGCCCGTTCCTCCTACGTCAGTAACCCCCGGCAAATATCGATGAAAGTCGCGGCCCAGCCGGCCAGAAGCGCGAAGATGGCAAGCCAGACGAAAAGCAGGAAATGCCAATACATGGCGCACAGCTCGACGCTGAGGCGAAGCCGCGCCGGCCTTGCCCCGTTCCAAGCGCCGACGGTTGTTCTGCCCAGGCCCACCAGTCCTCCCAGTATGTGCAGGCCATGCATTCCGGTAAGCAGGTAGAAGAAACTGTTGGCCGGATTGGAAGCCAGAAAGTAGCCATCGGCAGACAGCTCGCGCCAGGCCATAAACTGTCCAATCAGGAAGGAGAGCGCCGTAAACCCGGCGGTGGCAAGGCCGAGCTTAACCATGTCCATTTGACCCTTACGCGCCGCGAGCGAGGCGCATTGCAGCGCAATGCTGCTGAGGACCAGCATGCCGGTGTTGAACCAGAGCAGCCGCGGCAGCGGCAGCGCCTGCCAGTCCGACAGCGCCATGCGCATGAAGTAGGCGCTGGTGATCAGCGCGAACAGACAGCCGACGACCGCCAGGAAGACGCCGAGGCCGATCTTGGCGGTCGGTAGCGCCGATCCTTCCATACCAACAAAATCCCCGGCCATACCTTGCTCGAGCCATGGCTTGGTCATCAGCCGCTGGTGGGAAAGCCACCATCCGGCAAAACCGGCGATCACGAGCATGAAGACCAGAATGACGCTCATGCCGGCTCCTTGGAGGGACCGAAGGAGCCCGGTACGTTTTGCGGGATAAAGTCCTCCTTGGCGCCCGGTACGCTGTAGTCATAGGCCCAGCGATAGACGATCGGTAGGTCTTTGCCGAAATTGCCATGGGCCGGTGGTGTTTGCGGCGTCTGCCATTCGAGGGTCGTGGCCCGCCACGGGTTGCCGCCGGCCTCGCGGCCATGACGGATGCTCCAGATCAGATTGAACAGGAACACAATCTGGGCAAAGCCGACGATGAACGCCATGATGCTGATGAACGAGTTCAGATGGTGGGCCGATTCTGTCATCACCGTCATATCGGTCAGTTCATTGTAACGCCTGGGCACGCCCATCAGTCCGAGGTAGTGCATGGGAAAGAAAATCAGGTAGGCGCCGAGGAAGGTGACCCAGAAATGGAACCGGCCCAGCGCCTCGTTCAGCATCCGGCCGGTGACCTTCGGATACCAGTGGTAGATCGCACCGAAGATCACGATGATCGGCGCGACCCCCATGACCATATGGAAATGGGCAACGACGAACATCGTGTCCGACAGCGGGACGTCGACCACGACATTGCCAAGGAACAGCCCGG
This sequence comes from Mesorhizobium sp. B2-2-3, assembly GCF_006442405.1. Taxonomy (NCBI): domain Bacteria; kingdom Pseudomonadati; phylum Pseudomonadota; class Alphaproteobacteria; order Hyphomicrobiales; family Phyllobacteriaceae; genus Mesorhizobium; species Mesorhizobium sp. B2-2-3. The sequence goes on along the minus strand of NZ_VFWC01000011.1, from coordinate 72,105 downwards.
TCAACCCGCCATTGACGAAGGTGACGATGAAAGCCAGGGCAAATAGCATCGGTATGGTGAGGTGGATGTCGCCGCGCCACAACGTCAGCACCCAATTGTAGACCTTGATGGCGGTCGGAACCGCGATGATCAATGTCGTGGTGGCGAAGAAGAAACCGAAATAGGGATGCATGCCGCTGACATACATGTGGTGCGCCCAGACGACGAAGCTCAGCGCACCGATGCCGACGATGGCCCAGACCATCATGCGATAGCCAAAGATGTTCTTGCGCGCATGGGTGCTGATCAGGTCCGACACGATGCCGAAGGCCGGAAGGGCCACGATGTAGACTTCGGGATGGCCGAAGAACCAGAACAGATGCTGAAACAGGATCGGGCTGCCGCCATTATGCTGTAATTGCTCGCCCATTTCGACGATCGCCGGCATGAAGAAGCTGGTGCCGAGCGTCCGATCAAGCAGCATCATCACACAGGCGACGAATAGCGCCGGGAAGGCGAGCAGAGCCATGACGGTCGCGGTAAAGATGCCCCAGACAGTCAGCGGCAGACGCATCAGCGTCATGCCGCGCGTGCGGCCCTGCAACACCGTCACGACATAGTTCAGCCCGCCCATGGTGAAGCCGATGATGAACAGGATCAGTGAGACGAGCATCAGGATGATGCCCCAGTCCTGGCCCCCCGGTGTGCCGGTCATGATTGCCTGCGGCGGGTACAGCGTCCAGCCGGCCCCCGTCGGTCCGCCAGGCGCAAAGAAGCTCGACACCAATACCAGCACGGCAAGCAGGTAGATCCAGTAGCTCAGCATGTTGACATAGGGAAAGACCATGTCGCGAGCCCCCACCATCAATGGGATCAGGTAGTTGCCGAAACCGCCGAGGAACAGCGCCGTGAGCAGATAGATCACCATGATCATGCCGTGCATGGTGATGAACTGGTAGTAGGCTTCAGGCGTGATGAAGTCGAAGGTGCCGGGAAAGCCGAGTTGCAGCCGCATCAGCCAGGACAGCACCAGGGCGACCAGGCCAATTCCCGTTGCCGTCGCCGAATACTGGATGGCAATGACCTTGGCGTCCTGCGAGAAGACGTATTTCGTCCACCAACTGTGCGGATGATACAGTTCGACTTCCGCGACTTCGGCCGGCGGGATGGCATCTGCAGGGGTAATATCGACCATAGGAACACCTCCGTGTCCTTTTTAGCGAGACCCGACGGTTTCGAGCTTTGCTGCAATCCTCGAACTTGACACCGTCGTTGGACCCGACGCCTGGCTTGCCGAGCCCGTCTGCTGGGGCGCCGACAATTGCGCAAACGTCTGTTGCTGGCCAAGCCACGCCAGGTAATCCTCCTGCGTATCGACCATCACCACACCGTGCATCATCGGATGTCCTTGGCCGCAGAGTTCAGCGCACAGGACCTGGAAGGTTCCGGTTTTCGTTGGGGTGAACCAGAAGTAGGTGACCGAGCCCGGGATCATGTCCATTTTGGCGCGGAATTCCGGCACATAGAAATCATGCAGCACGTCGATCGAGCGAAGCAACATCTTGACCGGCTTGCCAACCGGCAGATGCAGATCGGCCGCTTCGACCACGACATCGTCCTGGCCATTGGAATCGCTGGTGATCACGCCCAACGGATTGTCAGCGGTGACGCCGCGGGTGTCGGACGTGCCGAGCTTGCCGTCCTTGCCGGGCAGGCGGAAACTCCATTGCCATTGCTGGCCGACAACTTCGACCACGGTTGCGTCGCTCGGAACGTTGACGAACCGGTTCCAGACGAACAGGCCGGGAACCAGCAAAGCCGTTACGCCGACCGCGGTGACAACCGTCAGCCAGGATTCGAGCCGCCTGTTCTCCGGTTCATACGCCGCCTGATTGCCTTCCCGATGACGGAAGCGGAAGACGCAATAGGCCATGAACAAAACCACGGCGGCAAAGACGACGCCGGTGATCCAGAAAGTTATGATGATGGTGTTGTCGATATAGTCCCAGTTCGAGGCAATCGGCGTCCACCACCATGGGCTCAGGAGGTGGAACAGCACCGAGCCCACAACTATCAAAACGAGTACAAGCGCGAAGGCCATGTCCCGTTCCTCCCGGCATTCCAGGGGCGCGAAGCCGTCTCCGGAAATGCCAAGTGCATCATAGCTTGATTTGGGGTCGCAATTCTAGAGCCGACTGTCTTGACGGGAAAAATCCCGCCTTGCCTGCGCCAACCCTTCGAGAGGAGCCGTCCATCACACACGGGGACGCGTTCGTCCGGCTGATGCGCCTGCGCCGGATCGTTTGGGCGAAGTCGACGGTGGGGTGTGCCAAGCCCGGCCGGCAGCCCGGATTTCGATCTTCGCGCCGACGAAGTTTCGTTTGTGCTATTTCAGCAGGCCGACCAGAACGTCGAAGGCGGCGTCGATGTCGGCGCGGACCGCGGCCTTGACCGCTTCCGCATCCCGGTCGCGCAACGCAGCGAACATCTCCTGATGGTGCGCATTGGCGGTCGAATAGTTTCCGGAATCGTGCAGCATGTTGAAATAAGGACTGATCTGCAGCCACAAGTTCTCGATGATGTTGAGAATGTTCTCGGAGCCGGCCGCCCGGTAGATGGAGAAATGAAAGGCGTAGTTGGCGCGCAGATAGGACTTGACGTCTCCCGCCGCATTGGCCTGTTCGAGCGCGTCCAGATGCTGGCGCAGCCGGGCGATAGCTTGGTCGTCCATACGCTCGGCCGCCCATGCGGCGGCGATCGCTTCGATCTCGAAGCGGACGTTTCTCAGATCGACGAGGCGTGTGCGGCTGAGTGCGGGAATGCCGATCGAGCGGCCTGAAACCACCATCAGCGCGTTGGCGGCGGTCAGGCGCCGCAGGGCCTCCCTGACCGGCATCGGACTGACGCCGAAAGCATCGGCAAGGCTTTGCACCGTTACCATCTCGCCCGGCACGATGCTGCCGTCGAGGATCAATTCGGTGACATGGCGATAGACCCTGTCCTGCAAGGTCTCCTTGGACAGGGGCGCGATCTCGACACCCGGCTTTCTGAACGCCGCTCCAGCCATCTCCCCTCAACCTTCCCGCGCAAGCTGCGCCATAACCCCTATCCGGAATGCAGGCTTCCGGCTGCGGCGTCAAGCGCCCGGCCGTCGCTTCGCCGCGAGCATATTTCATCATTGATCTTTGATCAAATGGTGATACGGTTGCCGATATCGGATGGCAAGGTCACGTCTCGTGCCCTTGGGAGGCATCCGATCGTTCGGATCGGGAGGAGTTTCATATGGGTATCGGATTGAAAGCCCGGCGGCTTGCGCTGCTGGCAGGCATGGCTGCCTGTGCTTTTGGCATCTCCGCGGCCGAGGCCGCCGAAAAACACAAGATTTTTCTCAGCATGAGCTTCATCGGCAATGACTGGCAGGCCGAGGCGGCGAACATGGTCAAGGCGATGGCCGCGCACAAGAGCATGGTCGACAAGATCGACCTGCAGGTCCAGGTGGCCGGACCGAACGCGCAGCGCCAGATCCAGCAGATCAACGCCATGGTGCAGGCGGGAGCGGAGGCGATCGTGATCTATCCGATCTCGCCGACGGCGCTGAACCAAGTGGTCAAGAATGCTTGCGAAAAGGGGGTCAAGGTCTTCGCCTACGACGCCGAGATCACCGAGCCCTGCGCTTACAATGTCCATATCGACCAGGAGGAGGCTGGCAGGGTGACAGCCGAATGGCTGGCCAAGAAGCTCAACGGCAAGGGCAACATCATCGCCGTGACCGGCGTTCCCGGCACCTCGGTCGACGAGCTGCGCACGAAAGCCGCCAAGGCGGTGTTCGCCAAATATCCCGACATCAAGATCGTCGGCGAAGCGGTCGGCATGTGGAGCCAGGCGGTGGCACGCACCGAACTCTCCAAGATTCTGGCCACGCGCAACTGGGACGACATTAACGGGCTGTGGATGCAGGTGGGCTGCTTCACCGCCAATTCGATGCAGCTCGAGGCGGGCAGGAAGGCCAGCCAGCTTCTGCCTTGCGCCGGCGAAGGCTCCAATGGCGGCCGCATCCAGATGCTGCCGGAAGGGACGGAGGTCGAGGGTGCTGCTTCTCCCTATGCACCGCTCGGCGCGCCGCGCATTTCTTATGCCTCGCCGCCCTATTCCGGCGCGCTCGCCTTGAAGCTCGCCATCGAGGCGATCGAGGGCAAGGATGTGCCGAAAGCGACAATCCTGCCGCTGCCGATCGTCACCAACGAGACGAGCAAGCTTTGCAACGAGGGCACCTGGGCCGAAATGAAGGCCGGATGCAACACCTTCAAACCGTCGCTGGTTTCCAACCCCGGCTGGTTCGCGTCGATCTTCTCCGACCAGACGCCCGAGATCGGCCTCAACGCGGCGCTCGTCGGCCAGCCCGAGGAGTAGGCTTCAGCAATCCGTGCGCGTGGGGCACTGTGGGCTCCACGCGCCCGCAAGCATGGCATGCCGGAACCGGGAATGATGACTTCAACAACGCATGTGCCGGCTATTGCCGTCAACGGCATACGCAAGGCGTTTGGCGCGACGGTCGCGCTTGACGACGTCTCCTTCGCGATCTCGCCTGGCAGCGTGCACGCTTTGCTGGGTGAGAACGGCGCCGGCAAGTCGACGCTGGTCAAGCTCCTATCGGGACTGGTGCGGCCCGATCAGGGCCAGATCAGCATCCTTGGCGCGCCGGCCGCGCTCGGTTCGCCGCGCGCCGCGCACGACCGCGGGGTGCAGACGGCGTTCCAGGAGATGACGCTGGTCCGCGACCTCAGCGTTCTCGACAATATGCTGCTGCCCTATGCGCCATCCGGCCCGACCGGATTGATCAGGCGGTCGGCCGCGCGCAAGGCAGTCGGCCGGCACATTGCCGATCTCGGTTTTTCGGTCGATCTCGACGCCGAGGTTGCGACGCTCGATCTCGCGGTCCGCCAGAAGATCGAGATCGCGCGCGCCGTCTACCGCAAGCCGCGCATCCTGTTGCTGGACGAGCCGACCTCGACGCTTTCGGGCGGCGACGTCGAATGGCTGGGAACAATCATCGCGCGGCTCAAGGCCGCCGGAACGACGGTCGTGTTCATCACCCACCGCATGCGTGAGGTGCGGGCCTTCTGCGATACCTTGACCATCCTTCGGAATGGCCGCCACATCATCACCGCACCGGTGGCCGACATCTCGGATGAGGATGTGATCGAGAAGATCATCGGCCGCGCCCTCGCGCAGACCTTTCCGCCAAAGCCCGAGGGCGCGGCCGTCTTCGGTCCGCCGGTGCTCGGCGTGCGCGACCTCAAGGCGGGCAGAAAACTCGACGGCGCCAGTTTCGATTTGCGCAGGGGCGAAATCCTCGGCATCGCCGGACTTCAGGGCATGGGCCAGCTAGACCTGTTCCTCGCCTGCTTCGGCATGGCCGAGATCGAACGCGGCCACGTCATGGTCGACGGCCGCAAAGTGTGGCTCGGCTCGCCGGCCGATGCGCTGAGGCCCAACATGGCGATCGGGCTGGTGCCGGAGGATCGCAAGACCGAAGGCCTGTTCCTGAAATTGTCGGGCCGGCAGAATGCATCGCTGCCGGTGGTCGGCCGCTTCACCCGGCTCGGCTTGATCCGCGAGGAGGAGGAAGCACGCGCCGTGCAGGCGGCCTTCTCGACGGTCGAGGTGGACAAGCGTGCGCTGTGGACAAGGGCCGGCGCCTTTTCCGGCGGCAACCAGCAGAAGATCGCCATCGCCAAATGGCTGGTTGCCGAAAGCCGCATCCTGCTGCTCTTCGACCCGACCCGCGGCATCGATGTGGGCACCAAGCACGAGCTTTACGTGATGATGCGCGACTATGTGGCGGCCGGCGGCTCGATCCTGCTGCATTCGACCGAGATTCCCGAACTCGTCCATCAATGCGACCGCGTGCTCGTCCTCTATGACGGACGGCTGGTGGCCGAACTCGCCGGCGGCGAGATCACCGAGAGCGCGATCATGCGGCCGGCGCTGGGACATGGCGGCAATATGCTGGAGGCAGCACAGTGAGCGCGGTCGGTTCGACGGCAACCGGGCAGGCCGGATCCCTGGTGCGCCTCCTGGCGCGGCATCGCGGCGCTATTATCGCGGCGATCGTCTTTGCAGTGCTGCTCGTCGTCGTCGACCTGATCAGCGCCGGGCGGCTCACCTATTTCGATATCTCGTTCCTGTCGAGCGGCGGCGCCACCTCGGCGCTGGCGGCGATGGGCCAGACCATCGTCATCCTGTCCGGCGGCTTCGACCTGTCGGCGGGCGCCGTGGTTTCGCTGGTCAATGTGGTGCTGGCCACGTCGATGGATCCGATGGCGACCGGAACGAACGTCTGGCTGTGGACGCTGGCCGGCATTGGCGTCGGCATGCTCGTCGGGGCGTTCAACGGCTTCTTCATCGCGGTGCTGCGCATGCAGCCCATCGTCGTCACGCTGTCGACCATGTTCATCTTGCAAGGCATCACACTGCTGGTCATGGACAAGCCCGGCGGCTTCGTCTCGCCCGATCTCGGCGCCTTCTATCTCGGCGACGCGATCCCAGGCTGGTTGCCCATGCCGTTGGTCGTCATCGGCGTGGTCCTGCTGGCATGGTTCTGGCTGAAGGGCACGCGGTTCGGCACGGCGCTCTACGCGGTCGGCAGCGATCCGGACGCCGCTGCCGCGGTCGGCGTGCGCGTCGCTCTCGTGCGCTTCCTCGTCTATGTCATCGCCGGCGGCTGCTACGGGCTTGCCGGTGTGTTCATCAGCGCCCAGACCGGCAGCGGCGATCCGCTCGTCGGCAATCCGCTGCTGCTGTCGATGTTCGCCGCCGTCGTGGTCGGCGGCACGCGGCTCGGCGGCGGGCAGGGTGGTCCGTTCGGCACCGTCTTCGGCGCCTATATCCTGATGATGGTCGTCAACGTCCTGCTCGTGCTCAACGTTTCGGCCTATTATTCGACCATCGCCGAGGGCACCATCCTCATCCTTGCCGTGCTCGCGGGCTCGCTGTCGCATGGCTCCGTGCTTGCCTACCAGGTCCGCGCCTTGCGCGCGCGGTTCGCCGCATGGCGCGCCGGCATGCTGCCGTCGCAACTCGACCCCACCGACCGCAGGCTGCGCATCGCCCACAAGCCCGCCGTTCCGGGACAGGCACCCGGCTTTCGCATGCGCAATGCCGAGACGCTGCGCTACGCGCTGCCGGCTTACGTCTGCCTGGCCGCCGTCATGATCGTCACCCAGATCTGGCTCGGCCGGGCCATCTTCAATCCCACCTACTGGAACTCGTTGTTCGTGCTGTCGAGTTTCCTTGCCGTGCTTGCGCTCGGGCAGGGCGGCGTCATCCTCACCGGCGGGCTCGACTTGTCGGTGCCGTGGACGATCGGCTTGTCGGGCATCCTTCTTGCCGGCATGGTCAACGGATCGGACGCGGCACTCGTTTATGCGCTGCCGGTGGTGCTGGCCATCGCCTGTCTTATCGGATTGGCGAACGGCGTCGGCATTGTTTTCCTCGGCATCTCGCCGATCGTCATGACGCTCGCCACCAACGGCATCCTGCAAGGCTTCGCGCTTCTCTATTCGCAAGGCACGCCGGCCGGCTTCTCCTCGCCGATGCTGCGCTGGTTCATGACCGGCAAGATATGGGTAGTGACGCCGGTCGTGCCGTTCATGGTCGTCTTCGTGGCCCTTGCGGTGCTGCTGCTCGGCCGCACCGCCTTCGGCCGGAAGGTCTACGGCATTGGCAACAGCCCGCGCGCGGCCCAGCTTTCGGGCATCGCCGTCGGACGGACGCTGATCTTCGTCTATATGCTGTCAGCGCTGTGCGCGGCCATCGTCGGCGTCATGCTGACCGGCTTTTCCGGCCAGGCCAGCCTCGGCATGGGCGACGACTATCTCCTGCCGTCCATCGCCGTTGTCGTGGTCGGCGGCGCGCTGATCACCGGCGGGCGCGGTCACTATCTCGGCATGCTCGGCGGCGTGCTGCTGTTGACGGCGCTGCAGATGCTGCTGGCCGGCACGACGCTGCCTTACGCCACACGGGCGATCCTGTTCGGGCTGGTGGTGCTCGGTGCCGTCATGGCGCTGCGTGAAAGACGCATTCAATGAAGGGAATGGAATGATGAGCACGAGCGCACCCAAATCGCCCGACGAATTCCTGGCGGGGCTCAAAGGGCAACGTGTCCTGGTCACGGCGGGCGCCGGCGGCATTGGCTTCGCCATTGCCGAAACGCTGTCGCGGCTCGGTGCGCGCATCGTCGTCTGCGATGTGTCCGACGAAGCCCTGGCGGCCGCCCCCAAGAAGATGGCGCTCGTCGCAGCGGTCAAGGCCGACGTGTCGCGCGACGACGATGTCGACCGGCTGTTCGAGGCGGTGGAGGAGAAACTCGGCGGCCTCGACGCACTGATCAACAATGCCGGCATCGCCGGGCCGACCGGCGGCGTCGACGAAATCGATCCGGCCGACTGGAGGCGCTGTCTCGACATCGGCCTGACCGGCCAGTTCCTGTGCGCACGGCGCGCCGTGCCGCTCATCAAGGGGGCCGGCGGCGGTTCGATCGTCTCGATGTCGTCGGCGGCCGGCCGCCACGGCTATGCGTTCCGCACGCCCTATTCGGCGGCCAAATTCGGCGTCATCGGCTTCACGCAGAGCCTTGCCAAGGAGCTTGGGCCGCACGGGATCAGGGTCAACGCCATCCTGCCGGGCATCATAGAGGGGCCGCGCATCGAGAGCGTTATCTCGGCACGCGCCAAACAGGTCGGCATCAGCCATCAGGAGATGACCGAACGCTATTTGCAGAACATCTCGTTGCGCCGCATGACCAGCCCGTACGACGTGGCTTCGATGGTCGCATTCCTGCTGTCCGACGCGGGCATCAACATTTCAGGCCAGTCGCTCGGCGTCGACGGCAACGTCGAAACGCTTTGAGGAGCAAGCCATGGCCAGGGTTGCAATTGTCGGAAGCGGGTTCATCGGACGGGCATGGGCGATCAGCTTCGCGCGCGCCGGCCATGATGTGCGCATGTGGGACCAGTCGCCGGTCGCGGCAGGCGGCGCGCGAGACTACATAGAAGGCGTGCTCGGCGATCTCGCTTCGAATGATCTGCTGCGCGGACAGACCGCGCACGCGGTGCTCGAGCGCATCGTCGTCATGGGAGACTTGGACGCGGCTCTGGCCGGCGCCGTGCATATCCAGGAGAACACACCGGAAAATCTCGAAGTGAAGCGCGAGGTGTTTTCGCGGATCGATTCCCTCTCTGATCCGCAGGCGGTGATCGCCAGCTCCACCTCGGCGCTGCTGCCGTCGAAATTCACCGATCATCTCCCGGGGCGGCACCGCTGCCTGGTCGTGCATCCGATCAACCCGCCCTACCTCATTCCGGCGGCGGAGGTGGTGCCGGCGCCGTGGACGTCCGCCGAGACGCTCGAAAGGACGCGCGCCTTCCTCCTCGATGCCGGCCACGCGCCGCTGGTGATGAAGCGCGAGCTCGACGGCTTCATCATGAACCGGCTGCAAGGGGCGCTGCTCGAGGAAGCTTTCCGGCTTGTCGCCGACGGCTATGCCAGCGTCGAGGACGTCGATATCGGCATCCGCGACGGGCTGGCGCTGCGCTGGTCGTTCATGGGGCCCTTCGAGACCATCGATCTCAACGCGCCGGGCGGCGTGCGCGACTATGCCGAGCGCTACCAGGGCATCTATTCCAATATTTTCCCGCAGATGCTGCGTCGCGTCGACTGGGCGGGCGAGGTGATGGAAACCGTCGAGGCCGAGCGTAGCAGGCGCTTGCCCAGGGAGAAACTGGGCGATCGGCAGGTATGGCGCGATCGCCGGCTGATGGCGCTGGCGGCGCACAAGAAGAAATCGGATCAGGAGTTCGGACAATGAAAGAAACCAGCCGCAAGCCCGGCGCCACGGCGGCCAGGGGCAAGGTCATCATCACCTGCGCGGTGACGGGGGCGATCCACACGCCGACCATGTCGCCCTATTTGCCGATCACGCCGGACCAGATCGCCTCGGAGGCGATCGCCGCCGCGGAAGCCGGCGCCGCGATCCTGCATCTGCATGCCCGCGATCCGGAGACCGGCAAGCCCGACCAGACGCCGGAGGCCTTTGCCCGTTTCCTGCCGCGCGTCAAGCAAGGCACCAACGCCGCCATCAACATCACCACCGGCGGCAGCCCCTACATGAAGGTCGAGGAGCGGGTGCGCCCGGCCGCCCAGTTCAAGCCGGAGGTAGCCTCGCTCAATATGGGCTCGATCAATTTCGGGCTCTATCACCTCGCCGACAAATACGAGACCTTCAAGTTCGACTGGGAAAAGCCGCATCTGGAAGCGACGCGCGACCTCGTCTTCCGCAACTCGTTCAAGGACATTGAGTACATTCTCGCGACTTGCTACGACAACGGCACGCGGTTCGAGTTCGAGTGCTATGACATCGCGCATCTCTACAATCTCTCCCACTTCGCAGACCGTGGGCTGGTGAAACCGCCCTTCTTCGTGCAGTCGGTGTTCGGCCTGCTGGGCGGCATCGGCACGCATCCGGAGGATGTCGCGCATATGAAGCGCACAGCGGACCGGCTGTTCGGGGACCAGTTCCGCTGGTCGGTGCTCGGCGCCGGCGCCAGCCAGTTGCGCATCGCCGCGCAGTCGGCGGCCCTCGGCGGCAATATCCGGGTCGGGCTGGAGGACAGCCTGTGGGCCGGCAGGGGCAAGCTTGCCAAGTCGAATGCCGAGCAGGTCGTGCTGGCGCGCAAGATCATTGAGGGGCTCGGCATGGAGGTGGCGACGCCGGACGAAGCGCGCGAGATCCTGTCGCTGAAGGGCGGCGACAAGGTCGCTTTCTGACGCAGCCAATCGCCGCGCGAGCAAAGAGGAGGACGGCATGAAGATCGAAGTCGTGGTGGACGTGAAGACCACGCTTGGCGAGGGACCGCTCTGGGACGTCGAGCAGGAGCGTCTCTACTGGATCGACAGTTTCGACGGGCGCGTCTTCCGCGCGACCGCCGACGGGCGCGAGATCCGCTCCTGGGACGTGCCGATGAAGATAGGCTCGATGGCGCTGCGCAAGGATGGCGGCGGCGCTGTCGTCTCGTTGCAGCGCGGTTTCCATCTGCTCGATTTCGCCACCGGCGAGGTGACGCCGATCCATGATCCGGAGCCGGACAAGCCAATGAACCGTCTCAACGACGGCAAGGTCGACCGGCGCGGCCGCTTCTTCGCCGGCTCGATGGACACGATGGAAGAGGGGCCGTCCGGCGGCCTTTACAGGCTCGATCCGGATTTCTCCGTCACCAGGATCGATTCCGGCATCATCTGCTCCAACGGTCCATGCTGGAGCCCCGACGACCGCACCTTCTATTTCGCCGACACCTGGACCGGCGAGATCTGGGCCTATGATTACGACATCGAGACCGGTACGGCCAGCAACCGCCGCACCTTCGTTCGCGTCGATACCAGCCGCGGTGGTGCCGCCGACGGCTCGACCGTCGATGCCGAAGGCTGTCTGTGGAATGCGCTGGTCTATGACGGCCGCCTGGTGCGCTACGCGCCGGACGGCAGCATAGACCGTATCATCGACATGCCGGTGAAGAAGATCACCAGCGCCATGTTCGGCGGACCGAAGCTCGACACGCTCTACGTCACCTCGATGGCCAAGCCGCCGCTGCCGCGTTTTCCCGGCGATGGCGTGCTGCGCGGCAGCCTGTTCGCCATCACCGGCCTTGGCGTGACCGGAGTTCCCGAGCCGAGGTTTGGTGGCTGACGGGCGGCCTCTTAGAGCAGTTCACCGTTTCATGGAAACGGCGAACCGCTCTATCTCTTTGTTTTTGCGCAATTCCATAGGGAAAGCGCTACGCGCTTTTCCCGGGAAAACCGTACACACTTTTCCTGGAATTGCTCTCGCCGCTCCTCCCGGACGTCTTCCGCAAACTTCCTGCCGCTCGCAGTCAGCTAAAAACTATCGGCACCATTTCTCCACCGCTAAGGCGATGGCCTTCGTGCAGTCGACGAGATCGCGCACCGAAACGCGCTCGTTCGGCTGATGCGCCTGCGCCGGATCGCCAGGACCGAAGTTGACGGTCGGGGTGTTGCCCAGGCCGGTCGGCAGGCCGATGTCGCTGTGTGCGCCGAAGCCGCTCAGGGCCGGCGACAGGTCGGCTGCTTTGACGGCCTCCTGGAACAGGCCGACAAAGGGGTTGTCCGACGGGATCTCGGCGCAATCGGCATCGAGGATCCATTCGACACGGGCAGGGTGCTTTCGCAGATAAGGATCCGCCTGGCAGACATTGGCGATGTGCTCTTCGATTTCGCGTTTGACATTGCCGCCCAGCCTGAACTCGTCATGCTCGCTCGGCAGATACTGTGCGTCGATGATGATCTCGCCGCGTCCTGCCATGGAGGATGGATGTTCGCCGGCATTGATCTGGGTGACGATGATCTGGTTGGGCAGGTCCATCAGCGGGTGGTTCTTCCTGGGATCGAACATCCATCGCCGGTTGAGGATGTCGATGCCGTCGAGGATCTGCCGGCAAAGCTGGACGGCGTCGACCGGGCCGCTCGAATACCAGGCGTTCGGCGTCAGTTCGGCATGGCCGCCTATGCCGTCGATGATGATCTTGCCCCACAGAATGCCGTGACAAAGCGGTGCGATCCTGTTCGCCGTCGGTTCCGTCATGATGCCGGCGTCGGCGCGAAAGCCGCGATCAACCATGGCGAGCGACCCCATGCCGCCGATTTCCTCGTCGACGACGGTGGTGAAGACGACGTCGCCGGAGAGGGAAACGTCGAGTTCCTTCAGGATTTCGACCGCCATCAGCATGCAAGCGACGCCGCCCTTCATGTCGACCGTGCCGCGACCGTGCAGGAATCCATCTTTCAGGACAGGCTGGAAGGGATCGGTGGTCCAGTGCCCGGCGGCACCCGGCGGCACGACGTCGATATGGCCGGTCAGCATGATGGACCGCCCGCCGCCGGTGCCTTTCAAAACGCCGCCGAGATTGGGCCGGCCCTCGAACGTCCTGCCCTTGTTGGCGCCGGCACATCCCTTGTATTTTTCGTAGAGTGCCGGGCCGTCTGGATCCCAGAGATCGGTCGAGAAGCCGAGTGCCTCAAGGCGCTTTTGCAGGTAGAGCTGGCAATCCCGCTCGCCGGGGCCGGCCTCCTTCGGATTCGATTTCACGATCGAAGGGAAGGCGACGAGATCGCTCAGCGTCTTGACGATGCGCTCGGCGGCTGCCTCGACGCGCGCGGCGATGGTCTCTTCCATGGAAGGCATTGTTATCTCCAACGTTGGGAAAGTCGGTCGGCGAGAAGGACGAAAACCAGAAGGGCGCCGACAATCCCCACCTGCCAGACCGTGTTGATGTTCAATTGCAGAAGGCCGGTCTTCAGCGTGACCAGCAGCAGGACGGCCGCGAACACGCCGCCGACGCCACCGCGTCCGCCGGTGATGACGATGCCTCCCAGCATGGCCGCGGTCAGCGATTCCAGTTCGAGGTTCTGGCCGATATTGGGCCTGCCGCTGCCGAGCCAGGCGAGAGAGACGAGGCCGGCAGCACCGGCCAGTGCGCCGCTCAGCACGTAGAGAATGAAGCGTACGCGATCGACCGGAATGCCGACCAGTTTGGCCGAGCGCTCGTTGAAGCCCATGGCATAGATCCAGCGCCCCCAGGCCGTCGAGAGCAACACGAGACCGGCAAGCGCGAAGCAGGGGACGGCGAGCGTGAGGAAAGGCACGGGGATGCCCATAATCGCACCGCGCCCCCAAACGAGCAGCCAGGCGGGCACGCCGGACTGCGCCGCGCCGCCGGTGACCGCAAGCGCGAGGCCGGAATAGACGAAGAATGTTCCCAGCGTCGCGATGAAGGGGAGAAGGGCGAGCTCGTTCACCAGCCATCCGTTCAAGGCACCGAGCACAGCGCCAGCCAAGATGCAGACGACCGGCAACAGAAGGGGCGGCAACCCCAGCTTCAGGGAAAGCATGGCAACGATCGCCGAGAGCGAAACGGCGCCGCCAACGGACAGGTCGATGCCCGCGCCCCCGGCCAGGACGACCAGCGCCTGTCCAAGGCCGACCAGGGCCAGGATCGTCGAAAATTGCAAAATCGTGGTGACGGTGCCAAGATTGAAGACCGAGGGCTTGAGCGCCAGCAGGCCGACAATAACGACCAGCCAGAGGCCGCACAGCAGAGCCAAAGTGAGGGCGGGGCCCTGCAGGTTCCGGATCCTGTTCATGCGCGGGCTCGCAGGAATTGGGCAAGCGGCAGCCGGTTGGAGACAGCTTCGAAGCCAAGCACGCCGATGATGAGAACGCCGGTAACCACAGGCTGCCAAAGCGAGGGGACGCCGATCAGGAGCAATCCATTCTGGAGAATTCTCAGAAGCAGTACGCCGAAGACCGTGCCGATCAAGCTGCATCTGCCGCCCAATATGCTCGTGCCGCCGAGAATGACCGCGGCGATCGCATCGAGCGCCAGCGTGCTGCCGATCGTCATCTCCACATTGCGGTAGGTGGCGACGTAAAACGTGGCGGCAATGCCAGTCAGGACGCCACTGATGACGAAGGTCATGAAGCGTACCTTGACCACGGGGATTCCGGACAGCCGGGCCTTTTCCTCGGAATTGCCGATCGCCAGCAGGTGCGGCCCGTAGGGGGTTCGCCGCAACGCCAGCCAGACGACCAGATAGGCGATGGCAATGACGATGGCTGGGACTGGAATGCCGAGTACGGTGGTTGCCAGAAGATTGGTGAGGCTCGAGGGCAGGCCCGAGAGCCACTGCCCGCCGAGAAGGACAAAGACGGCGGTGCGGTAGACGCCAAGCAGGCCGAGCGTTCCCACGATTGCCGGAACGCGACCGAGGACGACGACGGTGGCCGTCACGCAGCCGAGCAGCGCACCGACCGCAGGGCCAGCGATGAGCGCCAGCAGCGGATTGCCCTCGGCGCCGAGCACACGGCCGATCGCTATTGCCGCCAGACCCATGACGATGCCGATCGAGACGTCGATGCCGCCCATGGCCAGCAGCAAGGTCATGCCAAGGCCGATCAGCAGCAGTTCGACGCTGTTGCGCAGGACGGTCGCCGCATTGCCTGGCGTCGCGTAGTGGGGCGATGCGACAGAAAAGATGACGATCGCCAGGAGACAGGCGGCAAGCAAGGACCACTCCCGCCCGTTCATGGCCAAAACGCCGTTTCCAAACTGTCGCACCGTGTTCATCCCAAGGCTCAGAAGTTGAACTTGTCGACATTGTCCTTCGTGAAGACCGCCGGCGGTCCGAGCAGCAGGATGCCCTTGGCGGCATCATAGGTGGCGGGCTTTTCGAGGCCGGCGATCTTGTTTTCCGCTTCGAAGCTCTTGCCGTCGATCAACTGCTTGCCGGCCCAGACCGTGAGATAGCCCAGCTGTTCGGGATCCCACAGCACGGTGAAGCCGAAGGCGCCGCTCTTCAGGTAGGATCGCGCCGTGTTCGGGCTGCAATAGCCCGTGCCGATGACGGAGCCGATCTTACCGGCGGTTTCGATGGCCTGGGCGACGCCCGGGCAGGTCGAGGATGCGACGGCGATGATGGCCTTGATGTCGGGATTGGCGGCCATGAGATCGCCTGATATCTGCGCGGCGCGCTCGGCCGTGCCGCCGGCGAATTGCGGAGCCAGCAGTTTCAGCTTCGGATATTTGGCGGTGGCCTCTTTCTGCATGAAGCCGATCCAGGCGTTGAGATTGGACGCCGTCGCCTCGCCGGAGACGATGCCGATCGTGGCGTCCTCGCCGACGCGCTTCACCAACTCATCGATGATCGTCGTGCCGAGCCCTTCGTCG
Organism: Mesorhizobium sp. B2-2-3; assembly: GCF_006442405.1. Taxonomy (NCBI): domain Bacteria; kingdom Pseudomonadati; phylum Pseudomonadota; class Alphaproteobacteria; order Hyphomicrobiales; family Phyllobacteriaceae; genus Mesorhizobium; species Mesorhizobium sp. B2-2-3. The sequence continues at coordinate 56,329 of NZ_VFWC01000011.1, read as the reverse complement.
GTCGCCTGCGCCACATAGACGGCACGGCCGCTGTCGGGTGCATCGCTGTCGCTGGTGAAAAGCTTGATGCCCTTGGCCTTGGCGCTCTCGACGACGGGCGCGATGCTGGACGCATCCAGCACGCTGACCGAGATCGCCTGGACACCCTGGTCGATCAGGTTCTGCACGATCTGCAACTGATCGACCGGGTTGGTGTCGACGGGGCCGGAATAGATGAAATCGACGCCCAGGTCCTTCGCGGCGCGATTGCCGCCGGCTTCCATGGCATTGAAATAGGGTATGCCGATCAATTGCGGGACGAAGGCGACCTTGGGCTTGTCGGCGGCATGCGCCGCCGTGGCGACCACGAGTGACAGCACGGAAACGGCGAGCGCTTTTTTGAGTTGAGAAAGCATTGGTTTATCCTCTCTGGAATGGACGTGCATTTCAGTTTGATTTTTCAAGCGCCCGCACGTCGGGATGAGCGCCTGTTATGAGCGAAACGACTTCCTCGTGATTGGTCTCGGCCGCCAGCCGTTCGGCCACCTTGCGGCCGCGCCGGAACACCACGATGCGGTCGGCGACCTCGAACACTTCGGAAATGTTGTGGCTGATGAGGACGACGGCACAACCGCGCGCGGCAAGCCGCCGCGTCAGTGCCAGAACCTTGCGGGTTTCGGCGACGGCAAGGGCCGCCGTCGGCTCGTCCATGATGACCAGCCTGGCATTCAGATTGAGGGCCCGGCAGATGGCCACGGCTTGGCGCTGACCGCCGGACAGGCTGCCGACGGGTGCTTCCGGATCGGAAATATGCGCGTCGAGCTCTTTCAGCAGGCCGTCGACGCGCTGGCGCATTTCCTTGCGCTTCAGGAAGGGAATACCCAAAATGGAGCGTTTCAATTCGCGGCCGAGAAAGACGTTTTCGGCAATCGACAGGTTTTCCGAGAGCGCCAGTTCCTGAAAGATCGTCGCGATCCCCGACGACGCCGCATCCTTGGGCGAGGAGAAAGCCACCGGATTGCCCTCGATGAGAAGCTTTCCATCGCTGGGCGGATGGGCGCCCGCCAGGATCTTGATGAAGGTGGATTTGCCGGCGCCGTTGTCGCCGAGAAGCGCCAGCACCTCGCCGGAGCGGATCTCCAGGTCGACATTGGCAAGCGCGGTCAGAGCGCCGAAGCGCTTGGCGATATTTCTGGCGACAAGAAACGGTTCTGTCATGGCGGTTCCCCGGCGGTTGCTGGTCGGCTAGACGGCCTTGCTGACCCAGCGCAGCACGTTGGTCCAAAGACGCGCATAGCCCGGCCATTCCACGAAGCTGTTGGGCAGCCAATGCGGGCCGATATCCGACGTCCAGGCCAGCGTGCGGCCCTGGCCATGGCGGCCGGTGACCAGCAGCGGATGACCGCCGTGATCCTGCGGCAACCGTGCGAGGATTTCGACGTCGTCGCGATCGCGAGCGACGACCTCGTTGGCGCCGAGCAGCAGCGGCCATTCGCCTTCGATGCCGGCAAAGATCGGGTGATCCTTGGGACCGGTGATTTCAGGCCGGAACCCTTCGGGAATCTCGAGCCGGTCGTCATAGGGGAGGCAGGTTACCGGCAGCGCCTCCTCGACGGCCGTGCGGTGCCAGCGCGCCTTGCCGTCGATGCCCTGGAAAGAGAAATAGCCGCCGATCATGACCATGCCACCACCGGCCTGCGTCCAGTCGCGCAGAAGCTTGAGCCGGTTGGGCACTGTCTTGCCGTGCAGCCAGACATCGGGGTGAAGCAGCAGCGAGTTCGCGCCGATGTCGGAGAGGATGATGGCCTTGTATTGCGACAGGCCCTCCGTGGTGAAAGGCAGCTTTTCGACGGCTTCATGGGCCGGCATGTAGTCGAGGTCGAATTCGCTGCTCTTCAAGGCATCGACCAGCGGCGTCGCGCCCAGGTGAAAGGTGACGCTGCCGAACTGATCGAACCCCTTGTAGTGGGTCGCCGAACTCATCCAGCTCTCGCCGACCAGAAGCACTCTTGTTTTCGCCATAACCAATACTCTCCTGGGTTCCCGTAAGTTGTTGGTTCAGCTTGCCAACATGGCGTTGTTCGCCAAGGCGGCGGCCTTCAAAGTCGCGAAATCCGCGATGTAGCCCTGTGCGCCTTCGACCGTGGTCGTCAGGCTCGCGCCGATCGCCGCATGGCGGGCGGCGTCGTCCAGCGACGCACCATGCAGCCAGAGGCTTAGGAATATGCCGGCGAAGCTGTCGCCGGCGCCCGTCGCATCGACGCGGTCGACAGGCAGTGCCGGCACCTCGATCTGCGGTCCGCCATTCGCCGGAAAGACGACCGCGCCAAACTCGCCGAGAGTGAGCACGACCGTTCCGCGCGGCTTGATGCGTGCCAGCATCAGCCGCACCTCTTCGATCATCGTCGCCATCCTGGAGCGAAAGTCGAAAATCTCCCGCATCATCACATCGTTGATGAAGGTCAGGTCGATGTGCCGGACCATCTGCGTGAAGGTTTCAGGCGTGCGTGCGCTCTTGGGCAGGCCGGCCGAATGCAGGCTCACCCTCCAGCCGGCCTGATGAAAGCGCGCGATGGAAGCGGTCATCGTTTCGTAGTGGAAGCCTTCGATGTGAAGACAGGCCGGGCGCGGCTCGGGCTGGATGTCCAGATTGGCGGTCAGATCGATCTCGCCGAGTTCGAACGGTTCACTGATGATCGTGCGGCTACCATTGCGCTCGATGATCACGATGGCTTGCGAAAGGCGGTTGTTGGGCGTGTTGCGGATCGGCAATGCGTGGACGCCCAGTTTGGAAAGCGCGCCGAGCGCCCAGTCACTCTCCGGGTCTTCACCGACCGCCGTCGCCAGTTCCACGTCGAGAGCGTAGGGCGCCCCAACACCGGCGGCGGCAACCGCGAGATTGGCCGCGGGCCCGCCCAGCGCCTTCTCGATATGACTGGCTGTGATGCGGTCGTCGCGATGCGGCAGGACGTCCACGCGGCAGAGAAAGTCGACACTGACCCGGCCCGCGACTAGGAGCCTCGGCAGATGATCGAGATTCTTCGGCCTGTGGGGCGCGCGGCCCGGCAGCGAACGCGCAAACGAACTCGGCCGGTACATCAGCGTGGCGATCGCCTTTTCGATGCGTTCGCGCGTGGCCTCCTTCAGGCCGGCGGTCCCATTGATGAAGTTCGACACCGTTCCGATGGAGACACCGGCGGCGCGTGCGACATCCGCTATGGTCGGGCGCTTGCGTTGCAATGGCAGGTTCCAATTGAAGCGTTTCAAACGGTATCAACGGAAAAGCCGCCCCTCAACGGAATTATGTTCTAAAAGGTCTGGAATCTGCGAGTGAATTTGGAAAACTATGGCGATATGGCCTCAATTTCGGGCCATTCGTTCCAGAATTGAACGATTTTCAAATTCTTGAGCCGAAAGACCGGGCCGGCGAATTGCCTGCTTTCATTCGGATAGCTTCGCCGAGCCGATGATCTAGATCAACAGCAAGCCCTTCATGCTGGAATAGCCCTTGCGACCGATGATGATGTGGTCATGCACGGAAATGCCCAGCCGCTTGGCCGCGTCGATGATCTCCTTGGTCATCTCGATATCGGCACGCGATGGCGTCGGATCGCCCGACGGGTGGTTGTGCACCAGGATGATTGCCGTCGCCGACAGTTCGAGAGCGCGCTTGACCACCTCACGCGGATAGACGGGCGTATGGTCAACAGTGCCGGTCTGCTGCACCTCGTCGGCAATCAGCGTGTTCTTCTTGTCAAGGAACAGGATGCGGAACTGCTCGCGCGCCTCGAAGGCCATGGCTGACCGGCAATAGTCGAGAAGCTGCTGCCAAGAGGAGAGGATTTCGCGGCCATGGACCTCGCTGCGCGCCATGCGCTGGGCCGTCGCCGCAATGACCTTCAGGTCGAGCGCTACCACCGGGCCCACGCCCTTGACCTCCTGGAGGAGGCCGACGGGCGCGCCAAGCACCTCGGCCAGGATACCGAAGCGGGAGAGCAGCGCCTTGGCGACCGGCTTGGTGTCGGCGCGCGGGATCAGGCGGAAGAGCAGGAGTTCCAGAAGCTCATAGTCGGGCAGGGCGTCGGGACCTGCCGAGGCGAAGCGTTCGCGCAAACGGTCGCGATGGCCGAGATAATGCGGCTTCTCCTCGATCCCCTTGGTCTTCGCGGCAGGCCCGGCTGTCCCAGGAGAGTGCATGGTCGCGGAAAGCTGCGCAGGCTTTTCTGCAAAGAAACTGCGCTCGTCGTCGTCACCTGACATCTCGTCTGCCCCCCAGCTCCCCGACCGCGAGCGCCGGGAGAACGAAACATTAGGCCGGCAGGCCGGGGCGGTCGAGCTTTTTGGGGGAGAGCGTGAAGATCTCGCAGCCGGTGTCAGTCACGCCGATCGTGTGTTCGTATTGCGCCGACAGCGAGCGGTCGCGTGTCACCGCGGTCCAGCCGTCCGACAGGACTTTCACATGCGGCCGGCCGAGGTTGATCATCGGCTCGACGGTGAAGATCATGCCGGGCCGCATCTCGACGCCCTCATTGGCGCTGCCATAATGCAGGATGTTGGGCGCGTCGTGGAACAACTGGCCGACGCCGTGGCCGCAGAAGTCGCGCACCACCGAGCAGCGCTCGCCCTCGGCATAGCTCTGGATGGCCGCGCCAATGGCGCCGGTGCGGGCGCCGGGCCTGATCGCGGCAATGCCGCGCATCAGGCATTCGTGGGTGACTTCGAGCAGGCGTTCCGCCGCGCGTTTTATGGTGCCGACAGGGTACATGCGCGAGGAATCGCCGTGCCAGCCGTCGAGGATGTAGGTGACGTCGATGTTGACGATGTCGCCATCCTTCAGCGGCTTGTTGTCGGGGATGCCATGGCAGACGACATGATTGATCGAGGTGCAGGAAGACTTGGTGTAGCCGCGGTAGTTGAGAGTCGCCGGCAGCGCGCCATGATCCATGCCGAACTCGAAAACGAAACGATCTATGGTGTCGGTGGTGACGCCGGGCGCAACCATCGGCACCAGTTCGTCGAGGCAGCGCGCCGTGAGGTCGCATGCCTTGCGCATGCCGGCAAAACCTTCCTCGCCATAGAGGCGGATCTGGCCGGTGTTTCTGAGCGGTGCCGTGGCGGCGTCGAGATAAGTGACCATTGGTGTCCGTCTTGCCGGTGTGGCTCTGCAAGGGAGCCGGCGTGAAAATCTCCCCAGATTTGGCACTTGAGGGCAAAAGGTTCAAGGAAGAACTGCCCGGACACGACCAAGCGGCAGGGATATTCGGCGCGCCCCGGTGTCCTTGACGCCCTTGTTCCTTCCCTTTCAGTCGACCGTGCGGTAGGGCGAGGGAGGTTTTTGGAGATTTCATGAGCGTCGAGCACGCCAGATTGCCTGAAGCGCCGTTGAAGGCGGCCTGCTCATTGCTGATGAGCCTTGTGCTGCTGGCGATGCTGTCGCTTGGCCGGGCGGAGGTGCCCGTCTTTGCCGGAGCAGCCTCCGGTGTCGCCAGCGCCGGCGTGGAGCGGTCCGGCGAAGCGGCGGCGCTGCTGCGCATCACCGGCAAGGCGCAGGCGCTGGAAGTTCGTTCCGGCCGGCCGGCCCTGGTTAAGTTCGCCGGCGGCCATCCGGCCCTGTCGGCTCGGGACACCGTCTTTTCCTGGTTTGTTTCGGTTCCGCCGGCAGAGGTCGTCGCCGCCGACGGGGACGCCCGCACACCGTGGGCGACTGCCAATCAGCCGCGCGCGCCGCCATCGGTTCCGGCCTGAGCGGTTTCAACCGCTCCTTCACTCAAACCACTTCCTGTTCGCGCCTCGATCCGCGCGGCGGCTTCGGTCGCGCAGCGGTGCGTAGCGCGTCATTTCCGGATTGTTTCCATGCAACGTATCAAGACACTCAAGAGCCTTTCGCGCGCGGCCTGCGCCGCCATTTTCCTTTCCGTCCAGGCGCTCATCTGTATCGGAACCGTCTACTGGGCGCTGACGGAGACGCTCGGCCTTTCGGCGACAGGGGCACTTGTCCTTGGCGGGATTTTCGCTGTGCCGTCTGCTCTCGTGCTGCTTACGGCGGTGCGCATGGCCTTCGGTGCGGAGACCGATCCCGCCAACCAGTAGCCGGACCGCCAAGGCGCCCGCGTTCGACAAGGCCGGGCGCCTTGGCGCTTGCTTGCGGCGGCTGCGGCAAAACGTCCATGACCGCGGAGACGCCACATTCCTGCGGTAGCGACAGGCCAGAGCAACTTTTTACGACGGATGGCGTTGCCGCTGGTGACGACAGTTCGGGAGATGGCGGATGGACAGACTGCAATTCGAGGTGCCGGTGCGTATCGCGCCCGGACCCGGCCTGCCTGTCGAGGAGATCTACAGCGTCGAACAGGCCCTTGATTTTCTCCAGGCCTGGCCGCTGCGCCGGCAAGGCCCGATTTACCAGAAGGCCTTCAACGCCTGCTTCGGCGCCACCGTGGACGTGGTCAAGACCGAGGATGCCTGCCGGGCGTTCATGGCGTTCTGCCGGGTGACCGGGCTGATGGCCCGGGACATGATGGCGCCGCGCAAGCGCGGTGGCCAGGCGAGAGGGCTGCAAGCCTGAGGTGCGCTGCGCTCTTCGTTCTCCTGGCCGAACGGCGCATCGATGCCGATGCCATTAAGCTTCCGTTTCCACTTTCGCGGCTACGCCATGCTTGTTCGGCAATGGTTGATTCGTTGCGTCAGTCTCGTGGTTCGGAAGATGTCCCCAGAAAAAATCCGTGCATTCCCGATCGACCGTCAGGCATTCCTGGTTCGGGAGGTGGCTGCCAGGCTCGACAGTTTGCATGGCGACAGCGCCACCTCGTTCTGGAGGGCCAAGGCGACGGAGTTGTTCGATCTCGTCGTCAGGTCAGGCACGGACAGGGCGGCGGCCAGCGACGAGGTGCGCAGGTTCTTCTTCGCCGTGCAAAAAGAGATATCGGCCGGCGCGGCCGCTGAGCCGATGCCAATTCTTTCCGCCTGAAGTGCTCCGCAAGGCGTCCCACAGCCGGTCCATGCCACCGCTAGCGTAACAGATATTTTGAAACTTCGGGGTTGCCGCGTCGCCACATGACGTTGTCAAGGAAGTAGTGGTGCACGTTGATGAAGATCAGCACTATGAAGAAGAACAGCGACGAACCCAGGACTTCCTTGTCGTAAGGGATCAAGGCAGTCAGTGCCGCCGGGATCAGCCAGAAACCGAGACCGCCGAGGATCCCGCCGGCGACGACGAACCCCAGGACTCGCGTCCTGTAGATCGGACCAAGAACGGACAGGATTCTGGAGTCCGGAACCTTTCGTGCATCGGGACCGTCACGCTCGACATTGCTTTGATAGCGCCAGACCACGGCTAGGTACTGCAGCGAATGGAGAGCCGGCACCACGAGCAGCCAGAGCGGGTCTATTCTCACGACCAGGATCCAAAGATATAGGGACGCGATATAAGCGACGACGCCGTTATACGGCAGGCTGCCGCCATTTTTACTCCAGCGATTGATCAGCATCACGACGGTGGCGGCCGTGGAAGCGGCCGCGGCCGACAGCGCAATCGTGTTGAGCCACGCAGGCGTGGCAAACGTATAATATTCCAAGCCGTAATATTTTGCTTGGCTGACCGCCGTGTTCGTCTGAAGCCATGCGAACAGCCATACGGCATAGCTGTTGACCAGCAAGATTTTCTTGTCCGGATTGGTGAAGAACCTGCGCTTCAACACGGCGTCCACCATCAACATGCCGTAGCCTTGCTTGACGTAGTGCCAGCCCACGAAAAAGAACATCGCGTTGGCTGCGTTTCCGAGCAGCCGGGCGTTCGCCGTTATCGAGCCGTAAGCAAAAAACCCGACCATGAGCAGGGGAACGACAATGCCGGCGAAAATGTAGCGGATCTGGAGGCCCCTGTCGTATCCCTCGCCGCGCACCTTGCTTCCAAAATTGCGATAGAAGAGTTGGTAAGAGTGGGCGAAATGCGGATAGTTTATCAAGTAGGCCAGGAAAAACATCGCCGCCGCAACAAGGCTGTCGTATTTGGTAGGCAAGAAGAACAGGGCCGGCAAAATCAGGAATGCGCTGCCGCCAAGCATGAGGAAGTCGGCCAGCGGGCCAAAGAGATATCTTTGTGGCGGCGTCGCCGCAGGAGCTCGAGCATCCGCCGAAAGGTGAACTGCCATATTAGCATCCCCCTGGGAAAGCCGATTTAACCATCGAGCCTTGCCCTCGACAAGGTCGAGGCGGCGGAATGGTCAACACGTAAAATGACGTTTCGGAAGGGGGTGTTACCCTGTCCGGCGCAATAGCTCTTGACGCCGAAAGGAGCGGAGGGGACATCGAGTGAAGCTGGTACGCCCAAGGGGAATCGAACCCCTGTTACCGCCGTGAAAGGGCGGTGTCCTGACCGCTAGACGATGGGCGCGCTCAGATAAAAGCGGCTTATACTGGCGTTGTGCGCAACCGGCAACCCGTCAGGTGCCGGCTTGGACAACTTTTTTCCCGCCTGCCGAAGCGAGTGATTCACGCAGCGCCAGCGGCAATTTTTCTGGCGGCCGTCACCAGCCGCCGCGTGGATTTCCGGGCACTTTTCAGACGATTGCGGAAGCGGCCCGATGAAATGCATGTCGCTCAACAGTGAGCTCCGTTTCAGCGCGACGCGCTTTGGCGCGTCCAGCCGAACCGGCCCTGGTCAGCCTTCGCCACCGCTGCGCCGGCGGCAGCGCCAGTTCCAGTCGCGCTCGGGGCCGACGTCGACATGGACCGATTCGGTGTGGCAGTAGGTGCCGACGCCGCCGCGGCCGGGCATCGTCCTGACGTAGCTCGCCAGCTCCCATTTCGAGACGCCCGGCACCTGGATGTCGGCGGCGGCGCAATACATGTGCAGCGAATTCTTGGCGCCGTTGGCACGGCGGTTGCGGGCGGGGTCGCGATAGCCGGAGGTGACGACCATCTTGCGGCCGTAGTGGCCTTCGATCGTCTTGAGCACGCGCACCAGCGAGGGCTTGAGGCACGCCACGTCGACGCTCTCGTTCTGCTTCAAGAGGCCGTTAGGCGCGAGGCGCGCCATGCCGGCGGCGGAGGCTACCTGGTAGAGGCCGCCCGAACCTTCATCCTCGTTGAGGTCGACGTCGCTTTCGTCGTCGAGGCCGGATTTGCGCTTGATCTCGAACAGCGCCGTCTGGCGGACGCCCGGCAGGGCATCGCTGCCGGTGATGTGACCTGAGTCGTCGCCGAGCGAAGCCAGCTGCACCGGTTTCGCCGTGGAATCGGCCGAGGCCAGTGTAATGATCGGCTTTGCCGCCGCCGGGGCGGGCTTGGCCTGCACAGCCGGCTGTTCGCCTGCGCGCGTGTTGACCAGTGGAGCGGGCTTCGCCGAAGCCGGCGTGGCGCCAAACATCGAGGCCAGGAAACCCCTTTTCTTCGGCGCCTCCGCTTGCTGCGCCTCGCCAGCGGTCACATAGACCGGATTGTTCATCGCCGGTGTGGCGGCCTGCTTCGGCGCCGTCACGGCCGCGTCGGCGGCGGCGATCTTCTGCGCCGCCGCATCGGTCTGCTGCGCCGTCTGCGGCTGCTGCTCCAGCGATTGCGGCGTGTTTCCGGCAATCGTTTCAGCTTCAGCCGGCGCGGTGAGCGGGAAGGCCGCCTGCGGCTTGGTAATCGGCACGTAGGCGACCGTCTCGGGCAGCGCTGTGTCGCCTTCCGCCATCACGGTGGTCTGCGTGGTCGCCGTCTGCGACGACGAATCGCCGGCCACGATCGGCTTGTTTGTCGAGGCTGCGTTGATGTCCGACGCGGAGGCATTGTAGCCGGGCATGCCAACCGACATTGTGGGGTCTCCGGCCGAGGTGCAGGAGGCCAGGAGCACGGAGCAGAGCGCCGCCGCAATGGTGCGGCGTTTTCCCTTCGCGAGGCTCCACCCTGCTGATTTCAAAGTCAAATTCCCCCTCGATATCCGATCGGTATATCCTTGGCGCGGCGTCCGAACGGCTGCGTCGAGGTGCCCCTTGTCTCCGATCCGGAAACGAGACCTGTGTCAAATCAGCAAGCCTGGAAGTATTTTTGCGGCAATTGCCGAATTTAGGCGGCAAGATGGTTGACGACACCATTTCGCCCGCTTTTACGGGTCCGTCAACTCACCAGACATTACAGTCGGTTACACACGCACCTTGACATAGGTGCCGGGGGCATCACCAAAAGTTTTCATATGCTTGCCTGCTTTGCGGGCAGGCACGCGATTATTGTCCTTAGCCTCTATCCAGCTCTGCCAGTGCGGCCACCAGGAGCCAGGATGGTCGGTGGCCCTTGCGATCCACTCGCCGAAGTCGCCCTCCGGCTTGCCGCCGGTCCAGTACTGGTACTTGCCCGATGCGGGCGGGTTGACGACGCCGGCGATATGACCGGAGCCCGCCATCACGTATTCGACCTCGCCACCGAAATATTTCGAGCCGAGGAAGACGGACAGCGCGGGAGCGATGTGGTCTTCCCTGGAGGCGAGGTTGTAGACGGGGATCTTGATGTCGGCGAGCGAAACGGTGCGTCCGGCAAGTTCCATCCTGCCGCGCGAGAGGTTGTTCTCGAGATAGCAGTTGCGCAAATAGAAGGAGTGGTTGGCCGCCGCCATGCGTGTCGAATCGGCATTCCAGTAAAGCAGGTCGAAGGGCAGGGGATCCTTGCCGCGCATGTAGTTGTTGACGACATAGGGCCAGATCAGGTCGCCCGAGCGCAGCATGTTGAAGGCGGTCGCCATCTTGGTGCCGTCGAGATAGCCCTTTTCGTTCATCGCCTTTTCCACCGCCGCGACCTGTTCCTCGTCGACGAACACCTTGAGGTCGCCGGCATAGGTGAAATCGACCTGGGTGGTGAAGAAGGTCGCCGATTTGATGCGATCGTCACCCTCCTGCGCCAGCAGGGCAAGCGCCGCCGCCAGCAACGTGCCGCCGACGCAGTAGCCGATAGCGTTGACCTCTTTCTCGCCTGTGGCCTTCTCGATAGTGTCGAGGCCGTATTGCAGCCCCTCTCTTGTATAAGCCTCCCAGTTCTTCATGCCGTGGCGTTCATCAGGGTTGATCCAGGAGATGACGAACACGGTGTGGCCCTGTTCGATCGCCCAGCGGATGAAGGATTTCTGCGGGTTGAGGTCGAGTATGTAGAACTTGTTGATCCAGGGCGGGCAGATCAGCAGCGGCCGTTTCAGCACCGTCTCGGTGGCGGGATCGTATTGAATGATCTCGGCGACGTCGCTGCGGCCGACCACCTTGCCGGGGGTGGTGGCGATGTTGCGGCCGATCTCGAAGGGCGAGTAGTCGGCCTGACGCAGCTTCAGGTCGCCCTTGCCGGCCGCGATGTCCTCGGCCAGCATCTTCATGCCGCGCACAAGATTTTCGCCGTTCGAGGCGATGGTTTCGCGAAACAGTTCCGGATTGGTCAGGATGAAATTCGACGGCGAGATGGCGTTGGACACCTGCTTGACGTAGAAGCTCGCCTTGTGGCGGGTGTGGTCATCCAGGCCTTCGGCGTGCTCGACAAGATCAGCCGCCCAGCGCGAGGTGACGAGATAGGCCTGTTTCAAGAAATCGAAGAAGGCGTTGCGGCCCCATTCCGGATCCTGGAAACGCTTGTCGCCGCGCTCCGGCTTGACCGCGTCCTCGGTTCGCTCGGCATCGGCGCTGACGCGCTGGATGGCGTTCGCCCAAACCGTCATATAGCCGGCGAACAGCCGCGTCTGCGCTTCGAGCGCGCGTTGTGGGTCGGCAAGCCAGTATTCGCTGAGCTTGGAGAAGGTCTTCACCATGTCGACGACCGGTTCGGCGACATGGTCGCGCACTTCGCCCTTCTCGCGCGGCTCGGCCCAGGCGGAAGCCGCCTTGCCGGCCTGCTCGATCATGCGCGCCATGTTCAGGGCGAAGCGTTCCGGGTCCTTCACCAGATATTGCTCGACCGTCGAAGGTCCGCCATCTTCCGCTTTGCCCGAATCGGGTGTTTTGGACATGGTGCGCGGGGTTCCTCCCGAAGCGTTTTCTTGACATATTACCATGGGACATCCGACTGGGTCCAACCTCGCTCTACCCCGGCTGCCAAGGAAACAATATGACGATTAACATTGGCGAGACTGTTTTTTTCGGCGCCGGTCGTTTTTGCCGCATCGGTGCGGCAATTGCCCTGCTGTGCCTTGGGGCCTGCTCGAGCACCAATACCAGCGGCCCGGTGCCCATCGCCACATCAGCGGGACCGAAGGATACCGGCACCTTTCCGAACCTGAACATCCCGCCGAAAGTAGCGGCCAAACAGTTCACCGATGCCGAGAGGAATGCCAGGCTCGCGGAATTGAAGGGAGACGAAAGCGCGCAGGCAGCCAATGGCGGCGCCCCCAACGTCACCAATCAGGCGGCGCTGACGGACCTGGCCAGCAAGCATGGCGCGCAGACGCTGAAGCAGATCGAAGGCAAATGCGACCCCACCCTCGACCCTACCTGCAAATAAGTATATAGCGCGCGCCCAAGGCACTTGCCGACACGGCGCGCCTTGCCAAACGCCAAGTGATGTCTGGAACTGCCATGGAAGAGTTTCACAAGGTCCGCCGGCTTCCGCCCTATGTCTTCGAGCAGGTCAACCGGCTCAAGGCCAGCGCCCGCTCGCGCGGCGCCGACATCATCGACCTCGGCATGGGCAATCCGGACCTGCCGACGCCCAAGGCAATCGTCGACAAGTTGTGCGAAGTGGTGCGCGATCCGCGCACCCATCGCTATTCCTCCTCGCGCGGCATTCCGGGCCTGCGCCGCGCCCAGGCCGCTTACTATCAGCGCCGCTTCGGCGTGAAGCTTGATCCCGATACGCAAGTGGTGGCAACGCTGGGTTCGAAAGAGGGCTTCGCCAACATGGCGCAGGCGATCACCGCCCCTGGCGACGTGATCCTGTGCCCGAATCCAACCTACCCGATCCATGCTTTCGGCTTCATCATGTCGGGCGGCGTCATCCGGTCGCTGCAGGTGGAACCCGATGACGGTTTCATCCCGGCGGTCGAGCGCGGCATCCGCCATTCGATTCCGAAGCCGCTGGCGCTGATCCTCAACTACCCGTCGAACCCGACGGCGCTGGTCGCCTCGCTCGATTTTTACAAGGACGTGGTGGCGTTCGCGAAGAAGAACGACATCATCATCCTGTCGGACCTTGCCTATTCGGAGATCTATTTCGACGGCAATCCGCCGCCTTCGGTGCTGCAGGTGCCGGGCGCGATCGACGTTTGCGTCGAGTTCACCTCCATGTCGAAGACCTTCTCCATGCCCGGCTGGCGCATGGGCTTTGCGGTCGGCAACGAGCGGCTTATCTCGGCGCTGACCCGGGTGAAATCCTATCTCGATTACGGTGCGTTCACCCCGATCCAGGTGGCGGCCGCACACGCCCTCAACGGCGATGGCGCCGACATCGCCGAAGTGCGCGACATCTACCACAAGCGGCGCGACGTGATGGTGGATGCCTTCGGCCGCGCGGGCTGGACCATTCCGGCTCCGGCTGCGTCCATGTTCGCCTGGGCGCCGATTCCCGAGCCGTTCCGCCATCTCGGCTCGCTCGAATTCTCCAAGCTGCTCATCGAACATGCCGACGTTGCGGTGGCGCCAGGCGTCGGCTTCGGCGAACACGGCGATGATTTCGTGCGTGTCGCGCTGGTCGAGAACGAGCACCGGATCCGGCAGGCGGCGCGCAACATCAAGCGCTTCCTGGCGACCAGTGCCAAGCAACCCAACAATGTCGTGCCGCTTTCCGCCCATCGGTAAGCTTTCCGCACACAATTTCGTTTGATCTTTCGGGGGACATCGCCGGCCATGGCTGAAGCTCTGCGTGTTGGAATTGCCGGCCTCGGCACGGTCGGCGCCTCGGTGGCGCGCGTGCTGCGCAACAAGGCGGCGGAGCTGACACGGCAGTGTGGGCGCGACATCGTCGTATCGGCGGTTTCGGCGCGTGATCCCAAGCGCGACCGCGGCGTCGATCTCAATGCCGCCAAATGGTTCGACGATCCGGTCAAGATGGCGCAGGCCGCCGAGATCGACGTTTTCGTCGAGCTGATCGGCGGCGACGAGGGGCCGGCGTTCGCGGCGGTCAGGGCGGCGCTCGAAGCCGGCCGCCATGTCGTTACCGCGAACAAGGCGCTGCTGGCCAAACATGGCGTCGCGCTCGCCGAGATCGCCGAGAAGAAGGGCGTGCTGCTCAACTACGAGGCCGCGGTGGCGGGCGGCATTCCCGTTATCAAGACGATGCGCGAGGCGATGGCCGGCAACTCGGTCACCCGTGTCTTCGGTATTCTCAACGGTACCTGCAACTATATCCTGACCCGGATGGAGGCCGAAGGCATCTCGTTCGACGCCTGCCTCAAGGACGCGCAGCGGCTGGGCTATGCCGAGGCCGACCCGACCTTCGACATCGAAGGCCATGACACCGCGCACAAGCTGTCGATCCTGACCAGCCTGGCCTTCGGCACCAAGATCGCCGCCAACGACATCTACATGGAAGGCATCTCGAACATCACCCAGGCCGATATCCGTGCGGCCGGCGATCTCGGCTACCGGATCAAGCTGCTTGGCGTCGCCCAGCGCACCGAGAGCGGCATCGAGCAGCGCGTGCATCCGACCATGGTGCCGACGGCCTCGGTGATCGCGCAGGTCCACGGCGTCATCAATGCGGTGGCGATCGAGACCGACATCCTCGGCGAACTGCTGCTCTCCGGCCCCGGCGCCGGCGGCAATGCCACCGCCTCGGCCGTCATCGGCGACATCGCCGATATAGCAAAGAGCCGTCCCGGCTTCCAGCACGGCCCGGTCTTCGGCAGGCCGGCGAGGGAATTGAAGCCTTACAAGAAGGCGCAGATGCGCAGCCATGCCGGCGGCTATTTCATCCGGCTGACCGTGCATGACCGCATTGGCGTGTTCGCGGCCATCGCCAAGCGCATGGCCGACAACGATATCTCGCTGGAATCGATCGTCCAGCACGCGATCAGCGGCGAAGCGGCGGCGCAAAAGACGGTGATCCTCGTCACCCACGAGACCACCGAAGCCGCGGTGCGCAAGGCCGTGGACGGTATCACCAAGGATGGTCACCTGACCGACAAGCCGCAGGTCATCCGGATCGAACGGGCAGGATAGATATTTCCTTCCGTCGCGCACCACTGGATTGCTGCGACGATACTGTTGCGGCCGATGCCGCTGCTTGGCTCGCCGGAACCAATCCCGGCCAGCGCCGTTCTCCCGAGGTGCAAACCGAGGGAATGCCAATGGCCGAAACATCGAAATCCGACACCCCCCAGATCGACGACATCCAAAAGACGCTCGAAAAGCAGATCGCCGATCTGCGCAAGGAGATCACCAGGATCAACAAGAGCCTTTCGGAGCGAGGTGCGGAACTGGTTGACGAGGCCTCGGCTCAGGCATCCGATGTCTACGACAGCGCGGCGAGCCGTGCGTCGCGAACGGCTCAGCAGTTGCGCAGCCAGGCGCAGGCGGTCTCGGAGGTCGCGCGGGAAAATCCGGGCACGACGACGGCTGTGGTCGGCGTCATCGGGCTGCTGGGTTTTCTGGCCGGCCTCGCCGTTGGCCAATCGATGAATGACACCCAGCGCCGCTGGTATTGATCCGGTAACGACCGAACCGGGTTTGCCGGCTTACCTGTCCATCGAGCAATTTCCAGGGGAGCACCATGGCTTCTTCCGTCCTGATCGGTATTCTGATCACGTTCCTCGTGATCATTCTGGTGCTTTATCTCATTCAGCGATTGCCGCTGGATGCCAGGATGCGGCAGATCGCGCAGATCATCGGCATCATCATCGGCATCGTTTCGCTATTGAAATATCTGGCCGTGTTTTAGATCTCGATACCTACTTTGAAAGCGGCCCAAGTTCGCCGGAATCGTGCTATCCATAGTTTAATCGATTGATATTGCAGGCTTTTCGAGAAAACCTTCGAGAGGTCTTGCCGTTGTCATGCTCGTTTGACACAAGAGGCGCGCCTCCGGCGGGAGGCGGCATGCGAACGAGGATCGACCTGATGAACGTGGCCCACAACATTATCGCCGGACTTGACCGGATACTCACCATGGAACTGGTGCGCGTAACCGAGCGCGCCGCCGTCGCGGCCGCCAGGCTGCGCGGACGCGGTGACGAAAAGGCCGCCGACCAGGTCGCGGTGGACGCCATGCGCCAGGAGCTCAATCGCCTCGCCATCAAGGGCACGGTGGTGATCGGCGAAGGCGAGCGGGACGAGGCGCCGATGCTCTATATCGGAGAGGAGGTCGGCACCGGCAAAGGCCCGGCGGTCGACATTGCGCTTGACCCGCTGGAAGGCACCACGATCTGCGCCAAGAACCTGCCCAACGCGCTGGCCGTGATCGCCATCGCCGAGAAGGGCAGCCTGCTGTTCGCGCCCGACGTCTACATGGACAAGATCGCCATCGGCCCGGGCTATGCCGAGGGCGTCATCGACATCGATGCCTCGCCGGCCGAAAACATAGCCAGCCTGGCAAAGGCCAAGGGCGTCGCGGTGTCCGACGTTACCGCTTGCATCCTCGACCGTCCGCGCCATGGCAAGCTGATCGACGCCGTGCGCGCCACCGGGGCGGCAATCCGGCTGATCGGCGATGGCGACGTCGCCGGTGTCATCCACACCACCGATCCCGAGGAAACCGGCATCGACATCTATCTCGGCATTGGCGGCGCGCCGGAGGGGGTGCTGGCCGCCGCGGCGCTGCGCTGCACGGGTGGCCAGATGCAGGGCCGCTTGATCCTCGACACGCCCGAAAAGGTCGCCCGCGCCGGCAAGATGGGTATTGCCGACCCGAAGCGGGTCTACCGGGCCGAGGACATGGCGCGCGGCGATGTGTTGTTCGCGGCCACCGGCGTCACCGACGGCAACATGCTGGCAGGCGTCAAGTTCGGCCGCAACTACATCACAACGCACACGATCGTGCTGCGCTCGTCGTCGCGCACCGTGCGCGAGATCAAGGCCCGGCATCAGGACCTGGAAAAGTTTTGATGCATTCCTGACTGGCCGTCGCATATTGTGGGCAATGATCATCCGCAAACGTCGCCTCGCATGACGGGCGAGAGACGCCTTTTTCTCGATGTCCGACAGTCGGCCACCGGTGTTTCCTGGGAACATCGGCTGACCGAGCGGCAGGACATGGTCGCGCTTGCCATCGCACAGGGGCACGGCGTGCCCGATATCGTCGCGCGCGTGCTTGCCGGACGTGGCGTGACGGCGGAACAGGCGGAGCGCTTTCTCGACCCGACGATCCGCGACCTGCTGCCGGACCCGGCTTCGCTGACCGACATGGACAAGGCGGCCATTCGAATAGCCGCCGCGGTGATGGCCCGGGAGAAGGTGGCGATCTTCGGCGACTACGATGTCGATGGCGCCGCCTCGTCGGCCTTGCTCAAACGCTTCCTCGCGCATTTCTCGATATCGTCGGAAATCTACATTCCCGATCGTATCTTCGAGGGTTACGGTCCCAATCCCGAAGCCATGCGCGAGCTCGTCTCGCGCGGCGCGACGCTGATCGTCACCGTCGATTGCGGCACCAACAGCGCGGCTTCCATCGACGCGGCCAATGCCGCCGGTGCCGATGTCGTGGTGCTCGACCATCACCAGGTCGGCGGCGCCTTGCCGGCGGCACACGCGGTGGTCAACCCCAACCGCGACGACGACCTTTCCGGGCAGGGCCATCTCTGCGCCGCCGGAGTGGTTTTTCTCGCGCTGGTGCAGACGGCCAAGGTCCTGCGCGGCCGGCTGGCCGACGCCACGCCGCCGGACCTGCTCTCGCTGCTCGATCTCGTGGCGCTGGCCACGGTCTGCGATGTGGTGCCGCTCACCGGCGTCAACCGTGCCTTCGTCGTCAAGGGCTTGCAAGTGGCGCGCCAGCAGAAGAACGAGGGAATGTCTGCGCTGGCGCGGGTCTCGCGCGTTGGCGAGCCGCTCAGCACCTTCCATCTGGCCTACCTGATCGGACCGCGCATAAACGCCGGCGGGCGCATCGGCGACGCCGCCCTCGGCAGCCGGCTGCTTGCGACCGACGATCCGGTCGAGGCCCGCACCATCGCCGAGACGCTCGATCGGCTCAACCAGGAGCGGCAGCTGATGGAACACGAGATGCTGGCCGCGGCGCGTGCCGAGGCCGATGCCGAGCTTGCCGGCGGCAGCGGGCCGGCCATCGTCGTTACCGCTAGCACCAACTGGCATCCCGGCATCGTCGGCCTGCTTGCCTCCAGGCTCAAGGACCATGCCCGACGGCCGGCCTTCGCCATCGCCTTCAACGCCACCGGCACCGGCACCGGTTCAGGTCGCTCGGTGTCGGGCTTCGATCTCGGCCGGCTGGTGCGCGAAGCCGCAGATGCCGGGCTGATCGTCAAGGGCGGCGGCCATGGCATGGCAGCCGGCATTACCGTCGAGCGCACGCGGCTCGGCGAGCTCAGGGCATTTTTCGAGGAGCGCGCAGCAGCCGACGTGTTCCGATTGCAAGACGAGGAAAGCCTGGCGATCGACGGCGCGCTTGCCGCCGAGGGTGCGACGCTGGCCTTGCTGGATGCGCTGGAAAAGGCCGGCCCGTTCGGTGCAGGGCATGTCGCGCCTGTTTTCGCGCTGCCTCGCCATCGGCTGGCCGACGCCCGGCTGGTCGGCACCAACCACATCCGCGCCGACCTCCAGTCGGGCAGTGGCGGTCGCATCCAGGCGATCGCCTTTCGTGCCGTCGACACCGTGCTCGGCGACTTCCTGTTCAAGAACCGCGGTAAGACGATCCACGTCGCCGGCTCATTGTCGGGCAATTACTGGAACGGCAATCGCAGCGTGCAGTTCCGCATCGTCGACGCGGCACGCGCCTGATGCGTCTTTGATCAGGCGAGAACCGTCTGAAGCCGGGTCAGTTCGCCGATCTGTGCCATCGTTGCCCTATAGCCGATCTGGATCGCCTCATCGGCGCGGTGGAATTCGGTCAGACCGATGTGGCTGAGCTTGGGCTGCAGCGACATGTCCGGCGGATCGCCGGCAAGCCTGGCGCGCGAGATTCGGTCTTGGATGATGTTGAAGGCCTCGACCATGACGCCGGTGATGCCAAGCCGCGTCTGATGCGCCCGGTGCTCCGGGTCGAATTGGCCACTGCGCGGTGCATCGTTCTCGACGACCAGTTCGCCGGCGCTATGCTTGATGACGGCGGCACGGCCGAACAGGTCGTAATGAAGGTTGACCGCGACAACCAGCGGCTGCTCATAGGCACGGCAGACCGACACCGGCACCGGATTGACCAAAGCTCCGTCGACCAGCACGCGACCATTGCAAGTCACCGGCTCGAACACGCCGGGCAAGGCATAGGAAGCGCGCATGGCTGTTATCAGCGAACCGTTCGACAGCCAAATCTCATGGCCGGTGCGGATTTCGGAAGCGACCGCGACGAACGGCTTGGACAAATCCTCAAAGCGA
Source organism: Mesorhizobium sp. B2-2-3 (assembly GCF_006442405.1). Taxonomy (NCBI): domain Bacteria; kingdom Pseudomonadati; phylum Pseudomonadota; class Alphaproteobacteria; order Hyphomicrobiales; family Phyllobacteriaceae; genus Mesorhizobium; species Mesorhizobium sp. B2-2-3. Next base: position 36,926 of record NZ_VFWC01000011.1, on the reverse strand, counting down.
ATGCCGGCCACATGCTCACGCAGGCGAGCATCCAGCTTCATGCCGCCGAACAGACCGCTGCCGCGCAGGTTTAGATCGAGCAGGCCGAAGATGCGCCGCCTGGTTAGGCTGCGGGCGAACTCTTCCAACTCGTCCAGTTTTCCGGCGAGGTAACAGCCGCCGACCAGCGCGCCGATCGAGGTGCCGGCAATCATCGAAACCTCGATGCCGGCTTCATCGAGCGCGCGCAGCACGCCGATATGCGCCCAGCCTCTTGCGCAACCGCCGCCCAGTGCAAGCGAGATGCCAGTTTTCTTTGGTGATGTTGTTTCGGACGCGCCGCCGGACGAAGCGGGACCATTCGCCTCTCGTACGTCCGCTCTGTTACGCAATGACGCCCACTCGAGCATCATGATCTCCCTTGTCCCACAGCTAATATATAGGCGGGCCGTATCGAAATGGTGAATCTATGTGGTTGGCTGCGGGCAAAAGGTTCAAGCTGGTCATTCACGGGAGCTTCCGATACGTTTTTTCCGCATCGAACAAGGGCTCGCTGCCATCGTCGGCAAGCATCGCCTTGCCGTCGATCAGCCCCACCGTCCGATAGAAGCAGGAACGCCGGCCTGTGTGACAAGTTGCGTCGTGGCCTAGCACTTTGACGCGCAACCATATGGCGTCCTGGTCACAATCCGTGAGCACCTCGATGACATGCTGGAGATTGCCTGACGTTTCGCCCTTCTTCCACAGCGCATTGCGCGAACGCGACCAGTAGTGGGCGATACCTGTTTCAAGCGTCAACGCCAGAGCCTGCGCATTCATGTGCGCGACCATCAAAAGCACGCCGTCTGCCGCATCGGTGACGACGACGGTGACCAGGCCGGCGGCATCGAAGCGCGGTGAAAACACCGCGCCTTCTTCCAGCGCTTTCTTGTCTGAGGGAGCCTTCGGAAATTCCAGTGCCGACATCGCCGGGCTATCTTCCTGTTTGACCATAATTATCCGAAAACCGGTAGCCACTTTCGGAATCATGGTTCGGCGATGCCGGGCGAGGCGGCTTACACCCCACCGCCACGCACCATGGTGACGAAACGAACCTGTTCTTCGGGAGTATCCTTGAACACGCCGGTGAAGGTCGAGGTCAGCGTGGTGGAGCCCTGCTTGCGGATGCCGCGCATGGCCATGCACATGTGCTCGGCCTCGATCATCACGGCAACGCCGCGCGGATTGAGCACATCCTGAATGACGCCGGCGATCTGCGCGGTCATGGCTTCCTGGGTCTGCAGGCGATGGGCGAAGATATCGACCACGCGCGCGATCTTGGACAGGCCGACGACCTTGCCGTCCGGCAGATAGCCGACATGGGCTTTGCCGATGATCGGCACCATGTGATGTTCGCAATGCGAATGGAACTGGATGTCCTTGACGATGACAAGGTCGTCGTAACCAGCCACTTCCTCGAAGGTGCGGCCAAGCTCTTCGGCCGGGCACATGTCATAGCCGCCGAACATTTCCCGATAGGCCTTGGCCACCCGCTTGGGCGTGTCGACCAGCCCTTCGCGATCGGGGTTGTCGCCGGTCCAGCGCAAAAGCGTGCGTACCGCAGCCTCGACCTCGGCCTCGCTCGGCCGGTCGGTGACGGGCTTTTCCATGTAGGCCGACTGGGGCATGAACTTCTTGATAACGGCATCCATAAAGGCGTCTCCCGTAGTCCCTCTCTCAGGAGGAACGAGTTGAACGGACCACGACCTTTCGGCGTCGGAAACTCGCCCGGTTTCCAGCCCCGTAAGCGGCGTGAGCAAACTGCGGCAAAGACGTGGGCTTTTCGTCGCCTTGTCGATACCGGACTGCCACCATTATATATGGTCATGACGAGCGAAAGAAAGACGCGTCAGCGGCAAACGCTGTTCGCTTGGCGGCGACGGACTGGAAAATAATGATCAACGACGTCTACAATGCGAAAATTCTCGGTTTTGCCGGAAATATCACACGGATTGGCCGGCTCGATCATCCCGATGCCAGCGCGAGGGCACATTCCAAATTGTGCGGCTCTACCGTTACCGTCGATCTCAACATGGCGGACGGCGTGGTTACCGATTTCGCACATGACGTGAAGGCCTGCGCGCTCGGCCAGGCCTCGTCCTCCATCATGGCGCAGCATGTGGTTGGCGCTACGGCCGACGAATTGCGCGCGGTGCGCGAGACCATGCTGAAAATGCTGAAAGAGAACGGAGCGCCGCCGGAAGGCCGCTTCGCCGATCTCAAATATCTGGAACCGGTGCGCGACTACAAGGCGCGCCATGCCTCGACCATGTTGACCTTCGACGCGGTGGTCGACGCGATCGGTCAGATCGAGAAGAAGCGCGCCGAAGAAGCCGCCTGATAGCCCATTTGGCGGCCTATTGGAGCCGTCTGCTTTCGGCGAATTCGCTTCTCACCCAGTCGGCGAACGCGGCGGCTGGCTCGGGGAGATCGCGCAGGCTTCTGGCCACCAGCCAATAGGCGCCGGACGCGACGTCGATGTCGAATGGCTTGACCAGCGTGCCGGAGGCGAGCTCTTCACCGATCTGCAGAAGATCGCCCAGCGCCACCCCGTGTCCGAGCAGAGCGGCCTGCTTCGAAAGCGACGCATCCGCCAGCATAGGACCGCGCGCGAGCACCGCGTCGGCAGGCACACCGGCCGCCTCGAACCAGCGCGCCCAACCCTGTCGGTTTTCCTCATGCAACAGCGTATAGCGGCCAAGGTCGGCCGGCTTGTCGAGGGGAGGCCCCGCGGCAAGCAGCGCCGGCGACAGAACCGGTGAATCGACCGTCGAGGCAAGCTGCTCGGCCTCGCTGCGCGGCCACGAGGCAGCATGCGCACTGAAGCGTAACGCAAGTTCAGGCTGGTCGCCGCGAAACTCAATCAGCCTTGGATCGACTTCGAGCGCAACGTCGATGTCGGGCCGCAATTGGCGAAAACGGTTGAGCCGCGGCACCAGCCATACCGATGCCAGAGACGGCTCGACGCTGACGCGAACCACTGTCTGCGCGGGAGCCGCCACCAACTCGGAAAGCAGGGCGTCGATGGCGTCGAAACTCCTGACCAGCTGACTGAGCAGCCGGCGGCCCGCATCGGTCAGTTCGACGCGGCGATGGTGACGTTCGAACAGGGGCCGGCGCAGAAAGATCTCGAGCTCGCGGATCTGCCGGCTGATCGCTGCCTGCGAGACGAAAAGCTCCTCGGCCGCCCTGCTGAAACTCAGGTGCCGCCCGGCTGCTTCAAAGCTCCTCAAGGCCGTCAGCGGCAGTCGCCCACGCTTCATTCGCATAACCCAGGATTATCCGAAGTGGAAATTATACTCGTTTGAAGGCGAAGGCCAGCGGCGGTCTACTCGTCGTCAAGGAGATACGGCCATGGTCCAGTTGCTAGAGATTTTTGGCGATGTGATGCGGATTGCAACCTATCAGTGGCGTGACGAAAGGACCCGTCGGAAGCACCACGAAGAGCAGTCTAGCCCCCGCCGATGGGCACTGCCGGCTGATCGGCAGCCACTTCGCCGCTTCCGCCCGTGAAAGCTCAGCAAGCAGGGGCGGGATTGCGTTCTCCCGATGAAGCCCACATCTATCGTGTGGAAAGACGGAGATCGCAGTGGGCGACCAGCATGGGCATACACATACAGCCGGGCCGCCGCGGCAAGGCCGCAACTGGTCCGGCCCGTGGCGCAAGACCCCCGGCCGGGTGTTGGGCACGTCGCTGGTGCGCCTCTATCAACTGACGCTGTCCAGCTTCATCGGCAATTCCTGCCGTCACCTGCCGACCTGCTCGGAATACGCGCATGAGGCGATCGCCCGCCATGGCCTTTGGGCCGGCGGCTGGATGGGATTTTTCAGGGTTCTGCGCTGCGGACCATTCGGCACCCATGGCGTCGACCTTGTTCCGGAGGTTCTGGCGGATCGGTATGTCTGGTTTACGCCGTGGCGATATTGGCGGATCGGCGGCAACCACGACGAGGCGCGAAGCTGACTGCCGGTCAGTTCTTCAAGGCAACCGTTTACGATCTGGTAGGGTTAACGGCAGCCTGCACAATAACTGCGAATTTGAGACAAAATCGAGACAAGAGACCTCGCTAAGCCGCTCGCCGAACCCCCCTCTGGAGCGAGCATCCAATGCGCAATGTCGACCGTCTTCCCTTCATCCTTGCCGGAGTCCTGTTCCTGCTTGCCTGGCTTCTGGGATTTCCGATGCGCGCGCAGTCGGCGCCGCTCGGGGATGTGCAATGCACGCTGATCGCCGATGCGCAGAGCGGCAAGACGCTTTACCAAAACGGCGTCTGCGATCAGCGGTTCAGCCCGGCCTCGACGTTCAAGGTGCCGCTGTCGCTGATCGGTTACGATGCCGGCATACTAAGCGACGAGCACACGCCGAGCTGGGACTACAAACCTGAATTCAAGGCGGTCAAGCGGGACCACAAGACCGTCGATCCGATGATCTGGGAGCGGGACTCGGTGCTGTGGTATTCACGCGAGATCACCCGCCGGCTTGGACCGGAGAGCTTTGCCGGCTACGTCTCGAAGTTCGGCTATGGCAATGCGGACGTTTCCGGCGATCCCGGCAAGAATGACGGCCTGACTCATTCCTGGGTGAACTCCTCGCTCAAGATCACGCCGGTCGAGCAGGTCGATTTCCTGCGTAAGCTCCTCGCCGGCAAGATACCGGTCTCGGCCAAGGCTCACGACATGACGAAAGCCATCCTACCCAGCTTCAAGGCCGGCGACTGGACCGTCCAGGGCAAGACGGGCAGCACCAGGGGAGGCGAGGGCGGCAAGGACAGGCGTTCACTCGGCTGGTTCGTCGGCTGGGCGCAGAAAAACGGCCGCCAGATCGTGTTTGCCCGGCTCGTCGTCGATACGAAGCGGAGCGATATGCCGAAGGGGCTCGCGACGCGCGCGGCCTTCCTGAAGGACCTGCCGCTGCTGATTAAATAGCCGAGGCTTTACGGCGGCGGCATCTGCCCATAAAAGACTGCCGCCGCCGGACGCCTCCGGCTATCTGGCAGGCCGCAGCCTCGAACGGCTGACGACCTGCATTTCACCACCCGCGCTCGTTTGCGGGACTGGATAGGAGAATACCTGATGCTGAATGCCGTTTCCCTGACATTTCCCGATGGCTCCGTGCGCGACTACGATGCGGCGATGACCGGTGCAGGCCTTGCCGAATCGATCTCCAAGTCGCTGGCCAAGAAGGCCGTGGCCTATGCCATCGACGGTACCGTGCGCGATCTCTCCGATCCGCTCGGCAAGTCCGGCAAGATCGAGATCATCACCCGCGACGATCCGCGCGCGCTGGAACTCATCCGCCATGACGCGGCACATGTGCTGGCGGAGGCCGTGCAGGAGATATGGCCGGGAACGCAGGTGACCATCGGGCCGGTGATCGAGAACGGATTCTACTACGACTTCGCCCGCAACGAGCCGTTCACTCCGGACGACTTCCCGGTGATCGAGAAGAAGATGCGCGAGATCATTGCGCGCAACAAGCCGTTCACGAAGGAAGTCTGGTCGCGCGACAAGGCCAAAAAGGTCTTTGCCGACAAGGGCGAGCGCTACAAGCTGGAACTGATCGACGCCATTCCTGACGATCAGGATCTCAAGATCTACGCGCAAGGCGACTGGTTCGACCTTTGCCGCGGTCCGCATATGGCCTCGACCGGGCAGATCGGCAATGCCTTCAAGCTGATGAAGGTGGCGGGCGCCTATTGGCGCGGAGATTCGAACAACCCGATGCTGACGCGCATCTACGGCACGGCGTGGGCTGATCAGGCGCAGCTCGACGCCTACCAGACAATGCTGGAGGAAGCCGAAAAGCGCGACCACAGGAAGCTCGGCCGCGAGATGGATTTGTTCCATTTCCAGGAAGAGGGGCCCGGTGTCGTCTTCTGGCATGCCAAGGGCTGGAAGATGTTCCAGAACCTGGTCAACTACATGCGCCGCCGCCTCGACGAGCAGGGCTACCAGGAGGTCAACGCACCGCAGGTGCTCGACAAGAGCCTGTGGGAGACGTCGGGCCATTGGGGCTGGTACCGCGACGCCATGTTCAAGGTCACGGTTGCCGGCGACGACACCGATGACGACCGCGTGTTCGCGCTGAAGCCGATGAACTGTCCTGGCCATGTGCAGATATTCAAGCACGGGTTGAAATCCTATCGCGACCTGCCGGTAAAGCTTGCGGAATTCGGCAATGTGCATCGCTATGAGCCGTCGGGCGCGCTACACGGGCTGATGCGCGTGCGCGGTTTCACGCAGGATGACGCGCATATTTTCTGCACCGAGGAGCAACTGGCGTCGGAGTGCCTGCGTATCAACGATCTGATTCTGTCGACCTATGCCGATTTCGGCTTCGACGAAATCAGCGTGAAGCTGTCGACCCGGCCGGACAAGCGCGTCGGCACCGACGAAGCCTGGGATCACGCCGAAGCGATCATGAGCGGCGTGCTGGAGACGATCAGGACGCGATCGGGCAACCGCATCAAGACCTCGATCAATCCTGGCGAGGGCGCCTTCTACGGGCCGAAGTTCGAATATGTGCTGAAGGATGCCATCGGCCGCGAATGGCAATGCGGCACCACGCAGGTCGACTTCAACCTGCCGGAGCGTTTCGGTGCCTTCTACATCGGCTCGGATTCCGAGAAGAAACAGCCTGTCATGGTGCACCGTGCCATCTGCGGCTCGATGGAGCGCTTCCTCGGCATCCTGATCGAGAACTATTCCGGCCATTTCCCGCTGTGGTTCGCGCCGCTGCAGGTAGTGGTGGCGACGATCACTTCGGACGCCGACGGCTATGCGAACGAAGTGGTGGCGAAGCTGAAAGCCGCGGGCTTGTCCGCCGAGGCGGATCTGCGCAACGAGAAGATCAACTATAAGGTCCGTGAGCACAGCCTAGCCAAGGTTCCGGTCATCCTCGTCTGCGGCAAGCGCGAGGCGGAAGAGCAGACGGTCAACATGCGCCGCCTCGGATCGCGCGATCAGGAGTCGCTGGGTCTCGCCCAAGCGGTCGCGCAGCTGACCGAAGAAGCGGTCACGCCCGATCGCCGACGCAAACCTGCGGCCTGACCCGGTAGTATTTCAAGCGGAATGGCGGTGGAGCAGTCCGCCGCCATTTCCATATCGCACCGTCTTCACATCCCTCCATTTTCACATCCCTGTCACGGCAGTCTTGTAACAAGCCCTCATGCTCAAGCTGAAATTGCGTGAAAAACCGTTTCCCGAGCTTTCCTATGCTAATCCCCGACAGCCAGCGCTGACGCGGTGGGTCATCCATTCCATCGAAGGCCTGTCCGGACGCGACCGTTTTGCAGCGCTTTATGATTTTTGGCGCCGCCAGGTGGTCCCGTCCGGCGAGCGCGTGTTCAGCCGCATGCTCGAATTGATCGATGTGCGGGTGCGAACCCCCGACCAATGGCCGCCGCAGACCCTGCCTGACACGCCGCTGGTGATCGTCGCCAATCATCCCTTTGGCATCGGCGACGGGATTGCCGTGCTGTCGCTGGCCGAGCAGCTTGGGCGGCCGTTCCGGGTCATGATCCACAAGGATCTGCTCAAGATCAGCGAGATGGAGCCCTACTCGCTGCCGATCGACTTTTCCGAGACCAAGGACGCTCTGAAGAACAACATGGCGGTGCGTCACGAGGCTGTGCGGCTCTTGAAAGAACGTGTCACCATCGTGGTGTTTCCGGCCGGCGGCGTCGCCACCGCGCCGAAAGGTTTTGGCCAGGCACGCGATCTGCCATGGAAGATGTTTCCGGCCCGTCTCGTGCAGGATGCCAAGGCTTCCGTAGTGCCGATGCATTTCTCCGGCCAGAACGGCAGGCTGTTCCATCTGGTCAGCGGCCCCATGAACATGGCCGAGCGCGACGGGCGCGTGGCGAAGTTCGTCGGCAAGGCATCGCTGACGCTGCGCATTTCGCTGCTTATCCACGAGTTCGCCCGGCTTTCCGGCAAGTCGATCGACGTGCGTGTCGGCGATGTGCTGAACTGGAACGAACTGGAGCCCGTGCGCGACCGCAAGGCGCTGCTCGAGCGCCTCTATAGAGGCGTCTTCGATCTGGCGCCGCCGGTTCCTCGCCGCCGGATTCCATTCCTGCCGGCACGAGCCAAGCTGGCGGCGTAGGTCCATTTCGTGGAGATCCGAAGGGAAAGCGGCTCGAGGCTTTCCGGAATTGACTAATCCGCGCCTTCTTCCGGATCCATCGCGGCTGCTTCCGTCGCGAGAACCTCGATTTCCTGGTTCTGTCCGGCCACGACAGTGAAATCCTTCTGGTAGATCCGGTCGCGGTTCTTGGCGATGATCGTGTAGTCGCCTTCGGCCAGCACCATGGAGGCGAAGGCGCCGACGGTTTCCTTGATCGGATCGCCGGATTCGTTGAGCAGCGACCACGACGTGTCGGCGATCGCTTCGCCGCCCGCTTCACGCACCAGCTTCAAGGTAATCTCGGCGGCGTGATGCTCGACGGTGGCTTCGGTCAGCTTGCCGGCCTCGACGCGGATGTCGGAGCGGATGACGGCATTGACCGCGCCATAGGTCGAGACCACGTGGTAGATGCCGGCATTGAGACGCACGACGCTGTTGGGCTCGACGTCGGGAATGATCAGCGCGCGATCGCCATTGGGTTCGGCATTGCCCTCATAGATCGAAAAGCGCAACTTCTTTGGCGGGATGCGCGCCCCTCCGGAAAGGACGGCGTCGAGCTTCAGGCCGCCGGCATCGAGCACGAGGCTCTCGCGTTTGGCGTCCTTGCCGACAGTGATGCGCTTGGTGGCACCGGCCCGGCCGTAGGAAGCGTGAACCAGATAGCTGCCGGGTTCGAGCTGGAAGACCGCCGTGCCCCCATGGGCGGAAGCCACCATCGGCAATTTGCCGTTGACGGCCTCCGGCTTGAAGACGCGCCAGACGATACCGCGAGTGATATCGCCTCCCTTGTCGGTCAATTGCGCGGACAAGGTGATGGCGCCGCCGCCACCAAGCGCCAGCGATGTCTCGCCTTTCGGCGTCGCGTAGCTCGAAATTCCGGGAAGCTTCAGGTCGCTGACGCCATCCACGTTCTGTGCCACGGCAACGGAAACCGGCGCCATGAGCAGCAGGGTGCAGACCCAGATCAGGAAAAGACGCAAAGCCCCCTCAAACATGCCTTGCGTTGAAGCCCATGGCGGTGGCAATTTCAAGGCTTAAGAGTCCGACGGATACGACTCTCCAGCCTGGCGCGCCCGCGTCGATGCCCGAGCCGCCTCGCATTCCCATGGCGCGCTTCAGCTCAAAATCGAACTTAGGAGACTTGCGCCCATGGCGTCCCCGATCATCGACTTCCTGCTGACCCGCAATTCAGCGCCGATACCGGACTTGAAGGAGCCCGCGCCCGGCGACGCCGAGATCGCCACGATGATCGCCGCGGCCACGCGCGTGCCCGATCATGGCCGGCTCGAGCCCTGGCGCTTCATTCTTTATCGCGGTGATGCCCGCATCGAAATCGGCAGGAAGCTGGCGGCCCTTGCCGAACAGCGGGAGGGACCTTTACCGGATGGCCGCCGCAACCAGGAGCTGGCGCGCTTCTCGCGCGCGCCGCTGGTCATCGGCGTGGTGTCGGTGCCGAAGGAAAATCCAAAAATCCCGCAATGGGAGATGTTCCTGTCCGGCGGCATGGCGGCGATGAACCTGATGATTGCTGCCAACGCACTGGGCTATGGCACCAACATGATCAGCAACTGGTATTCAGACGTGCCGGAAGGCAGGGCGATCCTGGGGCTGGCGCCGCAAGAGCGCGTCATCGGCTTCGTCCATATCGGCTCCTATGGCGGCCCGGCGCCGGAGCGGCCGCGCCCCGATCCGGCAAAGCTTTATGCGGACTATGCCGGGCCCTGGGCGGGGTAAGTGTTCTACGAGCCGTCAAAGGGGCACGGACTGCCGCATGATCCGTCGAAGGCGATCGTGGCGCCGCGCCCGATCGGCTGGATCTCGACCCTTAACGGGGCCGGCGAGATCAACCTCGCGCCCTATTCCTTCTTCAATGCCGTTTCGACAAGGCCCTTCATCGTCTGGTTTTCCTCCGAGGGCGAGAAGGACAGTGCCTCCTTCGCTGAGGAGACCGGCGAGTTCGTCGCCAATCTGGTCGGCCGCGATCTCGCCGAGAAGATGAACCGGACGTCGGTCGACGCGCCGCGCGGCGTCAACGAGTTCGTTTATGCCGATCTCGCCATGGCGCCGTCGCGTCTTGTCGCGCCGCCGCGCGTGGCGGCCGCACCCGCCGCACTCGAATGCAAGGTGACCGAAGTGTTCCGGCCAAAGGCCCTGGACGGAACGCCGACCAGCGCCGTCGTCGTGGCCGGCGAAGTGATCGGCGTGCATATTGACGATGCCTACCTGAAAGACGGCCTGTTCGATATCAGCAAGGCCGGCAATGTCGCTCGCCTCGGCTACATGGATTATGCCAGCGTCAACGAAGTGTTTTCGATGCGCCGGCCGCGTTGGGGCAAGGATTAGCCCGCAAGGGGGCCCAGTCACTGTGCTTTCCTGAGGGCGAGCCGTCATCACGACGCGCCCTGAGCTTGATGACGCGGCATGACGAAACCTTCTGCACACCAGGACCGTTTCGTCCAGGCGCGGGATGGGCGATAGTCCGCTGAGGGTCGGCGGTAGTCTGTTGCTGGTAAATGCCGACGGCAAATATCATGGAAGGTTGATCATGGTCTCGAGATTGATCCTCCAGACGTTCGTGTGGTTCGGCGCCATGGGCGCGCTGCTTTTCCTGACAGCGGGTACGCTGACCTGGCCGGGAGCCTGGGTATATCTGGCGGTGATGACCGGGCTGAGCCTGACCCTTGGCGTGACGCTGGCCCGGCGCGATCCCGGGCTGATGAACGAACGGCTGAGCTCTCCCATCCAGAAGGACCAGACCGCGGCCGACAAGGTTCTGTTGAGCATACTCCTGCTCGGCATATTTGCCTGGCTGGCCTTCATGGGTTTCGACTACCGCTTCGGCTGGTCCGTCGTTCCGGTCTGGGTACAGGCGATCGGTGCGCTGGTTCTGCTGGTCGGACTATGGATCAGCTATCTGACGATGCTGGAGAATAGCTTCGCGGCGCCCGTCGTGAAGATCCAGGCGGAGCGCGGACAGCAAGTGATCACAACGGGTCCCTATAGCTATGTGCGCCATCCCATGTATGCCGGCGCCATCCTCTTCTTTGCCGGCACGGCTCTCCTGCTCGGCTCCTGGTGGGGGCTGGCACTGGTCGTCGTGTTCATCGTTCTCTTGGCCATCCGCACATTCATCGAGGAAAAAACGCTTCGCACCGGCCTGCGCGGCTATGACGACTATGCGGCCCATGTCCGCTACCGCCTGATCCCGTTGGTCTGGTAGCGGTCAGGCGGAGATTCCGGCTGCCCGGGCGCGTGCCAGAAGCCGCTCGGCCAGCCGCAGATGCGGCCGGTCATACATCTTGCCGTCGATGCCGACGACGCCGGGATTTCCCGCCGCCTGGAATGCCGCGACAATTGCCGCCGACTGTTGCACCGCTTCCACCGAGGGCGTGAAGGCGGCGTTTATGACCGGCACCTGATCAGGGTGGATCGCCATCTTGCCGGTGAAGCCGTCACGTTCGGCCTCCCTGCATTCGGCCTCGAAGGCCGCCATATCGCGGAAATTCGGGAAGACGGTGTCGATCGCCGCGACTTTCGCCGCGCCGGCGGCGAGAATGGTCATGGCGCGAGCGAAGCGGAATATTTCGGTGTAACGGCCATGTTGGTCGCGGGTGGTGCGCGCGCCGATCGCCGCCGACAGGTCTTCCGCGCCCCAGGTCAGCCCGGCAAGTCGCGCGCTTGCCCCGGCGTAGCTCGCCGCCGCCAGCACGGCCGCCGGTGTTTCGGTAATGATCGGCAGGATTTTTGTCGCGCCGTCGGCCAGGCCGTTCTCCGCTTCGCGCAGCCTGAGCTTTGCCGAGAGGTGCTGGACATCCTGGCCGCCAGCCGATTTGGGCAGCATGACGCCGTCGGGTTTTGCCGGGATAAGCGCTGCAAGATCGTCGTCCGTCAATCCCGTCGAAAGGTCGTTGACTCTGACGTAGATTGCCGACCTTGTTTTCGCCCTGTGGCTGGCGATGAAGCGCGCCGCGGTCATTCGCGCCGATGCCTTGTTTTGGGGCGCCACCGAATCCTCGAGGTCGACAATGACCACATCGGCGCCGGCGCCAAAGCCCTTCTCCAGCTTTCTCTCGGAATCGCCGGGAACGAACAGCAGCGAACGCATCAGGCTATCTTCTTCAGCATCATGGCGTGTCTCGTGCATTTGGCGACGAGGTCGCCGTTCTGGTTATAGGCCCGATGTTCGAACTCGACGATGCCGCGATCGGGCTTCGACCTGGATTCGCGCACCGAGACGACAGTGGTCTCGACGCGGATGGTGTCGCCATGGAAGACCGGATGCGGAAACACCGTTTCCTTCATGCCGAGATTGGCGACAGTCGTACCGACGGTGATGTCGTTGACCGAAATGCCGATCATCAGGCCGAGCGTGAACAGCGAGTTGACCAGCGGCTTGCCCCATTCGCTCCTGGCGGCGAAATCGAAGTCGATATGCAGCGGCTGCGGGTTCAGCGTCATCACCGAGAACATCATGTTGTCGCTCTCGGTGACGGTCTTGCGCAGCGTGTGCTGGAAGACATGGCCGACGACGAACTCCTCGAGATAAAGCCCAGCCATTTCATTCTCCTCCGCTGCTGGACGGTTGATAGGCGCTGCATCCAGCGCTCGCAAGCCAGTTAACGAACATGGTGAACGCTTCATAAACCAATTCGGCCTAACGTCCGGCACGGGGTCGGAAACCTTCCGGCAAGGGGCGTAAGCAGGCGGTATGGTTGTTGTCTCGCATTTCCTGAAATGGATCTACACGGCCAGGGTATCGGAGCGCGCCGCGGCGGCAAGCGCGCTCGCCCGCGCCTATGTCGACGCGGAATTGCCGTTCGAGGATCGCTGCGCCGCCGAGGCGGCGCTGACCTTGCTGCTCGACGACGCATCGTCGAAGGTACGGCTGGCGATGGCCGAGGCGCTGTCCATGAGCCATCACGCACCGCCCCAGATCATCAGCGCGCTTGCTTCCGACCAGCCGGAAGTCGCCGGCGTCGTGCTGACGCGATCGCCACTGCTTACCGACGCAGACCTGATCAATCGCGTGGCTTCAGGTCCGAAGGCGACGCAAAAACTGATCGCCGATCGGCCATTGGTCTCGATGGCGCTGTCGGCGGCTATCGCAGAGATCGGCGAGGCGGAGGCCTGCGCCGTGCTTTTGGCCAACAGCGGCGCCGATATCGCTTCGTTGAGTTTCCGCCGCATGGCCGAGCGCCACGGCCATCTGCCGCTGGTGCGCGAGGCGCTTATATCGGATGCACGCCTGCCTGCCGACTGCCGGCATATGCTGCTCGTCAAGCTCGGTGAGATGCTCAAGACCTCGCCGCTGGTCATGGCCTTGATGGGAGCCGCCCGGGCCGACCGCGTCATGCGCGACGCCTGCGTCAAGGCCTGCGTGACGCTGATCGAGGGCACGCGCCAGGAAGAACATGCAGCACTGATCGAGCATCTCAGGCTACGCGGCGATCTCACCGCGAGCTTCCTCATTCGCACCATCGCGCATGGCAAGGTCGACTTCTTCGGCTCGGCGCTGGTCGCGCTCAGCCAGCAGTCCGCCCAAAGAGTGAGGGCGCTGCTGGCCGGCGGACACGACGTGGCCTTGCAGGCGCTGTTCCGCAGTGCCGGCCTGGCTGCCGCCACGCACGCGGTCATCTTGCGCGCGCTGAAAATCTGGCGAGAGGTCGCCAACGGCAAGCGCGTCGCCGGCGTGCAGGAAGTCAGCTGGCTGATGCTGAAGGAATTGGGCGGACAGTCCGCGGAAGGCGATCTCGCCGCGCTGATCAAGTCGATCCATCTCGCTGCGTTGCGTGAAAATGCGCGCGGCCATGCGCTGGCGATCGCAGCCGCTTAACTTAGCCTTTATCCCTGGCAAAAAAATCCGGAAAATCCTCCATCGCCGCCGCGATAATCCGTAGTGACGCCGCGATCTGGAGCATTTCACCAGTGGCGTTTCGCTGGGCGATGCCGGCGGCATACTGCCGGGCGACGGCAATGGTGGATGTCTGCGGATCGCCCGGGGCGCGGAAGAGCAGTTCGCGTGCCAGTCCACGCAGGAAGTTGGCGATCGAAAGCGTCGTCTCGGCCGGAACGGCGTGCGCCTGCTGTGCGCCACGCAGCCGCAGGATCTCCAGACCGACGGTGACGGCGGCGACACTGCCGCCCAGAACCGCTTCACCCTTCCTGCCGCTGGTCTGCACCAGCGGCATCAATTGGTTGATGCGGTCATAGGCGAGGCTCTCGAAGGCCGAACGCCTCGGCACGCGCTCGTGCAGGCAAAGCCGCGCCAGATCCTCGCGCATGGCCCGCACGATGCGGTGCGCCGCGAGCCATGGGTCGGCGGGCAGCACGATGATGAAGACGCCGATTGCCAAAAGGATGCCGACCAGGATCGAGGCCGAGCCGGCGAAGAACGGGCCCGGGTCGTAGGTCATCGCCTGGTGCGGGCTGAGGAAAGCAAGAAAATTGATGGCGAAGGCCGTCGCCACGCCGACATAGCGGGGATTGGCCATGGCGAGCGCCGCCGGCACCAGGATCGGTACGACGAACAGCATGAACCAGCCGAAACCAGGAAAAACGGGAAGCGCGATCTGGCCGACGAGAAAGGCAAAGGGCAGAGCCAACAGCGTTCCCTGGAAGAACCCCCAGGCTACCCGCACCGGATCGGGGCGGGCGGCAAACAAGCTCGACACGACGGCAACCAGAATGACCGTGCCGGCGGCTTCCGACCATCTCGTCGTCAGCCAGAAAGCGGCGACCAGCAGCGTTGCAAGCGCGGCGCGAAGCGCGTTGCGGCTCGCCCCGTGATAATCGCGATGTACCACCAGCGCCGGGGGCCTGCGTTCGCGTGAAGGCCGCGCGACGGGCGCACGCAAGGCATCGAGGCCGCGCAGCGCCTGTTTCAGCGCTTCGGCAAAATCGGCGGCGATGGTGAGCCGGGTGACGGTGCCGACCCTGTCGTCGTCCTGGTCAGCCAAGGCCTCGGGCATTTGCGTCGCTTTGGCGCCGATCGCGTCGAGCCGTGCCAGCCAGGGCGCCGTGTCGTCGAGCGCGCCCGGCGTCGCCGCCATTTCAGTGACGAGGGCTTGCAGCTCCGAGCGCACCGGAATGAGCGCCGCGTTCTTCGGTGCGGCGTGTGAATGCAGCGCGCGGGCCGCGGACAGGGCTGAAAGCAGTTGTCCGATGGTGCGCCGGACCGGATGGGCGCGCGGCGCGAAGCTCGGGGCCTCCAGCCTGGCATAGGCGCGCATCTCGGCGAGCGTCTGGGTGTCAGCGACCAGCTTCCGGTGCAGGCCGGAAAGCATTGCCGTGTCGCCACCGGAAAAGGCGCCGCCGGCATAGGTGGCAAGGTCGAGAATGCTGCGCTTCAGCCGCGAGATGATGGCCTCGCTGGCCAATTTGGGCAGGATCAGCCGACTGGTCAGGCCGGCGCAGACAATGCCGAGTACGATCTCGGCACAGCGCGCGACCGCGAGGTCGACGACGAGATGCGGCTGGCCAAACGCCGGCAAGCCGATGATCATCGCGGTGTAGCCGGCCAGCGCCGCTCCGTAAGCTTCCGGGTTGCGCAGCAGCGACGACACGAAGGTGCAAATGCCGATCCATAGGGCAAGCACCGTCACCAGCACCCAGGGATTCGTGCCGAAGACAGTGGTGATGGCAATTGCGGCAGCACCGCCCGCCAGCGTGCCGAGCAACCGATAAAAGCCTTTCGCCAACACCATGCCGGCGACCGGCTGGGCAACGATGAACACCGTCATCATCGCCCATTGCGGGTGATCGAGCTTGAGGGCGTAGGCGGCCATAAGCGCGATCAGGCCGGCCGAGACCGTGCGCAAGGCGAAGATCCAGTCCGACCGGGTCGGCTGTGTCAACCCGGCAAGAGCCGCTTCGAAATAGTCTTTCAGCCGTTGCCAGCTCACACGCGCGTCTCCGCAAGCCTTGATCGACCGGCCTGCGCTCAGATATCCAGCACTTCCGTTTCCGCGAATTCGGCGCGTTCCTGGATGAACCGGAAACGAGCCTCCGGCTTGGTGCCCATCAGCGCATCGATCGCGTCCTTGGTGGCGGCCTCGGCATCGATCACATCGACCCGGAGCAGCGTACGCTTCCTCGGGTCCATTGTGGTCTCCTTGAGCTGCGCGGCCATCATTTCGCCCAGGCCCTTGAAGCGACCGATCTCGACCTTGCCGCGCCCGGTGAACTCGGTGCGCAGCAATTCGTCCTTGTGCGCGTCGTCACGCGCATAAGCGACCTTGCCGCCCTGCCGGATCGAGTAGAGCGGCGGCACCGCCAGATAGAGATGTCCGCCGCGAACCAGGTTCGGCATCTCCTGGTAGAAGAAGGTGATCAGCAGCGAGGCGATGTGAGCGCCGTCGACGTCGGCGTCGGTCATGATGATGACGCGGTCGTAGCGAAGATCCTCGTCGCGGTATTTCGACCGCGTGCCGCAACCAAGCGCCTGGATCAGATCGGAAATCTGCTGGTTGGCGGCCAGCTTGTCGTTGCCGGCGCTGGCGACGTTGAGAATCTTGCCGCGCAGCGGCAGCACCGCCTGGCTGGCGCGGTCGCGCGCCTGCTTGGCAGAGCCGCCGGCCGAATCGCCTTCGACGATGAAGAGTTCGGCGCCGGCGGCCGCATTCTGCGTGCAATCGGCAAGCTTGCCCGGCAGGCGCAGCTTGCGCACCGCACTCTTGCGCGACACTTCCTTTTCCTGGCGGCGTCGTACCCGCTCGTCGGCGCGTGCGATAACCCATTCGAGCAGCTTCGAGGCTTCCTGCGGATTGTCGGCCAGCCAATGGTCGAAAGGGTCGCGAATCGCCGTCTCGACGATGCGGATCGCCTCGATCGTCGCCAGCCTGTCCTTGGTCTGGCCGACGAATTCAGGCTCGCGGATGAACACCGACAGCATGCCCGCCGCCGAGATCATGACATCCTCCGACGTGACGATCGAGGCGCGCTTGTTGCCGACGAGGTCGGCATAGGCGCGCAGGCCGCGCGTCAAGACGTTGCGGAAGCCGGCCTCGTGGGTGCCACCTTCGCCGGTCGGGATGGTGTTGCAGTAGGAGTTGATGAAGCCGTCGCCGCCGAACCAGGTCACTGCCCATTCCAGCGAGCCATGGCCGCCTTGCCTGTCGCTCTTGCCGGCGAAGATTTCGCGCGTCACCTGGAATTCGTCGCCAAGCGACGCTTTCAGATAGTCCTTGAGGCCGCCGGGAAAATGGAATTCGGCCTTGGCCGGAGTGGTGTCCTTTTCCTTGATCAGGGAGGGATCGCAGGTCCAGCGGATTTCGACGCCGCCGAACAGATAGGCTTTCGAGCGCGTCATGCGGTAGAGCCGCGCCGGTTCGAACGCGGCGCCCTTGCCGAAGATCTGCTCGTCGGGGTGGAAACGGGTCCTGGTGCCGCGCCGGTTGTGAACTTCGCCAAGATGCTCGAGGCCGCTGACCGGAATGCCGCGCGAGAAGCGCTGCCGGTAAAGTTGCCGTCCGCGCGCGACTTCGACTTCGAGATGATCCGACAGTGCGTTGACCACGGAGACGCCGACGCCGTGCAGGCCGCCCGAGGTTTCATAGACCTTGCTATCGAACTTGCCGCCCGAATGCAGTGTCGTCATGATCACTTCGAGCGCCGGCTTCTTGAACTTCGGATGCGGATCGACGGGAATGCCGCGGCCATTGTCGGTGACGGTGAGAAAGCCGTCAGCCGAAAGCTCGACATCGATGAATGTGGCATGGCCGGCAACCGCCTCGTCCATCGAGTTGTCGATAACCTCGGCGAACAGATGGTGCATGGCCTTGTCGTCGGTGCCGCCAATATACATGCCCGGACGGCGCCGCACCGGCTCCAGGCCTTCGAGTACCTCGATATCGGCGGCGCTGTAGCCCTCTGAGCCGTCACGAGACGCCGCCGCCGGACGCTTGGCTGCCGCCTGCACCAGCGGATCGGCCGGACGCGCCGGTGTGCGAACCGGTTGCGGCTGCTTCTCCAGATTGCCGAAAAGATCGTTGTTGTCGTCCATGCCTGCCATAGAGCCCAAGCTGCGAATCACCCGCCGATACTGCCACGCTTTTCAGCGCCAAGCGACGGAGGTTCCTGTTACGTTCGGGGATTAACCCCCTCTTATCCTAAAACCATTCGATAACCAAGCCGGCGGAAATCAGGCGGATAGCCAGCGAGAAGATTCCTGATTCTTTAACAATGCCGCCTAGCGTGAGCCAACATAACAAGAAACGACGGGCATCAGGGGTTTGGGCGTGAGGGGCAAGGCCATAACGATGATCGGCATCGCCGCCGTTTTCGGCGCGATCTCGATCTTTGCCGCGGATTTCTGGGTCAAGCGCCAGGCCAGGGCCGACGCCGAGGAGAAAACCGCATCGATCACCGCTCCGGCCGCACCCAGGGTTGAATTCAAGACAATCGTGGTGGCGAATGCACCGTTGCGGTACGGCATGGATCTCGACCGCGCGAAACTCAACGAAATCCCCTGGCCGCAGGATTCGCTGCCGCAGGGCGCCTTCGCCACCATCGATGGACTGCTCGGGGACGGCAGCCGCGTGGTGCTGTCGCCGATCGAAGTTAATGAACCGGTGCTGCTTACCAAGCTGTCCGGCCCGAATGGCCGCGCCACGCTCTCCAACATGCTGACGACCGGCATGCGGGCCGTCACGATCCGCACCGACGAGATCGCGGGCGTCGGCGGCTTCGTCACGCCGGGCGACCGGGTCGATGTCGTGCTGACGCGCGATGCCGGTGAAATCCAGGAAGTGGCCAAGAATGCGCAAGGCGCCGCCGGCTCGACCATCACCTCCGAGATCGTCGTTGCCGACGCGAAGGTGCTGAGCGTCGGGCAGGGCGCCGACGAGCGCCAAACAACCCCGCAGGTGGCCAATTCCATAACCATCGAGGTGACCACCGAAGGCGCGCAGAAAGTGGCGCTGGCCCGCACTGTCGGCACGCTGTCGCTGTCGCTTCGCTCCGCCAGCGAGGGCGGCGAGGGCAAGGACGGTGTGACCACCATCTCCTCCTTTGGCGGATCGGTGGCGGGCAAGGCGCAGGCCGCAGCCGGCTCGCTGTTCGACGCCATGGCAAAGGAGCCTGAGAAGCCGAAATTCAAGACGGTCATCGTGACGCGTGGAACGACGGCCGAGGAATATCAGGTTCCTGCGCGGGACCAGAAATAGGAATATCAGGTTCCTGAGTGGAACCAGAGCAGGACCGGTGGGGACCGGACGGGACGGGAACAATGTTCAGGCAACTTCAATATCGAATGACAGGCCGGTTGCACGTCGCGCAGGCGATGGCGATGGCGGTGACGATGGCGGCGGCCGGCATCTTCGCCGGCCCGGCCAGGGCGGACAACGACATCGTCTATGTCTCGGCGACCAAGAACGCCTCGATCAAGGTCGCCAAGGGCAAGCCAAAGACGATCATGACGAGCGCGGCCTTCTACCAGATCGTCATCGGCGATCCGGAGATCGCCAACGTCAACCCGCTGACCGACAAATCCTTCTATGTGCTGGGCAACAATCTCGGCACCACTGGCATTGCCCTGTTCGACGAGAACAAGCAGCTCGTCGGCACCGTCGACATCGAAGTGACGCTCGATACCGACCAGTTGGCCGACACGATCCGCGCCAGCGTGCCGGACGCCAAGATCAAGGTCGGCTCCGCCAATGGCCGCGTCGTGCTGTCGGGCGAGGCGGATGACGCGGTCGCCGCCGAAAAGGCAAACAAGATCGCCACCCGCTTCTCCGGCAATGAGGAGGTGATCAATTCGGTCAACATCTCGTCCTCGCAGCAGGTCCAGCTCAATGTTCGCTTCGTTGAGATCAACCGCCAGGCGGGGCAGGATCTCGGCGCCAAATACAGTGC
Source organism: Mesorhizobium sp. B2-2-3 (assembly GCF_006442405.1). Classification (NCBI taxonomy): domain Bacteria; kingdom Pseudomonadati; phylum Pseudomonadota; class Alphaproteobacteria; order Hyphomicrobiales; family Phyllobacteriaceae; genus Mesorhizobium; species Mesorhizobium sp. B2-2-3. Next base: position 16,927 of record NZ_VFWC01000011.1, on the reverse strand, counting down.
CAATTTCGCTTATGGCATGGGCGGACGCGACGTTACGATTGCTCCCGGCACCATTGAGCCGGCGGGGACCGGCGAGATCATCGGCAAGCTGCTGTCGAACGGCGTTTCCATCGACATCGCCATCAAGGCACTGGAAGAGCGCGGCCTGGCTCGTCGGCTGGCCGAGCCGAACCTGATCGCCCGGTCCGGCGAGACGGCGAGCTTCCTGGCCGGCGGCGAGTTTCCGATCCCGGTTTCCGAAGACAACGGCAAGATTTCCGTCAGCTACAAGAAGTACGGCGTCAGCCTGGATTTCACGCCCACCGTTCTGAAGGACGGGCTGGTCAGCCTCGACATCGCGCCGGAAGTCTCCTCGATCGACGCGTCGGCTTCCTACAATATCGGCAGCATCTCGGTGCCCGGCTTCATCGTGCGCCGCGCCAGGACGTCGGTCGACCTGAAGAACGGCCAGAGCTTCATGATCGCGGGGCTGCTGCAGTCGCAGAACGACATCACCACCTCGCGCATACCGGGCCTCGGCAAGATGCCGGTGCTCGGGGCCCTGTTCTCGTCGAAATCCTACCAGCGGCGCGAGACGGACCTGGTGATCATCGTCACGCCTTACCTTGTCAAGCCGGTGGATCCGTCGAAGAAAATGGCCGAGCCGACCGATGGCACGCAGCCTGCCAGCAATGTCGACTATTTCCTCAACAACACCGAGGAGGTGAGGGCGTCGGACACCAATCGCGCGCTGGCGCTGGCTGACGGCAGCGCCGCGCGTGCCGCTCCCGCCACCAAAGTCGGGCATTTCCTCGACCTGCCGAAGGACTGAAGCCATGCGGATGGTCTTGAGCTCGAGCGTCGCCTTGCTGCTTGCCGGCTTCACCGCCGGCTGCACGAGTGACGACTATGTGCGCAGCGAAGGCGTGACCAGCGGCGCCGGGGAGGCCCAGGCCGCCAACACCGTCATGCAGATGGTCGATCCCTGGAAATACGGCGTCCAGAACACCAGGCTTCTCGTGCCTGCCCAGCGCGGCAGCACGGAACCCGCCACCGCCGAGCAGGCGGCCAGCGCCAAGGCATCGCAAGCCAGCGCCGACAATTGATCCGAGATCACAGGCTGACAATAAATGGCAAACGGCATCAAGATCAGGAAAATCCTGCTCATATCGACGGACAGAACCTTCGCGCAGGACACCCGGACGGCGTTTGCCGCCTCGGAGATCATCCAGCTCTCGACGGTGGACAAGAATATCACCGAACTTCGCGGCGAGGTCCAGGAGGCCGATCTCGGCGCGATCATCGTCGATATGGACGCAGCGAAGCTTGAGGAGATCGATGCGCTGCAACGCGTCATGCGCCGGCTGGAAGGCAAGGCGCCGGTCGTGGTCGTCACCCAGGAGTTCAACGCCGCCGCCGCGCGCATCCTCGTGCAGCTCAAGGTCGCGGATTTCCTGGTCAAGCCGATCACCACGGCCGATCTCGTGCGTTCGGTGGTGCGTGCGCTGCAAGGGCCGGGGCGCGAGGAAAACACCGAGTCGCAGATCTATACCTTCATGCCCGCGGCAGGCGGCGTCGGCACCACGACGCTGGCTTTGCAGACCGCGTTCCAGCTGCATCATTCAGTGACGCGCGGCGCCTCGACCTGCGTGGTGGACCTCAATTTCCAGCAGGGCGCCTGCGCCGAATATCTCGACCTGGAGCCGCGTTTCGACATCACCGAAATCGAGAACCAGCCGGAGCGTCTCGACAGGCAATTGCTCGACGTGATGCTGTCGAAGCATGCCAGCGGACTTTGTGTTCTGGCCGCACCGACGCAGCCGGCGGAGATGCGATCGTTCAAGACCGATGTCGTGGTGCGGATGCTGGACCTCGTCTCGGCCTATTTCGACAATGTCGTCATCGACATGCCGCGCACCTGGTTTCCGTGGACGGAGACGGTGCTGCTCGGCTCCAACAAGCTCTACATCGTCGCCGAAATGACGGTACCGTGCCTGCGCCACACGCAACGCCTGATCCAGGCGGTCTACGAGACCGCCGGCAAGGAAGTGAAGCCGAACGTCATCGTCAACCGTTTCGAGCAGAAGATGTTTGACAGCGGCATCAAGCAGGCGGACGTCCAGGAAATCCTCGGCGAGCATTTCGTCGGCGGCATCGCCAACAATTACCGGCTGGTGCGCGAGGCTGTCGATCGCGGCGTGCCGCTGCACGAGATCGATGCCAATGCCAACGTCGTCAACGACCTCAAGAGGATCATCCTTCCGGAGGAAGTGGCGGCGGCGCCGGGCAAATCGAAATCGCTGTTCGGCTTCGGCAAGAGCCTTTTGAAGAGGAAGGCCGGATGAGCAGCCGCTTTTCCACCTTGCAGAACCGCGATGCGCGTCCCCAGCGCTCCGCCGAGCCGACGGCGGTTGCGCACCACGCGGTCGTCATCCCGACGAGCCGGAAGGTCTTGCCGGCGAAAGCCGAAGCCGTGCCGGGCAAGAGTGCTAACAAGGTGCTCGATGCGCGCGTGCGCATCCACCGGTTGCTGCTCGAGGAGATCAATCTTGTCGCGCTGGAGCGGCTGCCCAGGGACGAGATGCGCCGGCAGGTGCATGATTTCGTGTCGGAAAAGACGCGCGAAGAGCGGATGGCGATCAACACCGTCGAACTCGATGCCCTGGTCGACGACATCGTCGACGAGATGGTCGGGCTCGGCCCGCTCGAGCCGCTGCTCAAGGACCCCGATATCAACGATATCCTGATCAACGGCCATCAGAACTGCTTCGTCGAAAAGAAGGGCAAGCTGCAGCAGGTCCACATCCCGTTCAAGGATGAGGCGCATCTGCTTAGAATCATAAACAAAATCGTTGCCGCGGTCGGCCGCCGCGTCGATGAATCGCAGCCGATGGTCGACGCCCGCATGCTGGACGGCTCGCGTTTCAACGCCGCCATCCGCCCGGTCGCGGTCGACGGGCCGCTGGTGTCGATCCGCAAATTTTCCAAGAACAAGCTCGGCCTGCACCGGCTGGTCGAATTCGGCGCCATCACCCAGAACATGGCCGAAGTGCTTGCTGCGGCAGTACATGCCCGCAAGACGACGATCATTTCGGGCGGCACCGGTACCGGCAAGACGACCATGCTCAACGCGCTGTCGGCCTTCATTCCCGAGGACGAGCGGCTGATCACCATCGAGGATGCGGCGGAGCTTCAGTTGCAGCAGCCGCATGTCGCGCGCATGGAAACCCGGCCGGCCAACATCGAAGGCCATGGCGAGCTCAAGCAGCGCGACCTCGTCAAGAACGCGCTGCGCATGCGGCCTGATCGCGTCATCCTCGGCGAGTGCCGCGGCGAGGAGGCCTTCGACATGCTGCAGGCCATGAACACCGGCCATGAAGGGTCGATGGCCACCATTCACGCCAATACGCCGCGCGATGCCATTTCGCGGCTCGAGCAGATGTTGGGCATGACCGGCATGCCGATGACGGTGCAGTCGATCCGCAGCCAGATCGCCAGCGCCATCGACATCATCGTCCAGTTGACCCGGCTCTCCGACGGCAAGCGCAAGGTGACGAGCGTCGCCGAGGTGACGGGCATGGAAGGCGACGTCATCCAGATGCAGGAGATCTTCCGCTTCGTGCGCACCGGCATGGACGCCGATGGCACGATCCTCGGCCATTTCGAAGCGACCGGGATCCGGCCGCGCTTCCTGGAGGACCTGCGCGCCATGGGCATCGAGTTTCCCGGGCGCTATTTCGAACCCGGCCGGCCGCAGGAGTAACCAGGTGTTGGACGGATTCAGCGCGATCTATGTCGTCTATGCCGGGGCTGCATTGACCGGCATCATGATCGCCGAGGCCGTTTACCTGCTCTATGCCGGCCGCAGCGACAGGCGCACCGCCATCAACCGGCGCATGAAGCTGCAGGAAAACAGGATCAGTCAGGAACAGGTGCTGATCCAATTGCGTAAGGAGCGTGGTCTCGATGCGGGCACGTCGCTGTTCTCGCCTGACCGTTTTCGCGCCCTGCGCGCCCAGTCGGGCATGATCATGCCGCTGTCGAAGTTCCTGATAATCACTTCGGGGATGGCGCTGGCTGCGGCCCTTGCCGCCATCTGGTATGGCTTGCCGCTGCTGATGGGCGCCATTCTGTTTGTCGTCGTGTTGCCGGTGCTGCCGGTGATGGCGATGCGCTCCATGCGCAAGCGCAGGCTGAAGCGGTTCGGCATGCAGTTGCCGGAAGCGCTGGAACTGATTACGCGCGGCCTCAAGGCCGGCCATCCGGTACCGGTGGCCATCGCCATGGTGTCGCGCGAAATGCCCGACCCGATCGGCACCGAGTTCGGCGTGATTGCCGATGAGGTGACCTTTGGTTCGGATCTGGTTTCGGCGCTGAATTCGCTGTTCGACAGGGTCGGCCATGAGGATCTGCCGCTGTTCGTCACCGCCGTGTCGATCCAGACGAGTTCTGGCGGCAATCTGCGCGAAATCCTCGACGGACTGTCGACGACGATCCGCGAACGCGGCAAGCTGCGCCGCAAGGTGCGCGCCATTTCAACCGAAGGCCGTCTGTCGGCCTATATCCTGACGGCCGTGCCGGCGCTGCTGTTCACGACCATCATGGCATTCATGCCTGGGTATTACAGCGACGTCTGGGGCGTGCCTAAGACGTGGTACATGGTTGGTGGCTCGGTCACCTGGCTGATGCTGGGCAATCTGATCATGTTCAAAATGTCGAACTTCAAATTCTGACATGCAGAAGGTCGTCGAATTCCTCGCCTCGCTCGCGCCGACCTCGCTGATGCCGGTGGCTGTCCTGCTGCTGGCCGTGGGCGCTGCCGCTTTTGCCTGGCCGATGGTGGTGGCAAAGGGCGATCGCAACGAAGTCAGGCGCAGACTCAAGGTCGACGAGGGTCCAGTGGCCGCCAGGCCGGAACCGGCCCAGAAGAAGAATACCGGTGTCGTTCGCGAGAAGGCGGTGAAGAAGGCGCAGGAGTTCTACGCCAAGAGCGATCCGGAAAATGTCGCCCGCCTGCGCTTGAAACTCATCCAGGCGGGCTACATGGAGCCGCGCGCCGTCGGCATGTTCTTCCTCATCCGTTTCACGGCGATGGTGGGCATCGCGCTCGCCGTCTTCGTGCTCAACCGCTGGATGGCCAGTCCCGACGCCACGGTGACCAGCCGCTGGGCCTTCGTCGTGTTGTCGGGCGTGGCCGGCTATTTCCTGCCAGGGCTGGTGCTGACCCAGAAGATACGGGAAAAGATGCGCGAATACCGCAACGGCTTCCCCGATTTCATGGACCTGATGATCGTCTGTTCGGATGCCGGCATGAGCATGGAAGCGGGCGTCGAGCGCGTCTCGAAGGAACTCGCAAAGACCTACCCGTCGCTCAGCCGGAACCTGCAGCTCGTGTCGCTGGAGTTGCGGGCCGGGCGCGGCCTCGACGATGCACTGAAGGCGCTCGCCGATCGCCTGAGCCTGGACGAGGTGCGCTCCTTCGCCACGCTGCTGCAACAGTCCAAGGAGCTTGGCACCAGCCTGTCGGGGGCGCTGCGCGTCTTTTCCGACGAAATGCGCCACAAGCGCATGTCGCTGGCCGAGGAAAAAGCGCATGCCTTGCCGGCCAAGATGTCGGTGCCGGTCGTGGTTTGCATCCTGCCGGTGGTGCTGATGATCGCGGTCATTCCGATCATCGTCAAAATGACCGGCCACTAGGATTTGCTGATACTCAGTGAAGCCGGCGATCTGCAAAGTCCGCAAATGAATGAGAAGTCCATGCGAATGCTGTTGCGCGCTCTTGTCCTCGGCCTTGCCGCGGCCAGTCTGTCGCCCGTCTGGGCTGCAGCCGATTGCGGCGATACCGCTGCCCTGGTGCAGCAGGCCTATCCCAACGCCCGCAAAAGCGCTGACGGTGCCTCGTTCACGCTCGAACCCTACACCAGCATCGCCCTGACGTCTGCATTTGGCGACCCGCCGGGGCTGGTCTGCAAGATATGGCCCGCCCATGACGACCTGCTGTTGGTCGCGGTGCCGCTGATGGACAGTTCGCAACCCAGCGACTACGCGCATGCCGGCGATATCGAGCTTCTGGTCATCGACAGGAAGAGCCGGCAGGTGCGCCAGCGTCTGCTGCAGCCCGGGCTGATGAATGATGATGCCATCGCCATCCGCAAAGTCGAACTCGATACCGGCCGGTATGCGCTGGCGCCCGATGTCTCCGCCTTCGGCCTGCGCATCGAAATGGCGAACAATTCGCTGCCTAACCCTTTCAGTGAAACCGACCTGCGGCTCTATGCCGAGGACGGCGATGCCCTGCGGATGGTTCTCGATGGCCTGGTCGTGGCCGGCAATGGCGGCGAGGGCGATACCAATTGCGCCGGATTCTTCCATACCAGTCAGGTGAGCCTGGCGATGAGCCCGGCCAAACATCATGGCTATCACGACATCACGGTGGTCGAACGGATGGACACCGACAATCCGTTGCCCGACAGCAATGGCGAGTGCCAGTCCCATCCCGGCAAGCCCGTGAGCCAAACCTACCGGCTGCGCTATGACGGCAGCCGGTATACGGTTCCGGCGGGGCTCAAGGCCCTGGAACCGTGAGAACGCCGCTGGGCCATGGTTGAGGCGTTGCGGCCTGGTGGTTAATAGCTGGTGTACCCAAGGCCTAATTTTGGCGGCGTTTCGGCACCTAAGTTTAATTGCTCTGGAATAGTGTGTTTCCTGAAGAACGACCCGGCAAAAAACCGGGCGATGGGGCAGGGGCATGCGTCACAGCAATTTAACGGCAATGGCCGCGATGGCGGCCGTCTTGATGATGTCTGGTTGTACGACGAGTGGCGTCGACACCACCAAAACCACCGCCATTCAACCGGCCGCGAAGGACGTCAGCACATCCGATCTGGCGGAAGGCAAGGCGCAATTTCGCGACGCGAATTACGGTCTTGCCGAACAGCATTTCCGCAAGGCCGTCGAGTTGAAGGCCGACAATCCGGAAGCCTGGATGGGCCTCGCCGCTTCCTATGACGAACTCGGCCGCTTCGACTTCGCCGATCGTGCCTACGATCAGTTGCTCAAGGTCGCCGGGCGCAAGCCGCAGATCGTCAACAATATGGGCTATTCGCAATTGCTGCGCGGCAACAGGAAAAAGGCAAGGGCGCTGCTGCTCGAAGCCAAGGCCGGCATGGCCGACCCCACGGTCGTCGATGCCAATCTTGCCCTCCTGAACAAGGGCTGACGGCTGTCTGGTGGCCACGATTGTCGCGAGGACGATTTTGGGACACTCGGCGTCGACGCTTTGTAAACTCTATCCGAAGGTCTCAGCCGGAAGATCAGTTGAAAATCATGTCTGATGGCTGTCGTTGACCTAGAATGCAGCGGTAAGGCCGACGCTCAGGGAACCCCCGCCCAATATGCTGGATTTCAGTTCGCTCCTGCTCGCAGCCGCGCTGTCGGGCATCTGCCTCAGCATCACCATGTTCGCGATCTGGTTCGCCGCGCCCCGGGCCAGCTTCGTGCTGACGGTGGGGTGCGGCATTCTCGTGCTCGTTGTGCATGTCATCCTGTTCTGGCGATACACGAAGGAGCCTGATCCGCTGCTTTGCCAGGTCGCGCTTGCATTGCTCAGCCTCGGTTTCCTGGTCATCTGCCTCTCGGCCATGCAGTATCTCGGCGTGCCGGATTACCGGCGTGCCATTTTGCCGACATTGGCCGCCATGACGATCTGCGCGGCGGTGACTTCCCTCGGTCTCGACGGGGTAGGCTTCATCGTTACCTATGTAACGGTGACTGTGCTGCTCTCGGCGATCGGAACCATGTTCTGGCTCAACGGCAGTCATGATCGCAAAATCCTGCTGGTGGTTTCGTTCCTAGGCGGCACCTGTGCGGTGTCGTTTGCACTTTGCGCGGTCGTCCTGGTGGCCAAGGGGCAATGGACGCTCGGGGCAGCCCCCGATAACTGGGCCGAACGCCTGAATTCGGTCGTGGCCGTGGCCTGCATGACCGGTCTCGGCGCATTGACGCTTTCCCTGCATCACCTGCAGGCGCAGATCGAGCTGAAGGCCGAGACGATGACCGATCCGTTGACCGGGCTGATGAACCGCCGGGGATTGATGTCGCTCCATGGCGAACGGGCCTTCGGTCCGTTCATGGCTGTCGTCATGTTCGACCTCGATCATTTCAAGAAGACGAACGACATCTATGGTCACCCGGTGGGGGATCAGGTTCTGTGCCGCTTCGCCGCAGTCATCAGAAAATATGCCAGAACGGGCGTCGACGCCTTTCGTCTCGGCGGCGAGGAATTCGCGATCGTCATGTCCCGGGTGACCGAAGAGAGGGCTTACGAGCTCGCAAGCAAGATCGGCGTCGCCTTCGGCACCGAGATCGTTGCGACCTCCCACGGTCCCTTGCGCAGCACTGTCAGCGGAGGCATCGGCTTTGGCGGCGCCAACGGCAACAGCCTCGGCGAGGTGCTGGCCGAGGCGGACGCAGCGCTCTATGCCGCCAAGCGCGCGGGCCGCAATTGCGTCGTCAGCCACAAAAGGATGGGCAAGGCCGAGCCGATCAAGCCGGCCTTGCGCTCAGCATAGTTTGCGAGACTATTCGGCCGCGCCCAAATAGTCCGACAGCGGCGGGCATGAACAGACCAGGTTGCGGTCGCCGGCGACATTGTCGATGCGCGATACCGGCGGCCAGTATTTCGCCGCCATGTCGGCGTCTCCGGCGGGGTAGGCCGCTTCCAGGCGCGAATAGGGATGGCTCCACTGGCCGGCCAGCGCCTCCGCGGCGGTGTGCGGCGCATTGACCAGCGGATTGTCAGCCAGGGGCCACTCGCCCCTCGCAACCTTGGCCGCTTCGCCCGCGATGGCGATCATCGCCTCGCAGAAGCGGTCGAGCTCGCGCTTGGGCTCGGATTCGGTCGGCTCCACCATCAGCGTGCCGGCGACCGGGAACGACATGGTCGGCGCATGGAAACCGTAGTCGATCAACCGTTTGGCGATGTCCTCGACACTGATGCCGGCGCTCTCCTTGAGCACGCGGGTGTCGAGGATGCACTCATGGGCAACGCGGTCGCTCCTGCCCCTGTAAAGGAGCGGGAAGTGTGGGGCGAGCCGCGTCGCGACGTAGTTGGCCGAAACGATCGCCGTCTCGGTCGCCTGCTTCAGGCCGGAAGCGCCCATCATGCGGATGTACATCCAGGTGATGGGCAGGATGGAGGCACTCCCGAAAGGTGCGGCGGCCACGGCATGCGCGGAGCCTTCGGTGACATGGCCCGGCAGATAGGGCTTCAGATGCGCCCTGACGCCGATCGGGCCGACACCCGGGCCGCCGCCGCCATGGGGGATGCAGAAGGTCTTGTGCAGGTTCATGTGGCAGACGTCGGCGCCGATGTCGCCCGGGCGGGCGAGGCCGACCAGGGCGTTGAGGTTGGCGCCGTCGAAATAGACCTGGCCGCCATGCTCATGGATGAGGGCGCAGAGATGTCGCGCGCCCTCTTCATAGACGCCATGCGTCGAGGGATAGGTGAACATCAGCGCCGCGAGATTCCTGGAATGCTCGTTGGCCTTGGCCCTCATGTCGTCCATGTCGATATTGCCGTCCTCCAGGCAGCGAACGACGACCACGCTCATGCCGGCCATCGCCGCGCTCGCCGGATTGGTGCCGTGCGCGGAGGACGGGATCAGACAGACCGTGCGATGGCCCTCGCCGCGCGAGCGGTGATAGGCGCGGATGGCCAGCAATCCGGCATATTCGCCCTGGCTGCCGGCGTTGGGCTGGAGGCTTACCGCATCGAAGCCGGTAATCTCCGAAAGCCAGCCTTCCAGATCGTCGATCATGGCGCGGTAGCCTGCCGAGTGCGCGGCCGGCGCGAAGGGATGCATGTTGGCGATTTCAGGCCAACTCACAGGCACCATCTCGGCCGCGGCATTGAGCTTCATGGTGCAGGACCCCAGCGGGATCATCGCGCGGTCGAGGGCCAGGTCCTTGTCGGCCAGCCGGCGCAGGAAGCGCATCATCTCGGTTTCCGACTTGTTCTCGTGGAAGACGGGTTGGGTAAGAAACTCCTTGCCGCGCGGCTTGCCGGGCATGGCGGCGGCGGCCTCCGCGCTCGGGTTGGCCCCAAACAAGGCGGCAATGGCTTCCAGGTCGGCTTCGTCAGAGGTCTCGTCGAAGGCGATGCCGACACGGTCGGCGTCGATGACGCGCAGAAGCCGGCCGCCCTTTTCGGCGGCGGCGGCGATCTGCGCGGTCTTCCCCTTCGTCTCCACCGTCACCGTGTCGAAGCGGCTCGTGCCGATCACCGGCAAGCCTGCCGCCTTGAGCCCGGCTGCCAGGCGGCTGGCCAGCGCGTGGATGCGCCCGGCGATTGCCTGAAGGCCGGCGGGGCCGTGCCAGATCGCGTAGGCTGTCGCCATGTTGGCAAGCAGCGCCTGCGCGGTGCAGATGTTGGACGTCGCCTTGTCGCGGCGGATGTGCTGCTCGCGCGTCTGTAGGGCAAGCCTGTAGCCTGGACGGCCCTTGCTGTCGGTCGACTGGCCGACCAGGCGGCCGGGCATCAGCCGGGTCAATTTGTCGGCAACGGCGCAGTAGGCGGCATGCGGGCCTCCAAAGCCCATCGGCACGCCAAAGCGCTGCATCGGACCGACGGCAATGTCGGCGCCGAGCCTTGCCGGCGTGTCGGTCAGTGTCAGGCCGAGCGGGTCGGCGATGAAGACGACCAGAGCGCCGGCCGCGCGCGCCTTGTCGATGGCCGCCTTGTGATCACCATAGACGCCGAAAGTGTCCGGCCAGGAGACGAGCAGGGCGGCTGTGTTGTCGTCGATCGTCTCGCCGTCGATCTCGATGCCGAGCGGCTCGGCGCGGGTGCGCGCCACATCCAGCGTCTGCGGGTGCGGCGTGCCGGCGAGAGCCACCCTGGTGCGCTTGTCGCGGTGATGGCGCAATGCGATGCCGATCGCTTCGGCGACCGCTGTCGCTTCGTCGAGCAACGAAGCCGATGCCACAGGCAGGCCGGTCAGTTCCGCAACCAACGTCTGGAAATTGAACAGCATTTCCAGGCGGCCCTGGCTGATCTCCGCCTGGTAGGGCGTATAGGCCGTGTACCAGGCCGGGTTCTCGAACAGGTTGCGCTGGATGACCGGCGGCACGTGCACGCCGTGATATCCGGCGCCGATGAAGCTCTTCAGAACCGTATTCCGGGCCATGGTCACCGACAATTCGGCCAGCGCTTCGGCTTCGCTGGCCGGCGCGGGCAGGGACAGCGGCTGGTCGAGGCGGATCGATCTCGGCACGGCCTGGCTGATTAACGTCTCCACTGAGGGCACGCCGATGACGGCCAGCATGGCTCTCACATCGGCAATGCCGGGTCCGATATGGCGGGCCGAGAAGGGGTAGGGTGCTGCGGTCATGTCAATGCGTCCTGATTTCAGCCGATATGGGCTTTGTAGGCGGCCTCATCCATGAGGCTGGCGAGCTGGCTTTCGTCGGCAAGCTTCATTTTCCATAGCCACCCGGCGCCGGTCGCCGCCGAATTGACCAGCGACGGATCGGACGACAGCGTTGCGTTGGCCTCGGTGATCTCGCCGTCGACCGGCGCGTAGACGTCGGAGGCCGCCTTGACGGATTCGACCACGACGGCGGTGTCGCCCTTGGCGAGCTTCTTGCCTGTTTCGGGCAGTTCGACGAAGACGAGGTCGCCCAGCTGCTCCTGCGCGTAGTCGGTGATCCCGACGGTGGCGATGCCGCCCTCGACGCTGAGCCACTCGTGATCGGCGGTGAAATAGGTCTTTGCCATCTGAAAATTATCCTTTGCGGTAGCGATGCGGGAGGAAGGGCAGGGAAGAAACGTCGACGGGAATCTTCGTTCCGCGCACGTCGGCGAAAACCCGAGTTCCGGGTTTCGCCAAGGGCGTCGGGACATAACCCATGGCGACGGGATGGCCGGCAGACGGGCCGAAACCGCCCGAGGTTACGTGGCCGGCGGGATTGCCGTCGGCGTCAAAGAGCGTGGCGCCGGCGCGCACCGGCTGGCGGGCATCCGGCCTCAGGCCGACGCGCTTCTGAGCGGAGCCGCGCTCGACGGCGGTGCGCAGCGCGTCGGCGCCGATAAACGTGCCGTTCGCGCGGATGTCCTTCGGGATGGCCCACATCAGCGCCGCGCTTGCCGGATCGGTTTGCGCGGTGATGTCCTGGCCGTGCAGGCAGAGGCCGGCTTCCAGCCGCAGGCTGTCACGGGCGGCAAGGCCGATCCACAGCACGCGCTCGTCTTCGAGCAGCTTCGCCACGAGACCGCGCGCGTCTGCCTCAGGCAGGCCGATCTCAAACCCGTCCTCGCCGGTGTAGCCGGACCGGCTCATGAACCAGTTCTTTCGCGGTTCGATGCCATGCATGAACAGCAGCGACCCGGTCTCGATACCGGCGCGCGAAAGTGCCGCCCAGGCCTCGGGACCCTGGATGGCGAGGAAGACCCGGTCGAGCGGTTCGACCTTGACATCGAAGCCGGTCGCGAGCTCGCGCAAATGCTTCTCGTCGGCGATCGCGTTGCCGGCATTCGCGACGACCATGAAGTTGGTATCGCCCAGCCGGGTGACGATCAGATCGTCCAGGATCCCCGCGGCCTCGTTCAGGAAAAATGTCAGCTTCGACTGTGAGATTTCGAGCGCGCCCGCATCGAGCGGACAGGCAAGGTTGAGCAGGGGAATCGCGCCCGGCCCGATGACCTTGAACAGTTTCATGTGCGAGATGTCGAACAGGCCCGCATGTTCGCGGGTGTGAAGATGCTCCTTCATGACGCCGGCCGGGTAGGTCAGCGGCATCGACCAGCCGGCAAAGGCGCCAAAGCGCGCACCGGCAGCTGCGTGGATGTCTTCGAGAGGAAGGTGTTTGGTGTCGCCCGTCATGTGTTCTCCAGAGTCGCACGCAATCGGTCGCGAATGGCGACCAGTCCGTGCCCCTCTGTCTGAAGCCTGAGAGACTCGCGCCCCGTAACTCTGTCGGCAGCGCTTACACCTTCGGCGCGGGGGCAGGCCCCGACTTTCCAGAGTGTCTTTCCCGTCTACGGTTCTTTTGCCTGAGAGATTTCGGGCGATTTCCCCTTCGGCGACAGCTCTCGCTGCTCTCTCCCGCAAACAGGTAGGGCTCGCAAAAGCCCTCGACTCGTCATCCATAGCCCGTCAACGACGGATTGTCACCTGCATGCGACGTGCAAAATAAAATGGCGGCATCGTGCCGATTGCGATCAGATCCCGCCATACCAGTCGTAGCCATTGTCTTCCCAATAACCGCCCCGTCCGCCTCCTAAGGCGGCGAAGCCGTCGACCAGCTCGATCTTGTAGAGATATTTCGGCATCTTGTAGCCGAGCTGGCGCTCGACCCGGACACGCAGCGGCGCGCCGTTCTCGACCGGCAGCGGCTTGCCGTTGACGCCGTAGGCCAGGATCGTCTGCGGGTGGCGGGCGTCGATGAGGTCGATGCTGCCGTAATATTTGATGTCGCCCGAGAGGCTGCGGTCGATCGTGTCCAGGCAATGGAACATGACGTAGCGCGCCTCGGGTTTGACCACCGCCTGGTCGAGGACCAGCGACAGCGGCGTGCCGGTCCATTTGGCGATACAGCTCCAGCCTTCGACACAATCATGGCGGGTGATCTGCGTTCGGCTCGGCATGTTCATGAGCTGCTCGCGGGTCAGCGACAGCGGCTTTTCGACCAGGCCCGAGACCTCCAGCCGCCAGTCGGCGAAGTTGTTGGCGAGCAGGGTCTTGTAGGTATCGTCGTCGGGTGACGTCACCCCGTTGGGGCGCATCGGCTGACGGATATCGGCTTCAGTGAACTCCGGCGCCAGCGAATCACGGCCCGCGAGCAGACGTTGCGCGCGGTGTGTGAGATCGTTGGCGTTTTCGAGGAAGCTGCGCAGGCCGTCGCCCACGCCGAGCTGGCTGTCGAAGGCATCGCAGCCGGAAAGCGTGATGCCGGAAAGGCCAAGGCTGGCCGCGGTCAGGAATTTCCTGCGGTTGATCTCGAATTTTGCCATGTCAGGCGCTCCTTTCGGAGGATTTTGCGTCATGGGCCGGCGGATCGGTCCGATACCATCCGGTGACGATCGAGCGCAGTTCGTTGATCGGGCCGGCGGCGACGATCATCAGAATATGGATGATGAAGAAGGCGACCAGCAGCACCATGACGGTGAAATGGATGGTGCGCGCCGTCTGCCGGCCGCCGAGCAGGTCGTTGAGGAACGGCAGCACCGAATTCATGCTTGGCGACATTGCGAGCCCCGTGAGGATCATCAGCGGCAACAGCACGAACAGCACGCCGCCATAGGCCATTTTCTGCAGCGTGTTGTATTCGCGCGTGTGGTGGAATTTCAGCCTGGCGTGATTGGCGATATCTTGCGATAGGCGCCTGAGATCGTCCAGGCGAGGGGCGAGGTCACGTCTGATGTGGCCGTTGACCAGGCTGGCGACCAGCCACACAAGCAGCGTCGTCGTCAGCACCCAGGCGAAGAAGAAATGCACGACGCGTGCCGTGCCGAGGTCGTAGTATGACGGGATCGTCGCCCAGGACGGGAAGGCGCGGGGCGTCTCTTGTCCTGCCGGCCCAGACCAGCCGAGCACGCCGGTCGTGTCGAAGCGGTGTCCGAGGATTTCGGTATAGCCGCGCGGCCCGGCATTCGTGTTCTCGGCGCCGATAGCGAAGACGGTGTTGTTGTAGTCGAAGCCGGACTGCTTGCCGAGATAGAGCTGCGGGCGGGCGTTGAAGATCTGGAGGCCGGAAAGCAGCATGAAGAAGAGCGAGATGGCCCACAGCCAGTGCGTCAGCCGCGTCCAGGCCGATTGCCGGTAGATCAATGTCGTGGCCTTCGTAGCGTCACTGTCCGCGCTGGCGGCGGGTTGGTTCATGGCAACCGATTCCATCTGGTCTCGCTTCCTGGCCGTTCCATCCGGCGCGGCCGCTGTCTGCATCATTCTCCTCCTGATACGTCGCCAGCCAAGCCGATGTTTCATCGATCACGAAAATATCAGATCGAAGCTCAAGGGCCGCCCAGGCTGACGGCGAGATTGACGGCGGCGGCGACGATGACCGTGTTGAAGAAGAACGACAGGATCGAATGAACAAGCACGACGCGGCGCATGTGGGTTGTCGAGATGTTGGTGTCGGCGGTCTGCGCCGTCATGCCGATGACCGTCGAGAAGTACAGAAAATCCCAGCCTTCCGGCCGTTTGTCGCCGGGGAACAGCAAGCCGCCGACCGGGATTTTCTTCTTGGTTCCGGCATCGACCAGGTCGCCGTCCATCCAGTACACATGCGCATAGTGCAATGCCGCCATGGCGTGGATGGTGAACCAGCCGAGGGGAATCGATAGCAGCGCGAAGCCGAGCTCCATCGCGTTCGAACTGCCTTTCTGGTTGATCAACTGGAACAGTGCTGTGATGGCAACGCCAACGACGACCAGCGTCACGGCGAAGATGACCAGCACGGGCTGATCGGCGGCCCGCGCATTCTTGCTGAGATAGATGCCGGTGAATTTGGGCATCTGGGCGACCACCAGCGTGACATAGGCGGCAAAAAAGGCGTTGGCGCCGATCGAATAGGCGAGCGGCGCATGAAGCAGCAGCGCCATCAGAAGCGCAAAGACGCCGACACAAGCCGACACCGCGAACAGCATGTGCCGGTGCATGGGCGTGCTGGAGGGGATTTCGGCGGCCATGATGGTTCCGAATGGCGCTGGGCTTCTACTGCGGTGTGGCGGATTTTAGAGCGCGCCGCAAGATGCGGTCGAGTTCGCCGAGAAACCGTGAGCGGTCTTGCGGTGCGAAGCTCGCATTGTAGCCCTTGCTTTCGCCGGTCTCGCGCAGATGCTGCTTCAAGTCGCGCATTGCCACCGCCATGCCGATCGTTTCCGGCGTGAAGGGACGTCCGGTCGGCCCCAATACATGGGCCCCGAGCGCCACCGTGCGTGCGGCCAGTGGAATGTCCGCGGTCACCACGATGTCGTTGGGTTTTGCGTTTTCGACGATCCAGTCGTCGGCGGCGTCGGCACCCTTGGACACGACGACATTGCGGATCATGGGGTCGCGGGAGGGGCGCAGGCCGCCATTGGAAACATAGGTGACGACGACGCCGTGGCGCTCGGCAACTTTTTCGACTTCGGCTTTGACCGGGCAAGCGTCTGCGTCGACGAGGATGGCGGGTGCGGGCATTGTCTCTCCAAATGAGCATGGGGCCGGCAACCCGTCCGGCCCCATGCCTCAAATCTCATGGTCGTCAGGCCGGAAGCGCTCCCGACCTCTTGGCGGTCCAGGTGGCGATATAGTCCATCAGGCCGGGGTTGAGGCAGTCATAAGGTTCGAGGCCGATCGATTTCAGTTGGCCGCGAATGCTGTCCATGCGGCTCGGGTCGACACCGGATTCGATGATCGAGGAGACAAAGGCGGTAAAGCCCGGCGGCGACCAGCCATCCTCCTCGAAGCGCTCGGGATGGATGAAGGACAGGCCCTTGAACGGATGGTCGCGCTCGACGGGTCCATGCATGTGGACGCCGCAGCCGGTGCAGGCATGGCGCTGGATCAACGCGCTCGGGTCCACCACCTTCAGCTTGTCGCCGTTCTCGGTGACGGTGACGTCGCCGGTGCCGGCTACGGCCACCACCGAGAACACCGCCCCTTCGGGCTTCCAGCATTTGGTGCAGCCGCAGGCGTGGTTGTGGGCGATCTGGCCCTTGACCTTCACCTTGACCGGATTGCTGGTACAGGCGCAGACCAGCGTGCCGCCGATAAAGCTCGCACTCTCCCTGGGCAGACCATTGTCGATTTTCGGATGCAGTTTTTCCGCCATGCTTTTCTCCTCCCATTTTTGACCACAGAGGTCGCGGGCCC
The DNA here is from genome assembly GCF_006442405.1 of Mesorhizobium sp. B2-2-3. NCBI lineage: Bacteria > Pseudomonadati > Pseudomonadota > Alphaproteobacteria > Hyphomicrobiales > Phyllobacteriaceae > Mesorhizobium > Mesorhizobium sp. B2-2-3. The sequence continues at coordinate 92 of NZ_VFWC01000011.1, read as the reverse complement.
GTTGCCCGCGGCGTGGGGCCGCCCTCAGTAAACCACGACACTCCTGATCGACTTGCCCTCATGCATGAGGTCGAAACCCTTGTTGATGTCCT
>NZ_VFWC01000010.1:0-226530 GCF_006442405.1 Mesorhizobium sp. B2-2-3 | reverse complement strand
TGAACCGCTTCGACGCCAAAACAGAAGCGGACAGATCATGTGCTACCAAACCGGACAACTTGATTAGCTACCGACAGCCGTACCGAAAGCCATGCCGACAGTCGGGCGCGTGCCGGGCCACGTTCCGTCTGACGTCGTCGCCGACGTGCGTGCCCTTCCAACAGGCCGAGGCCGGACCTGGCCGCCAACGGGACGTAGCGGTTCAATATATAAGATGACTTATGTGGAAACTTCGGAACGTCTATGGCATGCCGCTGCCGGCGCGGCCCTCCTGCGGCCGATTGCTTCAAACCGTTTCGAAAGACGCGAACGATGGACCAACTGCGAGCGCAAACCCGGATCAGCGATGCGGCGATCAGGTCGGTGATGGACCGGCTGCGCACCGAGCACAGCGAATTCGAGGTCGAGACCGGTGTTGCCGATCGATGGGAACTTCGCCTGTACTACGGTTCGCTGAGCGCGGCACTCGAGGGCGACTCCATGCTGATCCGCGTCTCGGCCGTAGACGAAACCTGCCTGTCCTACATGAAGATGACGGTCGCCGGCCACGTCGCGCAGCACCTTGGAACGACGAGCGGACTGCGCTGGCAAGGCGACGGCAGCGACACCGGCACCCCAATCTTCTTCCGCGAAATCACGGTTGTGTCGTCAACGCGGATTTCTCCGCATATGCAGCGCCTGCGCTTTGCAGGCGATGATCTTGGCCGGTTTACTCATGGCGGCCTGCACATCCGGCTGCTGCTGCCGCCGCGGGGCAGGCCGCCCGTTTGGCCCTCGATGGGCGCCGACGGCCTGCTTGTGTGGCCTGCCGGTGAGGATGCGCTCACCGTCCGCATCTACACGATCCGGGCGGTGGATCCGACAAGCGGTTGGCTCGATGTCGATTTCGTGCTGCACCCCGACCATGACACGCCCGCTGCCACATTCGCGCAGAACGCGGTGGCGGGAGACGTGATCGGCATGATCGGGCCAAGCGGCGGCGAGACGCCGACGGCGCCGACCCTGCTGCTGGTCGGCGACGACACAGCGCTGCCGGCAATTGGCCGGATTCTGGGGGAACTGCGGCCGTCAACCCGCGTCGAGGCGCTCATCGAGGTCGATGGCCCGGACGACCGCATCGCGCTGGCGCAAGGCGACAACATCGAAATCACCTGGCTTTACCGGCACGACCGCGCGGCCGGCACCGCCGGCCTGCTGGCGGCCGCCCTGCGCGAGCGCAGCCACATGGCGCTTGCCGATAACCTCTACGTCTGGGCCGGATGCGAGTTCACGGACTTCCGCGAGATCCGCAAGATCGTGCGCAAGGAGTGGGGCCTGGGCCGCGACCGGCACCTGGTAACGGCCTATTGGCGTCGCGACGCGCAGGCCGAGGGCGACGACGAGGGTTAGGATCGATCCATAAGTATGCCGGCAGCCGGGGCGGAGCAGCCTATTCCTTCACCGCGCGCGCTACCAGCCGCGCGATGCTCGGGCCGACAAGCAGCACGATCAGGAAACGCGCCGACTGGAGCGCCATGATGAAGGAGATGTCGACGTTCTGGGCGGCGGCGGCGATGATGGCGACGCTGTCCATGCCGCCGGGGCTGGTCGCGAGATAGGCGGTCAGCGGATCGATGCCGAGCAGATGGCTGATCATGAAGGCGAGGCCGCCGCAAAAGGCGATCAGAGCCACGATCGAAGCGACGATCTGCGGCAGGGCCCGTGTCGCATGGCGCAGGATCGGCCTGGTGAAGTTCAGCCCGATCGACCATCCGACCATGGCGTAACTGACAGCCAGCAGCCAGGGCGGCAATTGCATCGGCACGCCGAGGCCAAGGTGGATCAACGCGCCGAAGATGAAGGTGCCCAGAAAGGAGGGCGAAGGCAGCCGGCAAAGCTTTCCCGCCAGCCCGCCGACCAGCGCGATGCCAATGGTTGCTGCTAAGGCTTGAGCATCGATCGGCGGAAACCAGATAATCGGCGGGATTTCGACGCCTGACGTTTCGACCCACATCTTGGCGACAATGGCCGCCGTCATCGAGACGAAGATGACACGCAGATACTGCATGAAGGCGACGAGGCGCTGGTCGGCGCCAAAGGCGCCGGCCATCAGCACCATTGCGGTGGCCGCGCCTGGGGAGGATCCCCAGACGGCGGTCGTGCCGGGCAAGATGCGCCACCGGCTGATCAGCCAGCCGAGCAGGCTGGACGCCGCGACGGTGGCTGTCACTGCGCCGAGGAACAGCGGCCATTCGGCATAGAAGACGCGAAAAATGTCGGCCGAGATCGAAGCGGCGATGAGGCCGCCGACGATCGCCTGGGCGGAGCCGAACAGAAGCCGCGGCACGCGCACGGTAGCGCCGTTGGTGCCGGCGACGATGGCCGCCAGCATCGGCCCGATGAGCAGCGCCGCCGGCAGCGCGGCCAGTTCGAGCGCACCGGCAAACAGCACGGAAATGACGAGGAGGGCCAGCCATTGCCAAGGCTTGCGCATGCGCGCCATGCGCTCGACGGCCGGCTGGCCAGGAGACGGCTGCTTGGGCGAGGAATCCATGTTCTGGTCTTAGACTGAGCGGTAAGGGATGCGAACCCCCGCTGCATCGAAAAGCGATCGCCTCAGATGTCTGTGCCGAACAGTTGCTCGATTTCTCCACCGCTCATGCGATCGAAACGGTCGGACACCGAAAACTGACCAGCCATAAAGCCAACCCGTCGCGATTGTACCGGCACCGATTGATCCATAGGAATGACCTTGACCAATGACTTGCCAGCCTTGGCGATAATGAAAGGTTCGCCGTTGGCGGCTCGCTGAACGAGACGTGAAAGATTGGCCTTCGCATCGCTAATGTTTACGAACTGCGTCGAGTCGTCCACCCGGATCAGCCCGTCTTGTCGTCAGCCAATCCAAAGCCGCCGACGGGGTTGGTTTCCACCTGGAACTCGAAGCCGGCGATGAAGGGCCTCGCCTTGGCGATGGCCGCCTGGACTTCGGGAAGCTGCAGCGAGGCTTTGTGGCTTGCCTGGTCAGTCCACACTTCTGTGACCCAGATGGCATCGGCATCGGCCGGGTCGGTGGCAACGATATAGCTCAGGCAGCCGGGCAGGGCGCCGGTGCTGGCGCGCAGGACGTCCATGACAGCGTCGCGCTGGCCGCGGGCCGCCCGCATCTTGCCGATCAGACCGTACATCCCTTCGTCTCCCTTCAGCGTTTTCGACAAGAGTATACCGTTCGTCAGTATGCAGGTCGCGGCTCAAGGCATCAACTGGCCACCATTCACCTCGATCACCTGGCCGGTGATGTAGCCGCTCAACAGATCGGAGGAGAGGAACAGATAAGCACCGACGCAATCTTCAGCCGTGCCGGCGCGCCCCTGCGGAATGGTGGCAACCATGCCCCTGATCTGCTCTTCGGTCGAGTAGCGTTCGTGGAACGGCGTGAGAATGGTGCCGGGTGCCACCGCGTTGACGCGAATGCCGAAGCCGATCAGTTCCTTGGCCATGCCGCGTGTGACGTTGGAGACGAAAGCCTTGGCCGAGCCGTAAAGCCCGGCGCCACCGCCGGCGCCGTTGCGGGCGGCGATCGAGGAGGTGTTGACGATGAAGCCGCCTTGTCTCTTCAGCCACGGCATCGCCTTGCGCGAGGCGGTCAGCACCGAACGCGCGTTGAGATCCATCACCGCGTCGTAATGCGCCTCTGTCTGCTCGGCGTAGGGCACGCGGCCGAGCATGCCGCCGGCATTGTTGACCAGCCCGTCGAGACGGCCGAAATGTTGCGCACTATCCTCGACGACACGCTCGACATCGGCGGCCAGGGAAAAATCGCCCTGGACGAGAAACACCTCGCCGCCATTGTCGCGGATGGCCTTGCCAAGCTTCTCGGCGGCGTCACGGCTGGAATTGTAGTGCAGCGCGACCAGACATTTCTGCGCCGCATAGGCCAAGGCGAGTGCCGCGCCGATGCCGGTCGAGGCGCCGGTGACCAGCACCGCCTTGCCGGCGAGATCGGGAATGACAAGCCCGAGGGGGGTGGTTGTCGCTGGCACTGTCGTTTCTCCGGGATTTTCGCGGTTCTTAGCGGGTCTTGCTACCCTTGCATTCAGTCCATGCAGCTTCAAGGCCTGAGATAGGCATAACCCTGGCTTTGCAGTTCAGCGAGCTTGACGACGCCGCCGCTGTCGGCCGCATGAAAACCGTCGAGCAGGTCGGCGAGCGAAAAATCCATGCCGTGCATGGTGTTGGCGCAGGCATGCGGATCGAGCCCTTGCTGGACGAGACCGGTGAAACGACCGGAGATCGCCGCCGATACCCCCTTTGACTTGAAACCGGCAAGAGCCGGACCATGGACGACCAGCGCGATATCGACATTGCCGCCGGTGCCTTCGTAATGGTTCTTGATGTTGCCGAGAACAAAATTGACCTTGTCGAGGTCGCTGAGATGGTAGGCGACCTTCAATCTCGTAGGCCCAGTGGCCGCGGCTTGCGCCACCCGCAGCCCAATCAGCGTGCCGGCTCCGGCGAGAATCGCGCGGAACATGTCGCGTCGACGCATTACAGTCGTCCCCGTTGAAAGATGGCCGCGAATTGCGTGGCCGCAGTGCCGAGTGTAGCATAAATTGATGTCGCGTCCTGCCGATGCGGAGGGGTCACATGGCGTTCGAACAGAGACTGGCAAGCGTCCTGTCCGGAGCGGCCTTGTTGAGCCTGCTGGGCGCGACAGCTTTCGCCGACGGGGCGACCAAGCTCACCGAACTCAGTCCCAACGGTCAGGACGCCTGTTTCGGCCGCATCTACGATGCCAACCACCTCAACACGCATCCGGAGCAGAAGGTGGCCCGGATCTTCTTCTACTACGGCCATGATCCGGTCAGCAGGCCGAACGAGGAACCGGCCGCGAATGCCGACACGTCCTACAATGGCTTCGTCACCACCACGGTGCGTGGCGCCAAGGCTCCGGAATGGGCCGGCGGCTGGTGTAATCATCCATCCGAGGATGGCGCATCAAACCCGATCCATTGCGGCATGGAATGCGACCGTACGCTGGCGTCGCTGAAAGTCGACGACAAGGGCCGGCTGATTCTTTCGGACCTGCAGCCCGATATCTATCTCGATGCCGGTTCCGAGGAGGAACTCGGCACGACTGAATACAATAGGCAGGCGCTGGGCTCGCAGGACGACAATTTCCGCCTCGACCCGATGCCGGCAGCGACCTGCAAGGCGGAGTTCGCCCGCATCGACCCGATTGACCCGGCGATGGGTCCGCCGCTGCGCGACCGGCTGAAGCCCGACCAGGCCTTCTGCTACGGACGCGACTACGATGCCGCGCATTTCGGTTCGCATCCCGACCAACTGACGCAGTCGATCCGCGTGTTCCGTGGGCCGGTCGAACTGGCTTCATTCGCGGCGGGCGGCGACCTTGCCAATTGGCCTGACGGCGCCGACATCGCCGTTTCGGTCACGACGCGACAAAAGTCGGGCAAGGCCACGCAGGTCTATTCCTGCCAGGGCGAGGCCGACCAGTGGCGCTGCGCGGCGAGCTCGAAGATGAGCGATTTCTTCTGCGATATCACGCAGAAGGAGATTTTCCTCAAGCGCGGCGCCAATGGCATGATGATGCTGGCCAATCCCAACAACAGCCTGGCGATCGTCGATTTCTGTTCACAGGCAGCCGACGGCAAGACGAAGTCGGACGATAAGATCTACCGGCTGGAACCGATGCCGCAATCGGCTTGCGCGCCTTGAGCGGAGCCCTGTTTAGGTCAGCGCGAAGGGATATATCTTTGCTATATCTCATTTGAGGATAGCACGATGGACAAAGCAAAAGTGTTCTGGTCAGGCAGGTCCCAAGCCGTGCGCCTGCCGAAGGAGTTCCGTTTCGACACAGAGGAGGTCTCGATACGCCGTCACGGGCAAACCGTCATCTTGGAACCGCTTGCGCAGGACTGGGCGTGGCTCGACCAAGTGATTGGACCGCTTGATAATGATTTCGCAGAGGCAGCGCTGGAACGTCAGGACGGGCAGGATCGAGCTGCCTTGGAAGACGTCTTCAAGTGATCTACCTGCTCGACACCAATGCCGTCATCGCGGTCATGAAGGGCGATGAGGGTCTGCTTGCCTGCTGAAACGGCATAGGCCGCAGGACTTTGCCGTCTCGGCGATCGTCGTGCACGAACTGTACTATGGTGCTGAAAAGAGCCAGCGACGGGTCGAAAATTTGGCGCGTATCGAGGCTCTGCAGTTTCCTGTGCTCGAATTCGATCGGGAAGACGCGAGACATGCCGGAGAAATTCGGGCAACGCTTGCCACATTGGGAACTCCAATTGGTCCCTACGATGCGTTGATTGGTGGGCAGGCGCGCGCGCGATCTTACGCTGATGACCCGCAATATCCAGGACTTCGAGCGGATCAAAGCTCTGTCAGTCGAGACGTGGTGAACTGCCTCACGCGAACGGCACCGCCGTCGTGCCCTTCGGCAGCTTGGCCTCATCATCGGGCTCGACATGGATGGTGACGCGCACGGAAGGGATTTCCGCCTGCAGCGCATCCTCGATGCGGTCGCAGATGACATGGCTGGCGCCGACCGACATGTCGGCATCGACGACGAGATGGAATTCGATGAAGGTGGCGCGGCCGGCGATGCGTGTCTTGAGGTCGTGCACTTCGAGCGCGCCTTTGCAATTGGCCGAAATGATGTCGCGGATGCGCATATGCTCCTGGGTGTCGACGGCGCGGTCCATCAGCCCGTTCATCGACGAGCCGATAACATGCCAGCCCTGCCAAAGAATGTTGAGCGCGACGATCACGGCCAGCGCCGGATCGAGGATCTGCCATCCGGTCAGCACCGCGCCGACAAGGCCGGCGAAGACGCCGACCGAGGTCACGACGTCGGTCATGATGTGTTGGCCGTCGGCGACCAGTGCCGGCGATCTTGCGTTGCGCCCTGTACGGATCAGCGCCCAGGCCCAGAAGGCGTTGATGACCGTCGCCACACCGTTGACGGCAAGCCCTTCCCAAGGCTGCTGGAGCGGGACGGGGTGGAGCCAGGATTGCCAGACCTCGTTCAGGATCAGGAGTGCCGCGACCACGATCAGCACGCCTTCCAGGACGGCCGAGAAATACTCGGCCTTGTGGTGGCCGAACGGATGGTCCTGGTCGGCAGGCTTGTAGCTGACCTGGATCGCCCAGAACGCGGCGGCCGAGGCGATGACGTTGACGATCGATTCCAGCGCGTCCGAATAGAGTGCGACGGAACCGGTGATGTACCAGGCGGCAAGCTTGAGTGCGAGCACCACACAAGCGACGACGATCGACCAGAAGGCAAGCCTTGCGACCTTGCGCCTGGTCGCGGCCTTCGCCGCGACCGCCGTCGTGTCCCGCGTTTCGACCATCGTCTCTAGGCGGCCTTGTCCTTGGCCTTGCGCGGCAGGTGGGCGACGATGTTCTCGATGATGCGCATGCCGGCATTGTGGCCGAGCGTCATGATCGATTCCGGATGGAATTGTACCGCGGCGATCGGCTCCTTGCGGTGCTCGAAGGCCATGATGACGCCGTCTTCGGTCTCGGCGGTGACCACGAAATCGTCGGGTAGCCGCACCGGATCGGCGAAGATCGAATGGTAACGGCCGACGGTGACTTCCTTGGGCAGACCGGAGAAGATGATGCCGGGCTTGGAGACGCGAATGCGCGACGGCTTGCCGTGCATCGGCACATGCAGCTGCCGCAATTCGCCGCCATAGGCCTCGGCCAGCGCCTGCAGGCCGAGGCAGACGCCGAAGATCGGCAGCTCGCGGGCGCGCGCTCGTCCGATGGTGGCGGCGCAGTCGAAATCCTTGGGCGTGCCGGGACCAGGCGACAGCACGACGAGATCCGGCTTCAGCCGGTCGAAAACTTCTTCCGGCACGGGGGTGCGCACGGTCGAGACATTGGCGCCGGTCTGACGGAAGTAATTGGCCAGCGTGTGGACGAAGCTGTCTTCATGGTCGACGAGCAGGATGTTGACGCCGTCGCCGACGCGCGCGGTGGTGCGCTCGGTGCTGGCGGCATTGCCCGTCTTGGCGTCGCGGATGGCGGAGAGCATGGCGGAGGCCTTCAGTTCGGTTTCGGCTTCTTCTTCCTCGGGAATGCTGTCGAACAGTAATGTGGCGCCAGCACGCACCTCGGCAATGCCGTCCTTGATGCGGATGGTGCGCAGTGTCAGGCCGGTGTTCATATCACCGTTGAAATTGACCATGCCGATGGCGCCGCCATACCAGGCGCGCGGGCTCTTCTCGTTCTGCTCGATGAAGCGCATGGCCCATAGTTTCGGCGCGCCGGTGACGGTCACCGCCCAGGCGTGCGAGAGAAACGCGTCGAAGGCGTCCATGCCTTCGCGCAGCCTGCCCTCGATATGGTCAACCGTATGGATAAGCCGCGAATACATCTCGATCTGGCGGCGGCCGATGACGCGCACCGAACCCGGCTCGCAGACGCGCGACTTGTCGTTGCGGTCGACATCCGAGCACATTGTGAGCTCGGATTCATCCTTCTTGGAATTGAGCAGCTTCAGGATTTGCTCTGAGTCGGAAATGGCGTCGTCGCCACGCTTGATCGTGCCCGAGATCGGGCAGGTCTCGACACGGCGGCCGTTGACGCGCACGAACATTTCGGGCGAAGCGCCGATCAGGTATTCGCCTTCACCCAGATTAATGAAGAAGGAATAGGGCGAGGGGTTGATTGACTTCAGCTTGCGCGAAATCTCGGAGGGTTGGGTCTCGCAGCGTTCGTAGAACATCTGCCCGGGTACGACCTCGAACAGGTCACCGCGCTTGAAGCTGTCCATCGCGCGGCGCACAAGATTGGCGTATTCGCCGGGTTCATGGTCGCCGCGCGGCGGGATACGGTCGGCGGTCTTGAACGGCTCGGCGATCTCGTCGCGCGGCAGGCCTTCGGTCGAAAAACCCTTGCCGGCGTAGTCATATCGATCGGTCCAGGCCTTGGCCGAATAATGATCGACGACCAGGATCTCGTCGGGCAGGAACAGCACGAGATCGCGCTGGCTTGGCTTGCGTTCGAGCTTGTAGTCGACCGGATCGAACTGGAAGGCGAGGTCGTAGCCGAAGGCGCCGTAAAGGCCGAGATTGGCGTCTTCGGCGGTCTTGAACAAGGCGGTGATGGCGCGCAGAACCGTGAAGACGGAAGGAACGCGGCTGCGTTCTTCTTCGGTGAAGACGCGGCCCGGCTTGGCGACGTCGAGGCGGATCAGCTTTTTCGACGCCTCGGCGATCGTGATCTCGGCGATATCGCCGAGCGTCTTGACGATGACCGGCAGAAGCACCTCGCCCCGCCGGTTCAGCGCCTCGATGCGGATGGACCGGCCACGCGCCGAGATCACCAAAGGCGGGTCGATGATGGCGGTGTCCCAACGCGTATAGCGGCCGGGATATTCATAGTTCGAAGAGAACACCGCGCCCCGGCGCGCATTCAGCCCGTCGACATAGGCGTCGATGGCGCCTTCATAGGGCCGGTCGTGGCGCTCGCGGGTGATGGTGATGCCACCCCCGGTCACAAAACTCTCTGCGCCGTTGTCCAGAACCTTCATCGTCATTGCCGTCTCCATCAGCTTCTTGGGCAACGGACCCGGGAATGGCTTGGAAAAAACAAATGGCCGCCCGGACATTCCGCTGCGGCCACCCTCTCTTTTCACGCGCACGCGTTCGAACAGGCCGCTGTCAGCAGGCCCACCACCAAACGGTCTTGATCGAACGCATGTTCATGGCGATTCCCATAGCGGCGATTGAGCGACCGCGCAACTGGATTCGGTGGAGGCTCAATCTTCCAGTGTGCCGGACCTTGCGTCGGCGCTCTTCCTGTCGCCCACCAGTTTCAACAGATCCTCGCCGGCGCGGATGATGCGGCGCGAGCGCCGGGTCAGGACGATGCCGGCCTGCGGCGCGAACACCTCGGTGCGGCCATCGGCTTCGCCCGGTGCGTGGACGATGACGGCAAGCCGCGTGTCCTTGGCCACGCGGTCGCCGGGCTCCACGTCGTAAAGCACGGCACCTGCCCGGGGCGCCGGCATCATGTCGATGTTTTCGAGCGGTGCGACAACCCCGGTGAAGGCACCGGGTGAGGGCAGGGCCGGGTCGGCGACCACGCCGCGCGCCACCAGCAGCCGGTAGAGCCCCGCGGCGTCCGACGCCGCGAACGCGCCATCGACATCGAGGATGCCGCGATATTCGACCGTCGTGACGACGCGCCGGTCGAGCTTCGCCACATCGGCGGGAACGTTCTGATAGGGCATGATCGAGGCGCCCTCGAAAGTGCCGTCCGTGTCTTCACTCCACAGCACCACCGCCTCGACGCCCATGGCGGCGGCGCAGTCGGCCATTGCCGGCCACAGGCTGGTGTGGACATACAGGTAGGAAAGACCCTCGTCGTCGCAATGCAGGTCAAGCACGATGTCGTGGCCGAGCGAAAGCTGCACCAGTCTCGTCTTCAGCCGCTGGTCGGGCGTGCCATGCGCGGTGTCGGGCAGGAGTGCCGTGTCGGGCGCGGCGAGCAGCGGGAAACCGCGGTTGAAGTTGGTGCGCGTGCCCAGATGAAAACGGCCCTGATGTTCGCCGAAATGATACTGGGCGCGGCCGATCGGATTGGCCCAGGGCACGATGGTGATGTCGCCCTTGATGCGCCCCTCCGCCTCGGCCCTGGCCAGCATCGGCATCAGCGCGTCAATGGCGACTACTCCGGGCAGTTCGCCGGCATGGAGCGCTGCCTGCAGATAGGCCGAAGGCGCGGATTCGTCGGTTCCAGCGAAGCGAAACAGCGGGAATTCGTAGGAAACCCCTTCGCTGTCGCCGGCTATGCGTTCGATCGATTTCTGCATGGGGTCTTTCTCCGTCGAGAGGCGAGAAGACATGCCTCTTCGACTGTGCGCTTGTCGATTGGTCCAGGCTGTCGCGCTATGGGCGCAAGCAGCTACTGCGCGGCAGGTTGAAGAGTGACGACCGGAGCGCGCTGGTCCAGTGCCCGCGAGGCAACGGCTACGGCGACCGCCAGCAGAGCGAGTGCCGCGCCCACCAGCGGCAGGTTGGCATAGGAAACGCCCCAGGAGAGCGCCACGCCGCCGATCCAGGCGCCGCTGGCGTTGCCGACATTGAAGGCGCCCTGGTTCAGCGTGGCGGCAAGGTTCGGTCCCTCGGAAGCGGCTTCCACGACACGGATCTGCAACGGCGGCACGACGACGAAGACGAGCATGCCCCACAGGAAGACGATGCCTATGGCGACACTGGCGATAGCGCCGAACTGCATGAAGCCGACAAACAGGACCGCCAGCAGCAGCAGCGTGCCGATGACCGTCGGCATCAGCTTCCAGTCGGCCAGCCGGCCGCCGATGATGTTGCCGATGGTCATGCCGGCGCCGAACAGCAAGAGCACCCAGGTGACCGCTGAAGTCGAGAGGCCGGACACGTCGGTGAGATAGGGTTTGATGTAGGTGAAGACGGCAAACAGGCTGGCTGAGGCGAGCGCCGCGATCAGCATGGCCAGCCACACCTGCAGCTTGCCGAGCACGCGCAATTCGCCGCGCAAGCCGTCGCCGCTTGGTTCAGTGACATCCGGCGGCACTAGCCAAGCGATCGCCGCGACCGAGATCAGCCCGATGCCGACCACCGCCAGGAAGGTGGCGCGCCAGCCGAAGGCTTCGCCAAGCGCCGTTCCGGCGGGAACGCCGAGGATGTTAGCCAGCGTCAGGCCGGCGAACATCAGCGCGATGGCGCTGGCACGCTTGTTGCGGGGCACCAGGCTGGCGGCGACGACCGAACCGATGCCGAAGAAGGCGCCGTGGCCGAAGGCGGTGAAGACGCGCGCGCCCATCAGCATCCAGTAATTGGGCGCGATGGCGCAGAGCAGGTTGCCGACGACGAACAGTGCGGCCAGTCCGACCAGCACCGGCTTGCGCGGCAGATGCGCGGTGGCCATCGCCACGACTGGCGCGCCGAAGACCACGCCCAGCGCATAGCCAGTGACCAGCAGCCCGGCCGCGGGAATGGTCACGCCAAGGTCGGCGGCGACCTCCGGCAGCAGACCCATGATGACGAATTCGGTGGTGCCGATGCAGAAGGACGCAATGGCAAGCGCAAGGATCGGCAAAGGCATGGGAGGTCCAGACTGAATCGGTTCAAATGGAAACTGCGCGAGCGCCCCATGGCGCACAAGCGCCATTGCCGCAATGCAGCAATGCAGAAAGCGGAGAGCAAAGAGGCACTGGCAGCGGTGCTTATGCCGTGCTGCCTAAACGACCCTGACCGAACCCGGCCGAGCGGCCGAACCGACCGCTGAAGCCGGAGTTCAGACCAGCGGCTTCAACTCCTGGGCGATGGTTGGCAGCAGTTCCGAGACATTGGGGTGGATGTGCATGGCGCGCGCCAGCGTGTTCACAGGCGCCTTGGCATACATCAGGTCAAGCACGCAATGCACGGCTTCATCGCCGCCGGGGCCAAGCACGCAGCAGCCGAGGATTTCCCTTGTGTCAGCGTCGACGAGGATCTTCATGAAGCCTTGCGTCTCGCCTTTCTCGACGGCGCGGCCGACACGGCTCATCGGCCGCTGGCCGACCAGCGCGCGGCGTCCCGACTTCTTCACTGACGCCTCGGTCATGCCGCAGCGGCCGAGCGGCGGGTCAATGTACAGAGCGTAGGCCTCGATGCGGTCGGTGACCTTGCGCGGATCATTGTCGAGCAAATTGGCCGCAACGATCTCGTAATCGTTGTAGGACGTGTGGGTGAAGGCGCCCTTGCCATTGCAGTCGCCCATCGCCCAGATGCCGGGCACGCTGGTGCGCAACTGGTCGTCGACGGTGATGAAGCCGCGTTTGTCGACCTCGATGCCGGCCTGGTCGAGGCCGAGATCGTCGGTATTGGGCGTTCGCCCCAGAGCCAGGAGCACATGCGAGCCGACGGCCGGCGGCTTGCCGGCGGAGAAGGCAACAGCAATATCCTCGCCCTGCCTGGCGAAGCTTATGGCGTCGGCGCCGAGATGGACCGCGATGCCTTCGTTTTCGAGGATCAACAGGATGGCGTCGGACACATCCTCGTCTTCGCGGCCGATCAGCCGCGAGCCCTTTTCGACAATCGTGACCTCCGCGCCGAAGCGGCGGAACATCTGCGCGAATTCGAGCGAGATGTAGCTGCCGCCGACCACCACGAGGTGGCGCGGCAACACGTCGAGGTCCATCATCGAAGAGTTGGTGAGAAAGTCGATGTCGTGAATGCCGGGCAGATCCGGTACCGATGCGCGGCCGCCGGTGTTGAGAAAGATCTTGCCGGCGGTCAGGAGATCATCGCCGACGCGCACCGTGTTGGCGGATTCGAAACGCGCATGGCCGCGATAGAGCGTGCATTTATCCATGTCGGCGATCCAGGTTTCCAGATTGCCGCGGGCGTCGTTCGACACCTTGTCCTTGCGCGCCTTGACCCTGGCATAGTCGACGCCGACCGGGCCGGAGAGGGTCACGCCATAGTCCGCGGCGCGCCGCGCCAGATGCGCGGCATAGGCGCTGGCGACCATGGCCTTGGTCGGCATGCAGCCGGTGTTGACGCAGGTGCCGCCGACCAGCTTGCGCTCGATCAGCGCCACGCTCATGCCGGCCGCGGTCAGCCGGCCGGCCAGCGAAGGGCCGGCCTGGCCGGCACCGATGACGATGGCATCGAAGGTTTTCGCCGTCATGCCACCGCCGCCACGATCAAGAGGCCGCCGACGATTGCGACCGCATCCTCAATGAAGGCCGCGGGCTGGTCCTTGCCGAAGGCGGCCGCCAGCCGGCCGCGCGCCTCCGCGCCGCCGAGCGTGCCGATGACGGCCCCTATGGCGCCGGCGATCAGGCAGACGATGGTGGCGCCGCCAGTGGCGCCGATCACGGCGCCGCTGAAGGCGCCGAGCAGGATGCGGGCGCCGAATTGCTGCGGCACCTTGCGGCTCGGCGTCGACGGCAACTGATCGGTGACCAGCTCGACGATGGCCAGGATAGTGAAAATGCCGACAGCGGCCCAGTGGCTCATGAAGCTTGCCCAGGTGCCGGCAACCGGCAGCCAGCCGAGCCAGGCGCCCCAGGCGACGGCGGCCGGCGCGGTCATGGCGCGCAGGCCGGCAATGACCCCGATCAGAAGTGCAAGAATGTAAAGCATGTTGATCCCCCTCGATCCCGGGCCGGGATAGCCCTGAAAAGGCAGGCTACCATAGGTCCGGTATTTGGCCAGTACTTGCATAGGCGCTCTCTTACGCCGCAACGGTGCGTGGCAATGATGACGGAGGCACCGCATGGCTGAGAGCGAACGCGCAAAAATGGCGGCGGGCGAGTGGTATACGTGCATGGATGACGAACTGGAGGCGCTGCGCGGCGTGGCTGCGGGCGCCGTATTCGAGCACAATTCGCTTGCGCCCCGTCAGCGCGGCAACATCGGGCCTGCCTTGCAGGATCTGCTCGGCGGCGCGGGCGAGGGCGCCCGCATCGAGGCGCCGTTCCACTGTGCCTATGGCTTCAACATCTTTCTCGGGGACGGCGTCTTTCTCAATGCCGGCTGCATCATTCTCGACACGGCAAGCGTGCGCATCGGCAAGGGAACGCTGCTCGGCCCCAATGTGCAGATCTATTGCGCCGAGCATCACAGGGAGGCCGCGGGGCGACAAGCCGGGCTGGAAATCGCCAGGCCGGTCGAGATCGGTGCCGATGCCTGGATCGGCGGCAGTGCCGTCATCCTCGGCGGCGTCAGCATCGGCGAGGGCGCCATCGTCGGCGCCGGCGCCGTGGTGACGCGCGACGTGCCCGCGAACATGACGGTGGTCGGCAATCCGGCGCGGGCGGTCAAACGCGGTTGAGTGCCCGGCGGGCGCTCAGTGCGAAAGCGCGTGCGGCGACCGGTCGCCCTGGTCGGCCCGCCTGGAAAATTCACGCCGGTATTGCGCCGGGGAGGTCCTGAGACGCGCCGAAAAATGCTGGCGTAGCGAAGCGGCGCTGCCGAAGCCGGCCTCGAAGGCCACGACGTCCATCGATTTTTCCGTCGCCTCGAGCAGACGCTGCGCCAGTTCAAGCCGTTGCTCGATCAGCCAATCGCCGAAACTGGTGCCGATCGATTTCTGGAAGCGGCGGGTGAAGGTGCGCCGGGTCAGGCCGGCGGCTTCGGCGACGCGGTCCAGGCTGTGCGCATCGCCGAGCGTCGCACGCACCGCGTCGAGTGCTTGTGTGAACCTGTCGGTATCGGCGCTCCTCGCCAGCGGGCGCTCGATGAACTGCGCCTGTCCGCCTTGCCGGTGCGGGGAGAGCACGATCTGCCGCGCGAGCCGCAGTGCTGCCTCGGCGCCGTAGCGGGCGCGAACGATATGGAGGCAGCAGTCGAGCCCGGCCGCGACGCCGGCCGACGTCACCACGTCGCCATTGTCGACATAGAGCACCTCGGCATCCACCGCGATGTCGGGATGAAGCTTCTGAAGCCGCTCGGCATAGGCCCAATGCGTGGCCGCACGCCGACCGCCAAGCAGTCCGGCAGCAGCGACTGCGAATGTTCCCAGGCAAAGGCCGACGATCAGGGCACCATTGCGGTGGGCCCGCCGCAATGCTTGGCTCAGCGGTTCCGGCAGCGGATCTTCGAGATCCCGCCAGCTCGGCACGATGATGATGTCGGCGCCATCGAGGCCCTCTAGCCCATGGGGCGCGGCGACGCTCAGCCCGGCCTCGGTGTGGACGGGACCGGCCTCGATCGCGCAGATGCGGAAGTCGAAGCGCGGCAGGCCGAACGATGTGCGATCTTCGCCGAACACCAGGCAAGGCACGGAGAGATGGAACGGGCTGATGCCGTCGAAGGCGAGGACGGCGACGATCTGGTGGGTCATGTCTTCCGGGGATTTCTGCGCGGGGTTATGCGGATTGTCCCAATTCTTTCGAATGATGTCAATCGGGCCACTTTCGCTCGATGGTGGCGGACCTATGCTCGGGCATCACATCAAGCCTGAAAGGAATGCATCATGTCCGAACCAGCCAGCAAGACGCCGCGCCGCGCGCTCGTCGTCGTGGACGTCCAGAATGACTATGACGGCGGCAATCTCGCCATCCAGCATCCGCCGTTCCGCGACAGCGTCGTCAACGTGGCGCGCGCAATGGACGCGGCAGCAGCGGCCGGCATCAAGGTGGTGGTCGTCAAGCAGATGGCGCCGGAGACGTCGCCAATCTTCGCCAAGGGCAGCCATGGCGCGGAATTGCATCCCGAGATATCGAGGCGGCCACGCGACCACTATGTCGAGAAGACGCTGCCTTCCGCCTTCACCGGCACCGATCTCGAAGAGTGGCTGCGCGCCAACGCCATCGATACGATCGTGGTGGTCGGCTACATGACGCATAATTGCGACCTGTCGACCATCATCCATGCCGTGCATATGGGCTTTGCCGTCGAGTTCCTGTCCGACGCGACCGGCTCGGTGCCTTACGCCAACAGCGCGGGCTATGCCTCGGCCGAGGAGATCCACCGCGTGGTGACAATCATCCTGCAGTCGCGGTTCGCCGCCGTGCTCAAGACCGCCGAATGGATCGAGTGCCTGAAGACCGGCACCTTGCCGGAACGCGATACGATCTTCGGCTCCAACCAGCGGGCGCTGGCTCGCAACGCTGCGTAGTCGTCTGCGGAAATACAAAGGGCGCCGCATCGCTGCGGCGCCCTTTGCACTTTTTGGAATTGAGGATTTCTAGAACAGGCCTTCGATCTGGCCGGCTTCGTTGAGGAAAATCTTTTCCGACGACGGCGCCCTGGGCAGGCCGGGCATGGTCATGACCTCGCCGCAGATAATGACGACGAAGCCGGCACCCGCCGAAAGCCTGACCTCGCGCACTGGTACGGTGTGGCCGGTTGGCGCGCCGCGCAGGTTCGGGTCGGTCGAGAAGGAATACTGCGTCTTGGCCATGCAGACCGGCAAGTGGCCGTAGCCGGCCTGCTCCCAGGCGTGCAACTGGTCGCGCACCGACTTGTCGGCGATCGCTTCCGAGCCGCGATAGATGCGCTGGACGATGGTGTTGATCTTCTCGAACAGCGGCATGGCGTCGGGATAGAGCGGCGCGAACTGCGAGGCACCGGATTCGGCCAGCGCCACCACTTTCTTGGCGAGATCCTCGATGCCGGCCGAGCCGTTGGCCCAGTGCTTGCACAGGATCGCCTCTTCGCCCATCGAGGCGACATAATCCTTCATCGCCTGGATTTCGCCATCCGTGTCGGAGTAGAAGTGGTTGATGGCAACTACCGCCGGCACGCCGAACTGCCTGATGTTCTCGATGTGGCGGCCGAGATTGGCGCAGCCCTTCTTCACCGCCTCGATGTTTTCCTTGCCGAGGTCTTCCTTCTTGACGCCGCCATTCATTTTCATGGCGCGTACGGTGGCGACGATGACCGCCGCCGCCGGCTTCAGCCCGGCCTTGCGGCACTTGATGTCGAAGAATTTTTCCGCGCCGAGGTCGGCGCCGAAGCCGGCTTCCGTGACGACGTAGTCGGCAAGCTTGAGCGCCGTCGTGGTGGCGACCACCGAGTTGCAGCCATGCGCGATGTTGGCGAACGGGCCGCCATGCACGAAGGCCGGATTGTTCTCCAGCGTCTGCACCAGATTCGGCTGCATGGCGTCCTTGAGCAGCACGGCCATGGCGCCGTCGGCCTTGAGGTCGCGGGCATAGACCGGCGACTTGTCGCGGCGATAGGCGACGATGATGTCGCCCAGGCGCTTCTCCAGGTCCTTCAGGTCGGTGGCGAGGCACAGGATGGCCATGACCTCCGAAGCGACGGTGATGTCGAACCCGGCCTCGCGCGGATAGCCGTTGGCGACGCCGCCGAGCGAGCAGATGATCTCGCGCAGCGCCCGGTCGTTCATGTCCATGACGCGGCGCCAGGCGACGCGGCGGGTGTCGATGCCGAGCTCATTGCCCCAGTAGATGTGGTTGTCGATCAACGCCGACAGGAGGTTGTGCGCGGTGGTGATGGCATGGAAGTCACCGGTGAAATGGAGATTCATGTCCTCCATCGGCACGACCTGCGCGTAGCCGCCGCCGGCCGCACCGCCCTTGACGCCGAAATTCGGACCGAGCGAGGCTTCGCGAATACAGATGATCGCTTTCTTGCCGATGCGGTTCAGGCCGTCGCCGAGGCCGACGGTGGTGGTCGTCTTGCCTTCGCCGGCCGGGGTCGGGTTGATGGCGGTGACCAGGATCAGCTTGCCGTCCTTGTTGCCCTTCACCGATTTGATGAATTCGGCGGAGACCTTCGCCTTGTCATGGCCATAGGGCAAAAGGTGTTCGGTCGGGATGCCGATCTTGGCGCCGATCTCCTGGATCTGTTTTTTCTTCGCACCGCGGGCGATCTCGATGTCGGACTTCACTTCTGCCATGACGGCTTTCCTCTGGATTGGACGGTGGAGGGGACGGGTTGATCACTGGTGCATGTTCGATACGCCGCGCGGGCAAGGGCATGTTCTAGCCCTCTCGCTGCCGTGGCGTCAACTTTCATGCAACTATGTTTCCTATGAAGAAAATTCCTCTGCGGCGGGCCGACCTGCCTCCGGTTCTTTCTGGCTCCGCTTGCCGCGCCGTATAGAAGCCAGAGCGGGGACGCGTCCGCCGTCTCAAAACAGCCGCGCAATGCACGGAATGCGACAGACAAGGCGGCGCAAATCCGCCATCGCCGGCCTAAAGCGCATCGCGCTTCAGGCATTTGTCTCCATGCATGTCGTTCTCCCCAGGCCGGACCACTTTTGAGCCACATGCATTGGGCCGACCAGCCCTACTGCGTCAGCACGTTGCTGATTTCGACCATGTTGGAACGCACCCTGAGCACATAGAAACCCATGGTCGTCAGATGCGTGGGCAGGAGCCAGCCGTCCTCGCGGCCATTGGCGATGATGAAGGGCTGAATGCGCAGCGCCGAGACGAACTGCGCGTCCATCGTATCCCACAGGCTCTGCAGGTGCTTTTCCTTGATGACGTCCTCGAAGTCGGCCTGCGCGCCCTTCATCAGTCCGTAATAGGCGTAGAGCTGGCCATAGGCGAACCAGTAGCGGTCGTCGGCGCGGAAATCGAACCAGCCATTGTTATGGTTTTCGGCGCGTTCCTTGAGAATGGCCGAGGTCGAGCCGATATCGCTGGCGATACGGTCGATATATTGCTTCAGATTGTCGGCGCGGGCATCGAAGGTGGCCTGGCAGGTGGCGAGGCGGGCGTTGAAGGAGCGCAGCTTGCGCACGGCGTCGCGATAATAGCTCGGGGTCGGCGTCTTCGGGCCGAACGGGCTTACACCGAAATACCAGGTGTACTCGTCGAACTGCAGATTGCCGCGCGCATCCTGCAGGTCGGCGTCGATCTGCGATGTCGTGCGCACACGGCCGAGATTGTCGGCGAGCTCGGTCGCGGTGCGGCGCACCGCCTGGTTGATGCCGCGCTGGAACGAGGCCTTGTTGTCCATCCACGGCGTGTTGTCCCAGCTGATGCCGAACAGGCCGAGCTTGTAGAGGATCATCGACGAGATCCAGGCATTCTGGTTGACGTTGAAGTCGGTCAAATCGGCGGCAATCTGGGCGATGCCGGAGTTGCCGCAGGTCCTGGCAGTGTCGGCACCGGCACCGGCGGCTACCTGTTCGCCCGCCGAGATGTTGCGCTTCTCGAACGTGTAGGTGTCGGGATAGCTCGGATTGAAATTATTCCACCACTGGGTGGCGTAGAAGAAATTGGCGTAGAGGCCGAGCAGCACCAACAGGGCGAGGCCGAGCACGGCCTTGAGGATCCAACCGCGCTGCGCATACCAGCGGCCGGCCCACATGAACGGCCACAAGATGACGCCGATCAGGAGGCCGATGCCGCGGCCGATCCATTGGAAAATCCTGACGAAGAAGTTCACGATCGGATCGAGCATGGCTGTGTCACCCCTCAAGGCATAATGTCAAAAAGTTGCGGACTTTTGGATAACATCATGCGCCAAAACAACAAGTTAGAACGAAATGACGGCCGGTTTCGTTCTAGTCAGTCAGGCCGTAGAGGCGCGTGCGGAACGCCACCTTGTCCTTCAGATATGTGGTTTTCAGAACGTCCACAACATGCGATCGCCAGGCGTCGCTGAAGCCCTCATAGTCCTTGTAGAAGCCCTGCTTGTTGAAGACGTAGCGCGAGACGAAGTCCGACGGCACGAAATCCGAGATCAGCCGGTTGGTCAGCCAGGCGTCGGGATGGTCGGGCTTGGCGCGGACCACCAGGAAGCGCTGCTGCGGGAACACATCCTCGATCTTGAGATGGCCGAGCTGGGCAATCTCGCGCTTGGCGGCGTTGAGGAAGGGGAAATTGCCGTCCCTGGTGATCAGGTCGGCATGGCCCTGGATCCAGGTCTGCAGCCAGACCTTGTCGACGTCGGTCAGATTGCGATCCGGCTCGGCGTCGCGGATCAGCGCGCGCACCACCATCTCGGCGCGGTGCTCGAGATAGCCCGAGGCTTCGATCCAGGAGGCGCGCGGCAGTTCGATGCGGCCGGTGGCGGCGAGGAACTTGAACACCTTGTCGGCGTCCTTGATCGAGAGATAGCTTACCTGCCACGGCCGCGAGCGGCGGAAACCGGGGGCCGCCGGATCGCTGATGACGGTCGTCATGTCGGGGTCGACGAACACGTAGAGCCCGCCAAAATGGCTGGTCCAGTAGGCGTTGTGGCGGAAGATTACCTGGTCGGGCACCAGCGCGTTCTCGCGGATGTCGCCGCAGATCTTGGCCAGTTCCACCATGCGGGTGAGCATGGCGTTGTCGCGCCAGGCGTCAGGCTCCTGTTTCAGGCGGTCGACGAGCTTGCCGAGCTCCGCGGCCTTGCCCAGCACATCTTCGGCCGACAGCACCTTGAACTCGACCTGGTTGATCGACAGCAGATCCTCGATATCGTTGACCTTGGGAATGGAATCCTCGATCTCGCCGTAGATGACATCCTTGATGGTCAGCGCGTCGATGGCGCGCTGATTCCTGGACATGAACTCGAACATCAGCTGCGAGGTGTTGGAGAAGGCGGTGTGCACCACCGGCAGGTCGATCTGCGACGGCGTCAGGATGATGAAGCGGCGGTTGACCTCATTGGGATCGAGGTAGCCGTAGTCGCCGCATTCCTCCGCCACTTCCGGCGAAAAACCGGTGCGGTCGATCTGGAAGCTCTTCAGCTTGGTGGGCTCGAGGCCAAAGGCGGCAAGCGCCTTGTTGTAGCGCTCGATGAGATGCGGCTCGTCGACGACGAGCAGCCGGCCGTAAATGAGCTCGTTGTCGCGCAGGAGATCGGGTTTGCGGGCCATTATTCCTTCTCCCACAAGGGGAGAAGGAAAGGCCGGAGCGCATCACGCATTCCACAGCCCCTTTTTCTTCATCTCCTCCATCTCACGCGCTGCCCGTTCGCGCAGCCGCGCGTCGCGTAATAGCTTTTCCACGGCGGAGTCGTCGGACTTGTCGGAGTAGCGGAACTCGCTGTCGGCGTAGCGGTTGATCTCCTGCATGACCATGTCCATCGAGAACGGGCCGCGCAGTTGCTCGATCATCACTTTCTTCTCGTCATAGCTCTTGTGCATGAAAACCTCTGGTTTTTCGAACCAGTCGTCGGGAAGCTCGATGTCCATGGCGCGCATCTTGATGGCGTCGGTGACGTTCTTGATGGCGCGGCCAGTGAAGCGCGGCTCGGCCTGCTTGATCAGGTGCAGATAGGTGCCGATGTCGGCCATGGTCTTGGGCGCGCCATTCTCCTTCATGTAGCGCTCATGGACCCGCATCAGCCCGTCCTCCTGCGGCTTCTCGTGCTCCTCATAGGCTTCGGCCACGGCGCGCTGGATCTCCTGCGCGGCGTAGAGTTCGTGGTCGCCGAGCGGGATCTTGTGGTTCTTGCCGGCGAGCAGCACGAAAATGTCGATGTAATCGTCACGCGTCTGCGGCCCGTCGACCAGCCAGCGGGCGCCGGCGCGCTGGCGCAGCGCATCGTCGACATTTTCGGGATAGTTGGAGAACATGCCGAACGAGCAGTTGCCGCGCACCACTGTGGCGGCACCGGCGAAGGCGTCCATCAGCACGCCGGTGATCTCCTGCTGGCCGGCCGAGGCGCGGTCGTCGGAACGGCGCGCCGCCACCTGGTCGATGTCGTCGATGGTGCCGAAGCCGATGACGCGCGGGTTCAACACATTGTTGATGAACTGGCGGCAGTTCTGGCCGGACTTGCCCTGATAGGACGAGATCTGGTCGACGCCGAAATTCTCGTAGGCGAAGGGATAACCGGCGACCTGGCAGTAACCATTGACGAGACCGGCAATCATCTGGATCAGCGTCGTCTTGCCGGTGCCCGGCGCGCCGTCGCCGATGAAGGTGAACAGGAAGCCGCCGAGCTCGACGAACGGGTTCAGCTCGCGCTCGAAGTCATAGGCCATCAACATCTTGGCGAGCTTGACCGACTGATATTTGGCGATGTGGTTGCCGACGACCTCTTCCGGTTTCTTGAAGGTCATCACCAGCGGCCTGGAACGCTTGCCCGGCGCGACGTCGAAGCCGTCGAGCGTGAAATCGTCGGCATCGATGCGGACATGCGCGTTCTCGAACGGGCCGATGCCGTCGAAGCGGCCTTTTCGTGCCAGGAGGCCGTCGATGGCGACACGGGCGAAGGCGCGCGCCCTGGTCATCAGGTCGGCATCGTCGGATGCGCCCGAAATCGCCTTGTCGAGACCGGCCAGGATCGACTTCACCGCGTCCTGCGGCGTGTCGAAGAGGAAATCCGGCTCGGGAATGTCGTTGGGCGCCTCGCCGTCGCTGTCGATGAGCTGGAACAGATAGGAGGACAGGCTGAAGGCGGCAATGTAAGCCGAGGCCGACAGAAGCTTCTTGAACGTGGCGGCCTCGTCGCCTTCGAGGGGAGCGCGGGTGTTCCTGGCCTGCAGGCTTTCGAGATCCGAGCCTTCGGCGAAAACATCCGATATGGCGAGCGCGAGCGCCGTGCCGCGCCGGGCGCGAAACAAAAGTGTGTGCTGCGGGATGGTCAGCAACTGGTCGTCGGGGTGAACGGCGCCGACGGTCTTCGCCAGCTCGACCTCGCGCGTGCGGCGCACCGAACCGACAGAGACGGTGGAGACGAAGCGGCGATTGGTGCCGGCAAGCGCGGTGCCGGAGGAGCTAGACGGGTCTTCCAGCACGACGATGCGGGTGATGAAGCTCTGCGCGGTGGCGCGGTGCTTCTCGATCGCCGCTTCCGGGATGGTGGTCAGGCCGGTATCCATTCCTATACCCCAATTGAAGACAGTAGGTTGTCGATTGACGGAGCCATGTTCTTAAGAAAGTAATCTATCCCAAATATCACAAAATATACGATGCATGCCCACAAAAAAGGGTAATATCCATCCACTCTGAATAATATTCCTACCATGTAAGAAAAATTTACGATCAGAGTAACAATGATAATTGTAGCGGGGCGGGTGCTTTCGAAAATTTCTTGCCAGGAATTTATTATTAATGCGACCAATGTTATTGTTAGCAGAATACTAATAGAAATAATCGATAGTTTAATGTGCTTCCTAAATTGGGGGTCGTCACGAAATGACTGTAGGGAAAGTATCAGAAATGTGAGTGAAAATGGCAGCAGCGATAAACCAATGTACCAATCGCTGGGTGGTTTGACGCTTGGCGTAGAGAAAAGGGCCGAGCTAATAATCGTCACAGATGCGAAATTGAGAAATGCTAGTATCTTATTTTCGTCGTCAAAAAAGCCACTAAGGCGAACTCGGTGAGATCGTAAAAAATATGGAATCAAAACTATCGAGGAAAAAGTTAAGTCATTTCTGAAATCTGAAAGATCAATTAAAATAAATCTTGATACTATAGACCATATGTAGTTAAATACTAATTGGTAGTGAATTACGATTCGGGATAAAGTATCCGAGATAAAGTCTCTCGCTGGGCCTGCAACTGAAAACAATTGAAGACCTGCAGCCGCGGCTGCTGCCGTCCCAAGCCAGGTAAATTGATGCCGCAAATTTCCGAGTGAGCTACTCATTATACGTCCGAGATGACCTGTCCGTTGGACAGGATGTGGACCTTGTATCCGGAAAAGATCTTCTGCGCTTCGCCCGCGGCATAGAGCGCCTGGTATGCCTCGTGCGGGATCAACGCGTGGTTCTCGTAGCTCGACACGCCCTGGCGCGCGGCCTCGAGGTCGTCGGTGTTGATGAAGAACTCCTGCGTCGTCTTCTCGCTCGAAAACAGCCCCCTGCGGCCGGGTTTTTCGCCCTTGGAGTAGACCTCCTGGATGGTCCAGGTCAGCAGCCAGGCGTTCTCCGGCTTGCGCACCTTGGCCAGAACCTCGGTCACCGTAGAATTGTTGTCGGTGATCCCGGCCGAATAGAAGGGGCCGAGCACGACGCGCCGAAGCTGCTTGGGGTGCAGCGGCTCGAAGTCCTTGTCGAGATTGACGGCGATCGTTGCCGGCGACAGCGTATAGGCCGAGTTCTTCTCGGTGAAATCGTCGAAGCGATGGGCAAGCTCGGGATTGAGCAGGCCATCGACTGGCAATGGAATGTCGATCTGGTCGTTGAGCTTGCCATTGCGGTCGACGAGCTGGCGGATCATGTCTTCGGAGGAATCTTCCACCGTCACCATGTAGACCAGCGGCAGGTTGGCGCTGCCGTCGAAGGTCGCCCAATGGACCAGGTAGTAGGGCCGCGCCGTCTTCGGATTGACGGAAACCTTGGCCGTCTGCGCCAGGGTGAAGGGGCCGAAGGTCTGCTCGCTCTTGACGTCCTCGAGATAAAGCCTCTCGGCCATCGACTTCTGCAGCGCTTGGGGGAATTCCTTGTGGCGCAGGATGAAGTCGGCCATCTCCTCGCGCAATTCGTCGGCCAGCGGGATGTTGGCGAGCCGCGTGTCAGCCTGGCGGCGGTCGTTTTCGAGCTCGAGCAGGTTCTGGAACACCGGGAATCCGCTTTCGGCGCGCGAAATGCGGAACGTGTCCATGAAGCCCAGCCGGTTGCGCCAGCAGGAGAACGACTTGTCGAGCCGGGCGATGTATTCGGCGACGATCTTGGCGACGATGCCGTGCCGGTAGAGCGGCGAGCGATCGTCGCGCATGAACACTTCCAGCCCGCCGAGTGCTGCCGTGATTGCCGAGAAATACCGCGCCGCCGCGTCGTTTTCGGAGGTCATGCTATTGGGCCTTGGCATTGTCGCACCGGTGCGGGCGGCAATTACGACTGCACGTAATTGGCCGAATTGTGCTTCTTCAGCACCTCGTCGAAACGGCGGGCGAAGGCGTCGTCGGCCAGTTTCTTGCGGCGCTGGATGTCGGCGGTGGCAACCATGTTCTTCTCGTGCATCTCGAGCAGGTCGCCAATGTGCTTCTGCGAGGCGGCGCCGATGCCGGCCATGGTCTCCTCGGCGGTGTTGTCGACCTGGCTGCCCAGCGTGTTGATCTTGTGGGCGACGTCCTGCTGAGCCGCGGTCTTCAGCGAATCCTCCAGTGCCTTGTAGAGGACGATGCGCTGCTCGGTGTCGATGGTCAGCTTGTTGATCAGCGTCGACTGCGCTGCGATCTGGTTGTTGAGCGAATCGACGAAGGTCTGGAACATCGAGGTGTAGCGCTCCAGCGTCTGGCTCTCGGCCAGCAACTCCTGTTCCTTGGCCTGCTTCTCATTGTATTCCGTGGCGAGCTTGGAACGTTCGCCTTCGAGCTGCGTGCGTTCCTTCTGGCTGGTGGAGGCCGCGATCTTGTTTTCGATGTCGAGCAGCATCGGATTGAGCTCCTCGATGCGCTTCTGCACGGTTTCCAGGTTGGACATGGTGGCCTTGCGGCGCTCGATAACCTGCGACAGGCTGGTCTCGGAGGTTTTGTAGCGCTGGTCGAGGACTTCTTTCTGCGCCTTCAATATGCCGACGATGGTGTCGGACTTGGCCAGCAGTTCCTGCAGGTTGCCCGCCAGTGACATGTTGCGGACGCGGTCGGTGCGCAGACGCTGCTTGCGTTGGCTGGAGAAGATGCCGATGAAGTTTTCCCAGCCGGTGTAGTTCTTCATGCTCTCGAACTCGGCGCCGAAAACGTTGGTGGCGTCCTCCAGCCCGATGATCAGGTCGGCGATATTGCCTTCCATCACCTTCTGCTGCTTCAGCACGTCTTCGATGCGGGCGTTCTCGATATCGAAATTGGCGTCGCCGATCTTCTTGTCGGCGGTGGCAAGTTTGTCGAGCACGGCGCCGGACTGGTCTATCTTGGTGCGCATGTCCTGGACGACCTGCTTGGTCCTGGCAATTTCAGCATCGAAATTCTGCAATGTCGCCATAAGGGCCTCCCGCTCCGGCATCAGGTCGCTGATTGCGAACAGCGGCGAATATATGTGGGGCTTCAGGGGATTGAAAGACGTGAAGACAGGGGCGCTTCGAAAACAAAAACCTTGCCCACGCCCTTGAAACGCAATCGATCCGCGATCATGGCGAAAGGATCGTTTGGAATACGCGTGGTTCAACTGTCATTGAACTTCAACGTCGGCGGATGTCGGCCAGGCATTCAGTCCCCCGCTGCCACGAATGCCTGAAATCCGACGGAGCATTGAGCGCGGTGAGGACGGTGGCAGCTCGGCGTCCATCGCGGGGACGGAATAATCCTGGCTCAGGGCTTGGGATCGGCCTTCAGATAAGCGATGACATTGGCGATGTCCTCGTCGCTGCTCAGGCCGGCAAAGGCCATCTTGTTGCCGGGCACTTTTTGCCGCGGCGCCTTCAGATACTCGGCGAGGTTGGCCTCGTCCCAGACGAGACCGGCGGCGCCTGCACTCTTCATCGCTTCGGAGTAATGGCCGAGGAAGCTCTCGGCACTGCCGGCGGCGCGGCCGACGACACCCATCAGATGCGGGCCGACCTTGTCGCGGTCGCTCGCTGCTTCATGGCAGGCAAGGCATCGGTTGAAGACCCTCTTGCCCAGTGCCGGATCGCCGCCGGCATGGGCGGCAAGGACGCCGGCAAGCAGAAAGGCTGCGGCAGACGAAGCGGCTCGAAACATGGCTATCCCCGACGAGTTCTGGCTGGAACGAGAGGACGCAGAATAGGACCGGGGCCTTAACAAACGCTGCATCGTGGCGGGATCGCGAAAGCCGATCGATGGCGGCAAGTGTGGCGGCCGTGATACCACAGCCCGGTCAAGGCGCGACAAAGCCGATGAAATCGTCGGGGGCGGCGCGACCCATTTCTTCTTCCCAATGGCGACGGCAGAGCGAGACATAGACGTCCTTGCCGATCGCCACCTGTTCGCCCTGCCGAGCGACCTTGCCGTCGGGGCCGAGGCGCACCACCATCGTCGCCTTGCGGCCGCAGCGGCAGATGGTGCGCACTTCGCGCAGCTCATCGGCTATGGCCAGCAACGCGCGCGAGCCGGAAAACAGCTTGCCCTGGAAATCCGTGCGCAGGCCATAGCACATGACCGGAATGTCGAGCCGGTCGGCGATCCGGGCGAGCTGCCAGACCTGCTCCTCCTCGAGGAACTGCGCCTCGTCGACGAAGACGCAATGCACGGCACCGTGCTGATGATGTTCGGCGACGCGGGCGAACAGGTCGTCGCCGTCACGAAACATCTCGGCTTCCGTTTCCAGTCCGATGCGTGACGAAATCAGGCCGGTGTCGCCCTTGCGGTAGTGGCCGGCGACGAACAGCATCGTCGTCATGCCGCGCTCGCGGTAATTGTACGACGCCTGCAGGAGCATCGTCGTCTTGCCCGCATTCATCGTCGCGTAGTGGAAATACAGTTTGGCCATGGCGCCCTTTTAAGCCCACTTGGCCGGGCCCGGGGAAGGCCCCTGGCAGGCCTTCCACCAAAAAAGCCGGCTCGCATGGAAAAAGCGGCTGACGTGTCGCTGATCGGCCAGCCAGCGCCGTTGATCGTGATTGCCTTAATGCTTGAAACCGCACGAGAATGGTGTTTGGCTGACGAAACAAGGCGGGCACAAAAACCGTGACTTCGCCTCGCCAAAGAATCGAAATGGGAGAAAGTTCATGTCGCGTATGAATTCCTTCGTCGCAGGCCTCGGCCTTGCGGCTTTCTTGTCGACGAGCGCTGCCTTCGCCGGGGATCCGGCTAGCTGCAAGGCGGTACGCCTTTCCGATGTCGGATGGACCGATATCCAGGCGACGACCGGCATCGCCTCGGTGCTGCTCACGGCGCTCGGCTACGAGCCGCAGGTAATCCAACTGTCGGTGCCGGTGACGATGGCGTCGCTGAAGAACAAGGACCTCGATGTCTTCCTGGGCAACTGGATGCCGTCGATGACCAACGACATCAAGGACTACACGGCCGACGGTTCGGTGGAGACCATCAGCACGAACCTGACCGGCGCCGGCTACGGCATCGTCGTGCCGACCTATGTGGCGGATGCCGGCGTCAAGACACTCACCGACCTCGGCAAGTTCAAGGACAAGTTCGACGGCAAGATCTACGGCATCGAGGCCGGCAATGACGGCAACCGCATCATCCTCGACATGATCAAGAACCCGAAGGACAATCTCGAAGGCTTCGAACTGGTCGAATCCTCGGAGGCCGGCATGCTGACGCAGGCCGAGCAGTCGATGAAGAACAATGAGTGGATCGCCTTCCTCGGCTGGACGCCGCACCCGGTGATGGGCGCCATGAAGATCACCTATCTCGACGGCATGGGCGACAGCGGCTTCGGTGCCGCCACCGTCCACACCAATGTGCGCAAGGGCTACACCACCGAGTGCCCGAACGCCGGCAAGCTCATTGCCAACCTCAAGTTCAACCTGGACATGGAAGGCCAGTTGATGGACGCCATCCTCAAGGGCGGCGACGCCCAGACTGTCGCCACCGACTGGCTGAAGAAAAATCCGGATGCCGTGACACCCTGGATCGCCGGCGTGACCACCTTCGACGGCGGCGATGCGGCAGCGGCCATCAAGACCGCACTGGGGAGCTGAGCCGACTGACTTCGGCATGCACGCGTGAGAACAAAAGGGCAGCCACTGGAAAAGGCTGCCCTTTTTCATATGCTGTGAGAAGATGACGTGACGACAGCGGACACCGCGGCAAAGCGATGCCGGTAGGAGAGGGGGCAAGATGGATCCGATTTCCAAATTCCTGGTCAGCTACAAGATTCCCATCGGCCCATGGGGCAAGGCGTTCTTCGGGTTCCTCACCGACAATTTCGACAACGTCTTCAGGGCCTTTTCCAACGGCCTGAACTTCATCCTCGACGGCCTGGTCGACCTCCTGCTGGTGGTGCCGCCGGTGCTGCTGGCGCTCATCATCGCCATCATCGCCTGGCTGCTGCAGCGTTCGCGCCCGCTCGCGATCGGCGTCTTCCTCGGGCTGATCTTCATCATCAACCAGAACCTGTGGAAACAGACGGTGCAGACGCTGGTGCTGGTCGTGGCCGCCGCCGCCATGGCAATGGCCATCGGCGTGCCGCTCGGCATCTGGGCGGCGCACAAGCCGAAGGTCTACCGCTTCATGCTGCCGGTGCTCGACCTGATGCAGACGCTGCCGACCTTCGTCTACCTGATCCCGGTGCTGACCCTGTTCGGCCTTGGCAACGCGCCCGGCCTCATCGTCACCATCATCTTCGTCATCCCGACCGCGGTCCGGCTCACGCATCTCGGCGTCGTCTCGGTGCCCAAATCGATCATCGAGGCCGGCGAGGCCTTCGGCGCCACCAGGAGCCAGCTGCTGTGGAAGGTCGAGCTGCCCTCGGCGCTGCCCACCATCATGGCGGGCCTGACCCAGTCGATCATGCTGTCGCTGTCGATGGTGGTGTTCGCGGCGCTGATCGGCGCCGGCGGGCTCGGCACCGAGATCAACCGCGCGCTCGGTTCGCGCCGCATCGATCTCGGCCTCGAGGCCGGGCTCGCCATTGTCGTGCTCGCCATCGTGCTCGACCGCATGACCCGCATTGGCGTTGGAGGCAAGAAATGACCGTCGCCGTCGATTTCAGGAACGTCGATATCGTCTTCGGCGCCGACCAGGCGGGTTCGCTGGCGCTGATCGACAAGGGTGCGACGCGCGCCGAGATCCTCGAGCAGACCGGCAATGTGCTCGGTTGTGCCGGGGCCAGCCTTACCGTGCATGAGGGCGAGATTTCCGTCCTCATGGGTCTGTCCGGCTCGGGCAAGTCGACACTGCTGAGAGCGGTCAATCGCCTGAACGTCGTCTCGCGCGGCCAGGTTCTGGTCAAGGATGGCGACCGCACCGTCGATGTCGTCACCTGCGACGAGGCTACCTTGCGGCGCCTGCGGCAGAAGCAGGTTGCCATGGTGTTCCAGCAGTTCGGCCTGCTGCCGTGGCGGACGGTGGAAGAGAATGTCGGGCTTGGCCTCGAACTTGCCGGCGTGCCGGACGCCGAGCGCAAGGAGCGCGTGCACAGGCAGCTCAAGCTGGTCAATCTCGAGCAGTGGTCGAAGAAATACGCGCATGAGCTTTCGGGTGGCATGCAGCAGCGCGTCGGCTTGGCGCGCGCCTTCGCCACCGAGGCGCCGATCCTTCTGATGGACGAGCCGTTCTCGGCGCTCGACCCACTGATCCGCACCAAGCTGCAAGACGAGTTGCTGCAGCTGCAGGCCGAACTGAAGAAGACCATCATCTTCGTCAGCCACGACCTCGAGGAAGCGCTGAAGATCGGCAGCCACATCACAATCATGGAGGGCGGACGCATCGTGCAGACCGGCGCGGCGGAGGACATCGTGCTCAAGCCGGCCAACGATTATGTCCGCGACTTCATCGCCAATGTGAATCCGCTGTCGGTGCTGACCGCCTGGAACGTGATGCGCGACCGCCGCGATCTCGAACAGGGCAAGGACGGCTGGGTGTGGCTCGACCGGCGCAAGACGACGCGCTTCAAGATCGACGATCATGGCCTTGTGGCGGCGGCCGAGCGTGACGGCAAGCCGGCGGTATGGGTGTCCTGCGCCGACGTCGAAGGCCAGTCCGAGGAAGCGGCTCAGGTGTTCTGGGCCAATCCCGGAACGTCGCTGAAGACCGTGATGCTGGCCATGCACCGATCGCAGACTGCGCCCGTGGCGCTGTTCGATGATCAGTCGCGCTTCGTCGGCGCGATCGGCATCAGGGACGTGCTGAGCGCGGTGCTGCGGCGGTAATCCCTCAGTCCTGTCTCAAGTCGCCAGCGGCAGCCTCAATTCCGTCAGCAGGCCGCCCTCCGGATGGTTGGACAGGCGGATCTCGCCGCCGGCGGCACGGGCGATGTTGCGGGCGATGGTGAGGCCGAGGCCGAGGCCGCCGGTCTGGCGGCTGCGGGACTGCTCCAGGCGTACGAAAGATCCGAACACGGCGTCGATCTGGGCTTGCGGAATGCCCGGCCCTTCGTCGCGTATGGCCAGCGTGATCATGTCGCCCGACCGGTACAGGCAGAGATGCGCCTTCTTGCCGTAGGTGACGGCATTCTGGACAAGGTTGGTGATGCAGCGCTTGAGCGCGACCGGCCGCGCCATGCAGATCAGGCCGCGCGAGCGCGTATCGTCATTGTCGAAGGAGACCTCGGTGTAGCCGTCGGCGATCGATTCCACCAGCGACCAGAAGTCGATGCGCTCGCTCTTTTCCTCGTTCACCTCGAAAGTGGCGAAGTCGATGACCGAACTGGCGATGCTTTCGACATCGGCGAGATCGTGCGCCAGCGCCTCGCGAACCGCCGACTTGCGCAACAGTTCCAGGCGCAGCCGCATCCTGGTCATCGGCGTGCGCAGGTCGTGCGCCAGCGCGGCGGCCAGGTGCTCACGGTCCTCGACATATTCACGCAGTCTCGCCTGCATGGCGTTGATCGCCTTGGCGGCGGCGCGCACCTCGCGGCTGCCGCTTTCGGCGATCGGCGGGCTCTTGAGGTCATTGCCGATCCGGTTCACGGCGGTTTCCATCATTCGGTAGGGCGCGGTCAGCCGGCGCAGCGACCAGATCGACATGATCACCACCAGCCCCGCTATCAGCGAATAGAGCGGCAGGCTGTCGAAGCTCAGGATCGGGCCGACCGGCGTGATCGGCTCGGTGAAGTTCAGCCATTGGCCGTCGGCGAAGCGCAGCGAGGCGGTCAGCTTGTCACTCTGGGCGAAATTCGCCGCCAGCACCAGGAGATCGCGTTCCACCTGGCCGACGTCCCTGTTCATGACCTCGCCACCGGGGCTGTCGGATTCCTGCGTCGCCGGATCGCGCCGGACGCGCGCGTCGGTGACGCCGAACTTCGACAGCCGTCCAACGAGAATGTCTTCCAGCTCGGCGAGTTCATCGTCGCCGGCGATCGACGAGGTGACCGCGGGGGTGTCTGAAACCGTGAGAGCGTAGGTGGCGTTGAACAGGCCGGATGCGGTCGCCTTGCGCTCCTCGGGCGTGGCGGCATGCATCAGCTGCACCAGCGAATAGGCGCGGTCGTTGAGGCGGTAGAGATCGACCACGTCATTGGCGGCCGCGCGGTCGCGCGACACGATGTAGAGCGTCGCGACCTGACTGATCAACAGGCCGGCAATGACGATCAGCAGCACCCACACAGGCAGGGTCTGCGGCAGGAAACGTCTCATTCGGAAGTCGTTTCGGGGAGGAACTGATAGCCGCCGCTGCGCACCGTCAGGATCAGCTTGGGCGTCTTGGGGTCATCTTCCATCTTGCGCCGCAGCCGGCTGACCAGGATGTCGATGCTGCGGTCGAAGGAATAATCGCTATCGCCGCCGGAGAGTTCGATGAGCTGGTCGCGGGTCAGCACGCGCTGTGCGCTCTTGACGAAGGTCTGCAACAGATTGAACTCCGCCATGGTCAGTTCGACCCTGACATCGTCGGGCGCGGTCAGCCGGCGCCGCGAACAATCCATCGTCCAGCCGGCGAAGCGGTAGATCTGCTTCGATGTGACGCGTTTGGGCTCGGGGGCACCGTTGCGCCGCAGCACGGCGCGTATGCGGGCCAGCAATTCGCGGGGGTCGAAAGGTTTGGGCACATAGTCGTCGGCGCCCATCTCGAGGCCAACCACGCGGTCTGTCGTCTCGGTGACGGCGGTCAACATGATGATCGGCGTCGAATACTGGGCCCGGACGTCACGGCACAGTTCCAGCCCGCTCCTGCCGGGCAGCATGACGTCGAGCACGATGAGATCGACCTGTGCACGGCGCAGGATCGTTTCCATCTCGGTGCCGTCGGCGGCAACCGATGTGTGCAGGCCGCGCTTCTGGAAGAACTCCTGCAGCAGGTCGCGAATGCCCTTGTCGTCGTCGACGATCAGTATGTGTGCGTCGGATTTCACGGGGATCCTGTCTTCGTTGACCTGCCAAGCCGGCAGGCGGCCACCCACACGATAGAATTCGGGCCATATGTTGGCCAGTGCCTTGGATTTCAAGGCAAGGTAAATCTGGCAATCTCCACACCGAATGCGCTGGAGGCCTCCCGCCGGGGCGCACAGACACAATCCAGAAACAAAATTCTATAATCGGGAAAAACTCCTGAAAAACTAGGCCGGCATAACGGTGCCGTGGCGGTCAGGTCATTTGGCCGCGACGCAAGTCTCCGGGTTCACGGATTAACCGATGCCAAGGTTGTCGATCAGTTTGTTGGGTGCGTTGATGGGCATTTCGCTCGTCACAGCCGCTGCTGGACAATCGGATGCAAAAGTGACGCCCACCACCCGGACCGAGCGGTGTGCCAATCTCAGCCACCAATTCGATGAAGCCCTCGAAACCCATGCCGCGGCAACGCAGGTCACCGCGGCAAAGGCACTTCAGAGAAAGGGCAACCGGTACTGCGCCGCCAAGAAACAGGCACAGGGTATCCGGATGCTCGCCAACGCTTTGAAGTTGCTGGGGGTGACACCGAACGACCCGGTTCAGTGACACTCGAAACCCGACCCGCATGAAAAGGAAATGAAGCCATGAAAAAGTCCATCCTCTCCGCCACCGGTCTCGCCGTTGCTCTCGCCTTCGCCATGCCGGCTCTCGGCAACGCCGCTGCCACCACGACCGCCGCTCCGGCTGCTTCCTCGACGACCACCGCTCCGGCGACCACGACCGCCAAGCCTCCGGTGAAGAAGGTCGTTGCCAAGAAGCACAAGAAGGCGAAGAAGACTGTCAAGAAGACCGACAAGAAGGTCGCTCCGAAGGCTTAATCCAGGTCGGGCACACTGCCTGCCTTATGACAAGGCCGCTCCAGTCGCGTTTTGCTGGAGCGGCCTTCTTCCTGTCCGAAAAAGCCGAAGGCCGTGTATCGGCAGTGAAGCGAACGGACAGGTCCGAACGATGTGGCCGAAGCCGGCGCCGGCGGCTTTGCCTCGATCGGCCTTAACCCGATTGCAAGGCCGGCGCCGTAGGACAATCCGCATGAAGAGGCGGCTTTCGTCCATTCTGCGCTCGATCGTGTTCGGCAGCCTGGTCGCCACCGGCGCCGCCCGGCTTATGATCCTGTTCACCGCCAGTCCCGTGCCGGATCCGGCCAGCGGCCGCACCGAGCCGTCACTGTTCGCGCCTGTGATTTCCACCGACTGGGATTACATCACGCCCGCGCAGACCTGGCTGCTCATCGCACTTGCCAGCGTGACGCTGATCTGCGTCGTCGCCTGGCCGGTCGCATCCTGGATGGAACGCCGGTCGGATGCTGCCGGAAACTTGCCCTCCCGGAGCGGCTTCGGCCGCCAGGGCCGTTGAACCGCGGGCCGCACTTCCCACATAGCTCTGTGATTGGACGCTCGCTTTCGCCCGTGCGAAAATAGGGGCGTAGCCGAGGCTCGCGCAATTGCCGGTTCCCATGCCTGAAATCACGACAAAACCCCGTACGCAGACCCTACCCAAGACCGAGCGGCCGAAGCTCTACAAGGTCATCCTGCTCAATGACGATTTCACGCCGCGTGAATTCGTGGTGACGGTGCTGAAGGGCGAGTTCAAGCTCAGCGAAGACCAGGCGCATCGGGTGATGATCACGGCGCATCGGCGCGGCGTCTGCGTCGTCGCCGTCTTCACCAAGGACGTCGCCGAGACAAAGGCGACACGGGCCACCGACGCCGGCAAGGCCAAGGGCTATCCGCTGATGTTCACGACGGAGCCGGAAGAGTAGAGCAGGTTTCTTCCCTTCTCCCACAAGGGGAGGAGGGAAAATGCTCCTATCGTCCTTCGCGGTACCACATCGAACCCATCGCCAGCAGCAGCAGGCCGAGGCCGAGAAAGCCGCCGAACAGCGGAACGCGCGAGACCGCCTTGAGCACGCTGTCGTCGGTGGTGCGCAGGCCGATCCAGTCGGCGCCGGACGCTTCTCCCGAGGACCGTACGGGGACGATCGAGGGCAAGGTCACGTCGCCGCCTCCAAGGGTCGATCCCGCAAGCCTGCGAACGCTGCCGCCGGTGGCTTCGGCGGGAGCCTTCAGCCGGTCCTGCGTGGAAACGACGTCGGCGAATTCGGGTGCGTTGACCGGCCCGACATGGGCGAGCGCGGTAAGGTCGCCATTGCCGACCTGGTAAAGGCCGATCTCGGAGGTCTGGGCGCTGCCCAGGAAGACACCGGGTTCGGATTTCTCGAGCTTGACGGTAATGGTCTTGCCGGAGGGCGTAATGATCTGGGCCGGGCCGGGGTCGTCGGCCATGGTCTGGCGGCGGATTTCCAGCACCATGCCGCGCCCGTCGGCGGTCAGCCGTTCCTCCTCGAGCTCTGGCTCCTTCATCAGCCAGTGGGCGATGCGGCGGTAGAGCTGGACATGCGGGCCGCCGCCTTCGAAGCCGCGCGCCCACAGCCAGCCCTGGTCGGACAGAAGCATGCCGACGCGGCCTTCTCCCTTGCGGTCGAGCAGGAGCAGCGGCCGGTTGTCGGCCCCCTTCATCACCACCTCGCCTTCGGGATTCTGCACGCCTATGGTGCGGAACCAGCGGCTCCAGTGCGGCGGCTCGCTGGCAGAACCGTCGAGACCGCGCGTCACCGGATGGCGCTGGCCGATGTCGGTGAGGCGTGGGTAGAACGCCTTGTCGACGACCTCGCCGGTCGGCATCGCCGGCAGCGCCGACATCAGCGGCGTGCGCGCGATCGAGCTTTCACCGGCATATTCGGGTCCGGCCGCAATCAGCAGCGCGCCGCCTTTTTCGACATATTCGGAGATGTAGTCGTAATAGAGGATCGGCAGCACGTCGCGGTGCTGGTAGCGGTCGAAGATGATCAGGTCGAAATCCTTGATCTTCTCGACGAACAGTTCCCGCGTCGGGAAGGCGATCAGCGACAATTCGTTGATCGGCGTGCCGTCCTGCTTCTCCGGTGGCCGCAGGATGGTGAAATGGACGAGATCGACCGAGGCGTCGGATTTCAACAGATTGCGCCAGGTGCGCTCGCCCGCATGCGGCTCGCCAGAGACGAGCAGCACGCGCAGGTTCTCGCGAATGCCGTCGACCAGCGCGATGGCGCGGTTGTTGGTGTCGGTGAGCTCGCCCGGCTCGCGATCGATGGCGAGTTCGATGATGTTGCGCCCAGCGCCGGGAATGGTCACGTGCAGCGGCATGGCCTGGCCGACGGTGGCATGCTCGACAGCGACCTGCTCGCCATTGACCGAAACGCGCACATCGACCGGCCCGGTCTCGTTGCTGGTTGAAATGACGCGATAGGTCATATCGAGCGGCTTGCCGACGAGGGCGAAGCGGGGCGCGTTCTCGAAACGTATGCGGCGATCCTTCTCGTGGTCGTTGCCGGTGATCAAGGCGTGCAGCGGGGCATTGAAATCAGGCGCGCCGGCGGGTGCGTCATGCACTTCGCCATCGGTGATCATGACGGCGCCGCCGATGCGCGAGGGCGGCACGTCGCGGAAGGCGTTTTCGAGCGCGCCGAACAGCCGCGTTTCCGTGCGTTCCTCGGCGGCTTCCGACTTGCCGGCCTCGACGACGCGGACGTCGAACTGCTTGAAGCGGCCGAGGCGCTGCTCAAGCCCGGCCAGCGCCTCGTCGGTCTGTTTGGTCCGTTCACCGATGTCCTGGCTCTGGCTCCGGTCGACGATCAGGGCAACCACGCTTTGCTGCGGCTCGCGCTCCTCGTTGAGGAACACCGGATTGAAGAGAGCGGCGGCGAGCGCCAGCAATGCGACGAGGCGCAGGACCGCGCCGCGCTGGCGAAACCACAGGCCGACGGCCGCGAGCAGGGCCAGCGGCACCAGCACAAGGGCCAGCAGCGGCCAGGAGATCAGCGGTTCGAAGGAGATCGACCAGTTCATGCCTTACCCTCCCCCTTGCAGGGAGGGCCGATCCGGGGAGCGAGCGCAAGAAGGAGCGTCATCTTACTGGCCCAACCGTTCAAGCAATATGGGCACGTGCACCTGGTCGGATTTGTAGTTGCCGGTCAGCATGTACATCATGATGTTGACCCCGGCGCGCAACGCATAGATGCGCTGCATCGGGTCGTTGGGCACGGTCGGCAGCAGCGGGTCGCCATTCTCGTCGACGGCCCAGGCGCCGGCGAAATCATTAGCGGTGATCATGATCGGCGAGACGCCGTCACCGGTACGCACCGGCCGGTTTTCGGCATTGCTGGCGTCGAGCGATGCCTCGACCCAGAGCGGGCTGCCGGCGAAGCGGCCGGGGAATTCGGGCAGGATAAAGAAGGATTTGGTCAGCACATGATCCGACGGCACCGGCTCCAGCGGCGGCACGTTGAGGTTGCCGAGGATGTCGCGCAGCCGCTCGGTGGCGGGGCTGGTCGAGTCGGCGCCGATGCCGTTGGCGAACTGGTCGCGCGTGTCGAACAGCACGGTGCCGCCCTGCTGCATATAGGCATCGATACGGGCAATCGCGGCCTGGCTGGGCATGGCTGCGGCCGGATCGATCGGCCAATAGATGAGGGGAAAGAACGAAAGCTCGTCCTTGGAGATGTCGACGCCGGCCGGCGCGCCCGGCTCGAGCGCGGTCTTCTCGATGAGGAAGCGGGTCAGGCCCTCGAGCCCGGCGCGACTGATCGAATCGTCGCCGGGCACGCCGGTCAGCACATAGGCGATCCGGGTCTTGGAGATGTCCTCTATGGCGGCGGTGTCGCCAGGCTTGGCATCGTCGGCGCGCGCGGGGCCGACATGGCCGAACAGCGCGCCGAGCCCGATCAGAATGGCCGCCATGGTGGTTACGGCCGCAGCGCGGCGCGGCCTGCGCGTCAACAGGCCGCCCATCCAGAACACCGCCAGCGTATCGAGCACCATCAGCGCCAGCGCGGCGGCCACCAGCGCGCCCTTCAAATTACGCGATTCGTCAAAGGCATACTGAATTGTGGTGACCGGGACAGTGATTTGCGGGCGCGCCAGCGGCGCAAGCGTGCTTGTCGCATCGAGCAAATTGTGGGCGAAAACGCCGGCTTCCGAGCCATAGAGGCCGGGCGGGTTTTCGAAGGTCACCGGCAGTGTACCGGCGCCCGGCACCAGCGGGCGCGCATCCGGCGTCGGCGGCACCAGCATTCCGTCGGCCGCTATCATGCGGTAGGGCGCCAGCGAGGTGGCGGCGGCTTCGGCATTGGCGATGGCGGCTCCCTGGTTGCGCGACAGCTGCACGATGCGGCGCAGCATCTCGACGAAGCTGCCTGAGATCGGCAGGTTCGACCAGGTTGCTTCGGGCGTGACGTGGAACAGCACGAGCGTGCCCTTGCCCTTCTTCAGGCCGGTGACCAGAGGCGTGCCGTCGGCAAGCGCTGCCCAGGTGCGCTCGACGATATCGGGCGTCGGTTCGGCCAGCACCTGCCTGGAAACGGTCACCTCGGTCGGCGGCGCCAGATCGGCGAAGGGGCCAGCCTTGGGGAATTCGGTGACCGGCTGCGGCGTGGTCCATGACAATGCGCCGCCGAGCGAGCGTTCGCCGGTGCGCAGACGCACCGGCAGCAGGTCGTCGTCATTGCCGGCGGCGGCCAGCCGCGACCCGGCGAAACGCACCAGGGTGCCGCCCTTTTCAACCCAGTCGACGAGCCTTGGCCTGATCTGTGCGGGAATGGTGCCGATATCGGCCATGACGATCATCGCCGGCTTCTGGTCGAGGATCTGCGGAATGGCGTCGGCCAGGTCGGCGCTGGAAGGTTCGACCAGGTCGGCGAAGGGCTGGAGCGCGCGCCTGATATAGTAGAGCGGCGACAGAAGCGGCTGCGCCTGGTCGGCCTCGGCCTGCGATAGGAGTCCGACGCGGCGGCGCTTGGAGCTTTCGTCCAGCACGCGCACCGCGCCCGCCTGACGCTCGCCATCGAGCGCGATCGAGGCGAAATCGTTGCGCAGCTCGAACGGCACCGCCATGGTGCCGGTGGCGGTGGATTGGCCGGGTGCGAAAGTCAGCGTCGCATCGGCGATGCGGCGGCCCTTGTCGTCGAAGGCGCCAGCGGTGACTTGCGCCGGGGCCGCATCGCCGGGCGCGCGGATGGCGGCGAGGGCAAAACCGTCGACGTCGTTCTCGGCGCCTGTCAGGCCGGTCAGCGACATCCGGTCGGCAACGGCCCACACGACGCGGGCGGCGTTTTTGGACAGGAGCGTGTTGAAGGCGGCCTCGTCGCCCTTCGCCGCCAGTCCGTCGGCCAGCACGGCGACGCTGGCGCCCGGCAGGCGCTCCAGGGCGGCGGCGACGCGGGCGTAGACCGCCGGCCGGTCGGTCGGGATCGGCCGCGGCTTTGCCGCGCGCAGGCGGTCGAGCGCCGCGGCCGCATCGAAGGGGCCGATCTCGGCATTGGGTTTTTCGGCGGTGAAGGCGATGATGACCGGCACGCCGTTCGAACCGGCGTCGGCGATCAGCCGCTCGGCGGTTGCGATGCGCTTGTTCCAGTCGGCGGCGCTTGCCCAGCCATTGTCGACGACCAGCGCCAGGGCCGCGCCCTCGGCCGGCAGTTTCTCGCGCGGATTGAAGACCGGTTCGGCAAGGGCGGCGACGATGAGCGCCGCCATCAGCAGCCTGAGCAGCGTCAGCCACCAGGGGCTCTGCTGCGGGGTTTCCTCGCGCTTCAGCACGCGCGCCAGGATCTTCAGCGGCGGAAACACCTCGGTCTGCGGCCTGGGCGGGGTCAGCCTGAGCAGCCACCAGATCACCGGCAGCGCCAAAAGACCCCACAGCAGCATGGGCGCGCCAAAGGAAAGCGGCAGCCAGCTCATGCGACGGCCTTTCCTGGCTGATCGCCACCAGCGATCATGCCGCCACGATCGCCAGCGATCGGCCTGGGCTGATCGCCACCGGCGATCATGCCGACGTGGCCAATGGCGGTCAGCCCGGGCTGACCGCCATCCGTCATCGCCATGTGCAGGCGTACCAGGGCGTCGGAAGCCAGCCGATCGGTGTGGTTGACGGTGAAGCTCCAGCCGAGCCGCTTGCACCAGCTGGCCAGTTCCTGGCGTCGGGCGCCATAGAGCAGGCGATACTCATCGGCCAGCATCTCGGCGCGGCCGGCGGTCAGCTTGTCGCCGCTCTCCGGGTCGGTGAATTCGGTGCGGCCGGCATAGGGGAATGTCTCCTCGGCCGGGTCGGCGACCTCAATCAGATGCGCGCGCACGCCATGGCGGGCGAGCACGTCGAGCCAGGCCATGGTTTCCTCGACCGGGTCGAGGAAATCACTGGCGATGACGATGTCGCAGAAGCGGCGGATGCCGGAGAGATCGGGCTTGGCCGGCAAGTCGCCGGCATGCATGAGCTGGGCGGCGATGCGCTCGGCGCCGTTGCGGGCGGTGAACGGATCGGTAAGGCCGGGCCAGGCGATGCGCTCTCCGCTGCGCGACAGCAGCTCGGCCATGGCCAGCGCCAGCACCAGGCCGCGCGATTGCTTGGAAACGGCGGCACCGGTCGATTTGTAGAGCATGGACGGCGACGGATCGGCCCACAGCCACACCGTATGGGCCGC
The DNA here is from genome assembly GCF_006442405.1 of Mesorhizobium sp. B2-2-3. Lineage (NCBI taxonomy): Bacteria > Pseudomonadati > Pseudomonadota > Alphaproteobacteria > Hyphomicrobiales > Phyllobacteriaceae > Mesorhizobium > Mesorhizobium sp. B2-2-3. Next base: position 185,752 of record NZ_VFWC01000010.1, on the reverse strand, counting down.
CTCCCATTCGCGGTCGCGTACATAGGTGTGGTCGTCGCGGGCCGAGCGGCGCCAGTCGATGCGGGAGGAATCGCCTTCGACATAGGGCCGGAACTGCCAGAAATTCTCGCCGATGCCGCGCTTACGGCGGCCATGCCAGCCGGCGATCACGGTGTTGACGATGCGGCGCGCCTCGACCAGCAAGTCGGGCACGAGCGAAGCCCGCAACCGGCCGCGGGCGAGCGCGTCGCGCGTCGCTGCCGGAGCCTGGAGCTCGCCGATGCGCGCCATCAAATCCCTTTCACGAGCTTGGCCACCACATCGCGCACGCTGGTGCCTTCGGCGCGGGCGGCGAAGGTCAGCGCCATGCGGTGCTGGAGCACCGGCTCGGCCAGAGCCCGCACATCGTCGACCGACGGCGCCAGCCGCCCATCATAGAGCGCGCGCGCCCTCGTGCACAGCATCAGTGCCTGGCTGGCGCGGGGACCCGGGCCCCAGGCGACATGCCTGTCGGTTTCGGCGTTGCCCTGGCCGGGGCGCGCCGAGCGCACCAGGGCCAGGATTGCCTCGACCACGCTTTCAGGCACCGGCATGCGGCGGATCAGCGTCTGGATATCCCTCAGCCGCGCCGGCTGCAGCACATTCTGTGCCTTCGCGTCCTCGACCCCAGTGGTTTCCAAAAGGATGCGGCGCTCGGCCTCGAGTTCGGGATAGAGGATGTCGACCTGCATCAAAAAACGGTCGAGCTGTGCCTCGGGCAGCGGATAGGTGCCTTCCTGCTCCAGCGGGTTTTGCGTCGCGAGCACATGGAAAGGCGAGGGCAGGTCGTGGCGGGCACCGGCAATGGTGACGTGATACTCCTGCATGGCCTGCAGCAGCGCCGACTGGGTGCGCGGCGAGGCGCGGTTGATCTCGTCGGCCATCAGCAACTGCGCGAAGATCGGCCCGGAAATGAAGCGGAAGGAGCGCTTGCCGAATTCGTCCTGCTCCATCACCTCGGAGCCGAGAATGTCCGAGGGCATCAGGTCGGGGGTGAATTGGATGCGGCGCGAATCGAGGCCGAGCACGATACCCAGCGTCTCGACCAGCTTGGTCTTGGCGAGGCCCGGCACGCCGACCAGCAGCGCGTGGCCGCCGGCCAGAAGCGCCACCAGAGCGCGTTCGACGACACTTTCCTGGCCGAAGATGATGCGACCGACCCCGTCGCGGACCCTGGAAATGTCGGCCAGCGCCTTCTCGGCCTCGGCGATCATGTCTTTTTCGCTGATCGGGCTTTCCTTGACCATCACGCTCATGCAGCATCGATCCTTGTGGTTGGAAATACCAGCTTGACGCAGAATGCCGCGATTCGGCTCCGTCTGGCGCCTGCCTTCAAATTTAAATCACAGAGTTAGGCTGACAAGCGCAACAACAGTGACTATTTCGTGACGATGGCAGAGGGCTCCGAACAAAGACAGCAAAGCTTGGCGGCCGCGACCGAGGCGCGCGGCCTCGAGGCGCTGATCTCGCGTGCGGCCCGCGCCGGCAAGGGGCCGGCCCCGGTGGAGCGCTGGAATCCCGACTTCTGCGGCGATTTGGATATGGAAATCAAAGCTGACGGCACCTGGTTCTATCTCGGCACGCCGATCGGCCGCATGCCGCTGGTGCAGCTTTTTTCCTCGGTGCTGCGCAAGGACGCGGACGGCAGGACCTATCTGGTGACGCCGGTGGAAAAGGTCGGCATCCGCGTCGCCGACGCACCCTTCATCGCCGTCGAGATGGATGTCTCGGGCAGCGGCGAGGGCCAGATCATCACGTTCCGCACCAATGTCGGCGACGTCGTCGAGGCCGGACCGGAGCGGCCGCTGCGCTTCGTCGACGAGCACGAGACCGGCGGGCTGAAGCCTTATGTGCTGGTGCGCGGGCGGCTGGAGGCGCTGGTGGCGCGGCCGGTGATGTACGAACTGGTCGAGCATGGGGAGGAGATCGAGATCGGCGGCAGGTTGATGTTTGCCGTTCGTTCGAAAGGCCAGGCCTATCCGATCATGCCGGCCGACAGGCTGAGGCAGCTGAGCGCGTGACGGACAGTTCATGATGGACCAGGTGACGCCGACGCCCTTTTCCATTGCCGATTTGCGCGCGCGCTTTGCCGCGCAGCCGCAGGCGCATGCCGGCGACGACTATGGCGATCATCGCTTCAATCCAGGCCATCCGCGCCTCCACCGGGCGAAACCGCTGCGCGAAGCGGCGGTGCTGATCCCGATCGTCGATCACCAGGACGATGCCACGGTTCTTTTGACCAAGCGGGCCGAGACGCTGCGCAACCATTCCGGGCAGGTGGCCTTTCCCGGCGGGACGATCGATCCGACCGACGCCAGTCCGGAAGCGGCGGCGCTGCGCGAGACTTTCGAGGAGATCGGCCTTGGCCGGGACCATATCGAGGTCATCGGCCGCATGCCCGATTATGTCGCGGGCAGCGGTTACAGGATCGCGCCGGTGCTGGGCATCGTGCGGCCGCCTTTCCAGTTGACACTCAATGCCGAGGAGGTCGACTTGGCCTTCGAAGTGCCGCTGCGCTTCCTCATGGATCCGGCCAACCACATCAGGGACAGCCGCATTTGGAACGATCTCGAATGGTTCTTCTATGACATGCCCTATGGCGACCGGCGCATCTGGGGCGTCACCGCCGGCATCATCCGCACGCTCTATGAAAGGCTCTATGGGTGAAGGTCTCGATCGCTGACAGGGCCGACTGGCTCGGCGACAAGCATCTGCAGCGCCTGCTTGCCATTCTGGCGAGTGGCGGCGAGGCAGCGCGGGTCGCCGGCGGCGCGGTGCGCAACACGCTGATTGGCCAGCCCGTCGCCGACATCGACATCGCCACCACCTGCCTGCCGCAGGAGACGATCCGCCGCGCCGAGGCGGCGAGGTTCAAGACGGTTCCGACCGGCATCGAGCACGGCACGATCACCGTGATTGCCGGCGGCAAGCCTTATGAAATCACCACGCTGCGCGCGGATATCGAGACCGACGGCCGCCGCGCCAAGGTGTCGTTCGGGCGAGACTGGAAGCTTGATGCCGAGCGGCGCGACTTCACCATCAACGCGCTCTACGCGGAAGCCGACGGCACGGTCGTCGATCTGGTCGGCGGCGTCGCCGACATAGAGGGGCGCCGGCTGCGCTTCATCGGCGATCCGGAAGCGCGTATCCGCGAGGACTATCTGCGTATCCTGCGCTTTTTCCGCTTCTTCGCCTGGTATGGCGAAGGCCGGCCGGACGCCGAGGGGCTGAAGGCTTGCGCCCGGCTGAAGGGAGGGCTCGTGCAGCTCTCGGCCGAGCGCGTCTGGTCCGAACTCAAGAAGCTGTTGTCGGCGGCCGATCCGTCCCGCGCGCTGTTGTGGATGCGGCAGGCGAGCGTTTTGACCAGCGTGCTGCCGGAAAGCGAGAAATGGGGCATCGACGCGATCCACGGCCTGGCCAGAGCCGAGAAGGATCTGGGCTGGACCGCAGAGCCGCTGCTCAGGCTGGAGGCGATCGTGCCGCCGGATGCGGCGCGCATGAAGACGCTGGCCGAGCGGCTGAGACTGTCGACGGCGGAAGCAAACCGTTTGCGCGACTGGGCGCTTACGCCGGGAATCGAGCCGAAAACGACCGAAGGCGAACTGGCTAAGACGCTCTACCGCGGCGACCGGCAGGGGGTCGTCGACCGGCTTCGCCTGTCACTCGCAGCGGCACGGGTGCGCGCGGTGGACCAGACCGATGCGCTCCTCGAGGCAGGCGGCTTTTCCCGACTTCTCGCCTTCGCATTGAGATGGGAAAGGCCCGTGTTTCCGCTCAAGGGCGCCGATCTGACAGCGATCGGGGGGATGCCCGGGCCAAAACTCGGCGCGATCCTCAGGAATCTCGAAGTGGAATGGGTCGATGCCGGGTTTGGGCCCGATCGCGACGCGCTGCTCAAGCGCGCCGCGCAAGCCCTGAAGGCCGGATAGAGCATTCGTCAACGCAATCCGGGCGGAAATCGCCGCGATTTCCGGAACTTGCTCCAAATCAGGCGGCGTCGCGGACCTTCTCGATGCGCGAGCGGATCGCTTCGATCATCGTTTCGCGGATGATCGTCTCGCCATGCGTCTCGCGCATATGTTCGACGGCACGGCGCATGACCTCGGCTTCCTCCTCGGCGCGCGTGTGCCATTCACAACCTGGAACGAGCGAGCCGCAGTGGAATTCCTTCATGGGATTTCTCCTTTTCCTCCATGGAGTCCGGTCGACCGTCCTGCAAAAGGCGGCAGGGACTCCGCATCTTCTTGGCGCGTTGTCCGACCTTGAGACTGGTTGGACCACGAGCGGGTGAAACCATAACACAGATGGGGTGGCATTGATTGCCGTCAACGGCAAAAAAGGCGGAGCAGCGCTGCTCCGCCCTCTTACGCCAGCCCTATGGGCAGGTCATCACTTCATGATCTTGACTGCCTCGGCAACCTTATCCTTGCCGCTCATGTCCCATGAAACTCTGACCTTCTCGCCTACCTTCAGGCCAGGATCCTTGAAGGTCCGGGGAAGCGTAAAAGACGATCCATTGTCGAGAACCAGGCTTTTGGCCGCCGTATCAAAGGTCTTGATCGTGCCGGTGGTGTGCTTGACGGCGGCGAATGCCACCGAACCGGAAGCAAGAAGGGCAGCCGCTGCGGCCGAAACAATGATCTTGCGCATTGCGAAGTACTCCTGGAAAGCGCGGGCACCCTTTTGGCAGAGGTGTCCCGCATCGTCCTGGGCCGTCCGGTTGCGTCGAGTCGCGATCCGCTTCGTTCTGACGCAATTCCGAACGGAGCACCGTTCTGCACTCCTGGAATTGCGCAGGCGAACCGCCGGCGCTTCCCGACCCGTCCCGACAAATAGCCCAGTCTTTTCCGAAGCCTATTAGACGAAAAAGAAACTTTGCGACGGCTCCCGCGCCACATTCGATGCCCATTTCGAAGTGAATGGGACATCAATGCGGCTCACGGCGCGCTCACCATCTTTTTACGGCCAGCGGGCCTCCGGCGGCAGGCTGGAGAGAATCGAGGCGACATTGCCGCCGGTTTTCAGGCCGAAAATGGTGCCGCGATCATGAAGCAGGTTGAACTCGACATAACGGCCGCGGCGGATGAGCTGTTCGTCGCGGTCGCCATCGGTCCAGTTCTCGTTGAAATTGCCTCGCACGAGATGGCCATAGACGACGAGAAAAGCGCGCCCGACATCCTGGACGAAGTTGAAGTCGGCATTCCAGCCGCCTTTGTCCTCGCCCGAATGCAGCCAGTCGAAAAAGATGCCGCCGGTGCCGCGCGGCTCGTTGCGATGCGGAAGGAAGAAATACTCGTCGCACCAGGCCTTGAATTTCGCATGGTCGGCGACGCCGGCATTCTTCTCGCAGGCGAACTGCATGGCGCGGTGGAAGGCTGTCGTGTCGGGGTCGTCCTGTGTGCGGCGCCGGTCGAGCACCGGGGTGAGGTCGGCGCCGCCGCCGAACCAATGGCGCGAGGTGACGACCATGCGCGTATTCATGTGCACGGCCGGAACGTTGGGGTTCCAAGGGTGCGCGATCAGCGAAATGCCGGATGCCCAGAAGCGCGGGTCCTCCTCGGCGCCGGGCATCTGCTTCCTGAATTCGGGCGAGAACTCGCCGTAAACCGTCGAGGTGTGGACGCCAACCTTCTCGAAGACTCGGCCGTGCATCATCGACATGGTTCCGCCACCGCCCTTGCCGGAGTCACGCTCCCACGGCGTCCTTTCGAACCGGCCCGGCGACCATGAAGCGAGCGGGCCCTGGAGATCCTGCTCGATCTGCTCGAAGGCGCCGCAGATGCGTTCTCGCAGCGCCTCGAACCACAGCCGTGCCTTCATCTTCTTTTCTTCGATGTCGGCGGGCAGGCCAACCGGTATTTCAGGTCGTTCCAAGTGCTGTCTCCGGTTTCGGGGCGGCCGGCCCCTACAAATGACTCGTCTTTTGCCGGCGCGATCCCTAATCTCTTAGGGGAAAGGGTCAAGTCTGATCTGATCGGAGCAAGGAGACCTTCGTGCGCACCCCGGCAAGACCGCCGTTGGATGGCCTGAAGAAAAGGCTCGATCAAAGCCGGGCTGAACGCGCGCGCATGCCGCGCGACGGATTTTTGCGCGAAACCTTCGTCCTGCCGCGTTCGGACGCTCGCCTCAAGGCAAAGGAATGGTTCGAGCGCTTCCCCAAGCAGGCTTACTGGACCGAGATCGAAAGCTGGTTCGAACGGCCGGGCGATTTGATCGAATTCACCATAAGGCGCCTGCCGGCGGCGGATTAGAATTCCTCGCCCTGTTTACGGGGACAACCCAATACAGGCGTCGCCCCTTGTATCCGCCTTCACTACGCTCAGGCACCTTCTCTCCGTGAACCGAGAGAAGGAAGAACCAGCCTTCTCGCCCCTGTTCCTTCCCTGGCCAGCCGGTCATCCTTGTTGCGGAGCGGACATTTGTCGATCGACATGCAGCCGCAGCCGATGCAGTCGGTCAGCCCGTCGCGCAATTTCTTCAATTGACCGATCTTGCGGTCGAGCCCGTCGCGCCAGGCGGTCGACAGCAGGCTCCAGTCGTCGCGCGTCGGGGTGCGGCCCTCGGGCAGGGATTGAAGCGCCGTCGCTATCTCGGCCAGCGAAATGCCGACCTCCTGCGCGATCTTGATGATGGCAACGCGCCTCAGCACGTCGCGGCCGTAGCGGCGCTGGTTGCCTGACGTGCGGTGGCTGCGGATCAGGCCGCGAGCTTCGTAGAAATGCAGCGCCGACACCGCGACACCGCTGCGCGCGGCCACTTGGCCAACCGTCAATTCCGCTGCTGGCGCCATCTCGCACTTTTCCGCTTGACCTCAAGTTAAGTTGAGCTTGTAGCGAAGAAGCCATCGACATGCAAACGACAGGAGATGGCGATGTGCGCCTGGGTGAGGATGACGGGCGAGGGCCGTGTCGCGGGCGCCGGCGGGACCGTGGCCGCCGCTTCAGCGGATGGCATTCTGGCCCAGTTGTCGCGTGGCTTCGCCGGCCACCATGGCGGCGGAGAGGGCCACATTGATGCTGCGCGCGCCGGCCTGCATCGGGATCGTCAGCCGCGCGTCCGCCGCCTGATGGACCGGATCCGGCACGCCTGCGGATTCACGGCCGAACAAAAGGATATCGCCAGTGGCGAAGTTGAAGCTGGTGTATGGGGTCGCGGCCTTGGTCGACAGCAGCACCAGCCGGCGCGCGCGGGCCTTGCGCCACTCCTCGAAGGCGTGCCAGTCGACATGCCGGGTCAGGGCAGCCATTTCGAGGTAATCCATGCCGGCGCGCCTGAGCGCTTTATCGGAGAGCGGAAAGCCGGTCGGTTCGATGATGTCGACGCCGATCCCGAGGCAGGCGGCGAAGCGCAGGATTGTGCCGGTGTTGCCGGCGATGTCAGGCTGGTACAGGGCGATGCGGAGACGGTCGTTCATTTCCGCATCCTTCTATTAAGTGGCAAATCGGCCACAGCGGCTTCGCGGTTTTGGAAATTGCTGGACCTGCGGGTGGCCATTTTCTGCGAAGTCGGGTATACAGCGTACATTGTCAACCCGAACCGAAGGAGGGGTAATTCATGATGACCATGCACATCCAGCACCCTCTCCGTGGGCTTACATGCCCGCTGGCGGTTTCGGTACGACGGTTCTCCTGATCTCTTAGACGCTTCCGCACCGATTTCCGCCGAAACCATTCCCCGGTCTTCGAAGGAATCCTGCGATGTTTTTCAAGCTGCCGAAGGGGCCGATGGCCCCGCCCCAACGCGTCTCGACTGATCAGCCGCCGATCCCGCGGCAGGACGTCGAGCACCCTTTTTATCTCTATTTTCACACGGAGGACGGACCGATGTTCGATCCCTACAGAATACCGGGCTCGAGGAGCCTGCATATCCACCGGCTGCCGACCTGGGCGCTGCTGATCGGCGAAACCTATTCGTCGGCGGTCCACGCCGAGGTTCGCCGGCGTCCGCATCGCGGCATGCTGCCCGATGTCGATTTCTCGCGCGCGGTTCCCGACCCGAGCCGGCCCTCGTTGGTGCGCCGTATTATCCGGGCGATCCGGCCGGGCGCGAAGATTCGCCTTGTCGACACCGCACCGTCAGGATCAACAAAAGAGCCTGTCGGCGAAAAGCCCGCGAACCCCTATATAGCGCGAAGCAGGGCCGACGGTCCGGATGATTCCGGACCGTCGGCCCTCGGCGCCATGCGGTCCGAGGACTTCGTACGTTCACGCGCCGCGTGAGCGGAAACAGATTTCATGAGCATGACCTATGTTGTTGTTTAGCTGGTTTGAAAAAAGGCTCGATCCGTTCCCGGGCGCGGAGCCGGTCGAGCCGCCCAAGACGCTGGTTGCCTTCTGCCTACATTACACGCGCGGCGCATGGCCCTATATCCTGGTCGATGCGGTGCTGGTGGCGGCGATCGCCATCGCGGAAGTGTGGATGTTCGGCTTCCTCGGCCGCATCGTCGACTGGCTTTCGGCGCAGAACCGCGAAACCTTCCTGCAGACGGAGGGCTGGAAGCTCGCCAGCATGGCCTTCATCGTGCTGTTCGCGCTACCTGGCACGGTATGGCTGCATTCGCTGCTCAACCAGCAGACGCTGATGGGCAACTATCCCATGCGTATCCGCTGGCAGGTGCATCGCTATCTGCTCAAGCAGTCGATGAGCTTCTACCAGGACGAATTCGCCGGCCGCATCGCCACCAAGCTGATGCAGACGGCGCTCGCCGTGCGCGAATGCGTGATCAAGGTGATCGACGTCCTGAACTACGTCATCGTCTATTTCCTCGGCATGCTGCTCATCGTCGGCTCGGCCGACTGGCGGCTGGCCGCACCGCTCGGCGTGTGGATGGTCGGCTACATCCTTCTGCTGCGCTATTTCATTCCTCGGCTGGGCAAGGTCGGCGAGGAACAGGCCAATGCGCGCTCGGTCATGACCGGCCGCGTTGTCGACAGCTACTCCAACATCCAGACGGTCAAGCTGTTCAGCCATGCCCGCCGCGAGGCCTCCTTCGCCAAGGAGGGCATGATGGGCTTCCTCGACACGGTCTACCGGTCGATGCGGCTGGTGACGGTGCTGTTCGGCTCGCTCTACATCCTGAATGCGCTTCTCCTGTTCTCGGTTACCGCCATCTCGTTGTGGCTGTGGCTGGGCCAGGCGGTGACGATCGGCGCGGTCGCCGTGGTCATCGGCCTGGTTCTGCGGATGTGGGGCATGTCGCAGTGGATCATGTGGGAAATGTCGGGCCTGTTCGAGAATATCGGCACGGTGCAGGACGGCATCGCCTCGATTTCGCTGCCGCGCCTTGTCGAGGACAGGCCCGGTGCGAAGGAGATCACGGTCTCCAAAGGCGAGATACGCTTCGAGGACATCCGCTTCCACTATGGCAAGCAGAAGGGCGTCATCGAGAACCTGTCGCTGGCGGTGAAGCCGGGCGAGAAGGTTGGCATTGTCGGCCGCTCCGGCGCCGGCAAGTCGACGCTGGTCAATCTTCTGCTGCGGTTCTACGACCTCGAAGCCGGCCGTATCCTGATCGACGGCCAGGAGATCGCAGCGGTGAAACAGGATTCACTGCGCGCCCAGATCGGCATGGTCACGCAAGACACCTCGTTGCTGCATCGTTCGGTGCGCGAAAACATCCTCTATGGCCGGCCCGACGCCAGCGACGACATGCTTGTCGAGGCTGCGCGGCGCGCCGAGGCGCTGGACTTCATCGCCGGGCTTTCGGACCATAGCGGCCGCAAGGGATTCGACGCCTATGTCGGCGACCGCGGCGTCAAACTGTCCGGCGGCCAGCGGCAACGCATCGCCATCGCTCGCGTTATGTTGAAGGACGCGCCCATACTTATCCTTGACGAGGCGACGTCGGCGCTGGATTCCGAGGCGGAAGCGGCCATCCAGGAGAACCTCTACAAGCTCATGCAAGGCAAGACCGTCATCGCCATCGCCCACCGGCTGTCGACCATCGCGGCGATGGACAGGCTTGTGGTGATGGACCAGGGACGCGTCATCGAGGAAGGTTCGCACGAGGAATTGGTGGCCAAGGGCGGGCTCTACGCGCAGCTCTGGCAGCGCCAGTCGGGCGGTTTCCTGCTGGATGACGGCCCGATCGGTGCCGCAAGCGACGTTGTTGCCAATGACGTTGGCGCAAAGGGACAAGCCGCTGAATGATGGCCGCCGCCGCATGATGACAGCCGTCTATCGCTGGTTCGAGAACTGGGTCTATCCGTTCAGGGAGCCCACGAATCTTCGGCCGCCGTCCGGCGTCGCCGGTTTTCTCTGGCACTATGTCGGCCAGGCCAAGTTCGCCTTCTTCGCCATGCTGGTCATCGGCGGCATCGCGCCGCTGGTCGAGGCCGGGCTGTTCTACTTTGTCGGGCGGCTGGTCGACATCCTTGACCAGCTTCCCGGCGAACGCAGCTGGCATGCGCTGTGGACGGCCGCCGGGCCGGAACTTGTGTTCATGATCGTCGTGGTGCTGGTCGTCCGCACCATCGTCGTCGGCCTGTCGGCCCTGGTCGACGAGCAGACGATCACGCCTGGCTTCTACAACCTGGTGCGTTGGCAGGCGCACCGGCACGTGTCGCGCCAGTCCTACTCCTTCTTCCAGAACGATTTCGCCGGCCGCATCGCGACAAAAGTCTGGCAGGCTGGGCAAGCGACCGGCGACCTGATGGAAAGCTTCATCGAGGTCGTCTGGTTCATGATCGTCTATACGGTGACGACGCTGGCGCTGGTCGCGGGGCTCGATATCAGGCTCGCAGTGCTGGTGCTGATCTGGATCGCCGCCTTCGCCTGGCTGGCCAGGCTCTATCTGCCGGCAATCCGCAAACATGCCGAGGCGACCGCCGAGGCGGGGTCGATGATCACCGGCCGCATCGTCGATTCCTACTCCAACGTGCAGACGCTGAAACTGTTCTCCGCCGATGGCGACGACCGCTACATCAGGAGCGGCTTCGACATCTATCTCGACGCGTTGCGCCCGTTCACGCGCCGGCTGACCGGCGTGCGCATGGCGCTGACGACGCTGTCGGGCATCATGATCACGGCGATCGGCTGCTTTGCCGTCTATCTCTGGGTCGAGGGCTCGATCACCGTCGGGGCGGTCGCCTTCACGCTGTCGCTGGTGCTGCGGCTCAACATGCTGCTTGGCCGGCTGATGATGCAGCTCAACAGCATCCTGCGCAATCTCGGCGTGCTGGAGAATTCCAAGGCGCTGATCTCGCAGCCGCTCGGTCTGGTCGACGCACCCGACGCCCGGGAACTGGTCGTGGCCGGCGGGCGCATCGAGGTGAAGAATGTCGAGTTCCACTACGGCAAGGGGTTCGGCGTGCTCAACGGCATCGATCTCGTGGTGCGGCCGGGCGAGAAGGTCGGGCTGGTCGGGCCGTCCGGCGCCGGCAAGACCACGCTCGCCAACCTTATCCTGCGGCTGTACGAACTCGAAGGCGGAAAGATCGCCATCGACGGCCAGGATGTCTCGCAGGTGACGCAAAATTCGCTGCGCGCCAATATCGGCGTCGTCAGTCAGGACACAGCGCTTTTCCACCGTTCGCTGCGCGACAATATCAAACTCGGCATGCCCGACGCCACCGACGCGCAGGTGATCGCGGCGGCCAGGAAAGCTGAGGCGCATGATTTCATCCTGACCTTGCGCGACAATCGCGACCGACAGGGCTACGAGGCCTATGTGGGCGAGCGCGGCGTCAAACTGTCGGGCGGCCAGCGCCAGCGCGTGGCGATCGCGCGTGTCTTCCTCAAGGATGCACCGATCCTGATATTGGACGAGGCGACCTCGGCACTCGATTCCGACATCGAGGCGGCGATCCAGGAAAACCTGACGCGGCTGATGGAAGGCAAGACGGTCATAGCCATCGCCCACCGGCTGTCGACGATCGCCGCGCTTGACCGCCTCGTCGTGCTCGACGGCGGCCGCATTGTCGAACAAGGCACGCATGATGAACTGGTGGCGCTCGACGGGCTCTACGCGCGGCTGTGGAAGCGTCAGTCCGGCGGCTTCCTCTATCATGAGGAAGCCGTGCTGGAAGAGACGCGGCCGGCGGAGTAGCGGCATGGGCGTGACGCATGAGACCGACTATCTGCTGAAACGGCTGCGGCCGACGACACCGGCCTTCGATGCGCTGATGGAAGAGAGCCGGCGGGAAGGCTACTGGATGCTGGTGCGGCTTCGCGACGGCTGGACAAGCGGCCGCAACAAGTTCCTGAAACACGGCGAGGCACTGTTCGGAGCATGGCACGGCGGCGAACTCGCCGGCGTGTGCGGGCTGAACATCGATCCCTATTTCGAGGGCAGGAACCATGGCCGGGTCCGGCATCTGTTCGTCGGCGCGCGCCATCGGCGCACCGGCCTTGGCCGCATGCTGGTTGAGACCGTTGTCGACAGGGCACGCCACTATTTCACCGTGCTCAACACCCGTGCGCCGCAGGAAGCCTTCGGCTTCTATGAGCGGCTTGGCTTCGCGCCGGTGGCGGGCGAAGAATTCGTCACGCACCGGATGATTTTCGCGAAAAGGAGGCTGAAACGTCCCTGCGTCCGCCGTCCCGTCTGACCAATGCCTCTGCCGCCGAAGCCGCCTTCGACGCGCTCGGCCATGAAGTCCTCGCCGAGAAGGCGGCGGCACTCGGCCGCGCCGGACAACGCGTCGAAGAAACGCTGGCCCGGCTGCGCAACAATGGCGACGAGCAGTTGCGTCCCCGGCTGCTCAAGGAGGCGGCGGTGGCGGTGCATGGCTACTTCATCCAGCGCGAACTGTGCGGCCTTCGGAAGCACGATGCCGTCATCCGCGAATACAACATTCCGAAGGCCGTGCTGGTCAGGCTTGGCGCGATGTAAGGCTGGCGCTTGCTGCACCGATCTCTCTGTGGAATCTCGCCAGGCGGGCGGCGAGCGCCTCCGGGTTCTCATCGGCGATGAAGTGCCCGCTGTCGGCAATGATGTCGCCCTCGATATTCGAAAGCCCGGCGGCCCTGAGGCCCTCGACATAGTCGCCGACATCGCCGGACTCGGCCGAGCCCCTGAGATACAGCACCGGAATCGCTGTCGGCGTCGCGGGCCGCGCGGCATTGGCTTTGGCATCTTCGGGGAAGGCGCGATACCAATCGAAACCGGCCTGGAGGCTTTCAGGCCGGGAATAGGCTCTCGCATAGATTTCCCTGGCCTGCGCCGGGATCGATGTCCGATCCTTCGAAAGCACATTGAAGAAGAAGTCGAAATAGGTGCTTTGGTGGCCGCTCACCAGCGTTTCCGGCAGCGCCGGGACGGCATGGAAGGCAAAGTGCCAGATCCGCGGATTGCGAATGACCTCTTCCCATGGCGCGACACCCGGAACAGCGACATCCATGATCGCCGCGCCGGAAAGGATCTCGGGATGGTCGCGCAGCAGGGCGAACACGATCTGGCCGCCGACATCATGACCGGCCGCCAAGAGGTGCCGCAGCCCGCAGGCCTCGGCAACGCCTCTCATCAGCCTCGCCAGAGTTCTCTTGTCGCCGGCCTCAGGCATGCCTTGCGAGCCGCCGATGCACGGCAGGTCAGGTGCGACGACACGGTACTCGGCAGCCAGCCGGCCGATCACCCCTTCGAACGCATAGGAGCTTTGCGGCCAGCCGTGCAGCAGCAGGAATGCAGGCGCTTCAGCCGGGCCCGCCTCGCGGATCGCTATGCTAAGCCCTTCGATTTCGATGTTCGAGGTTTGCATGTCCTGACCCTGCCGGCTGCCTATGCCATAGATCTAGGCGGCGATCGGAAGACCGACAGGGCTGGATTGTTTGACCCGTTTGCGGACGGAAACCGTTTCATACTTTTCCAGGAATTGCGCTTTTCCAGGAATCACCTGATCCTGGATCACTCCAGCCACTGGGTAATGAAAGTGCCGTTCTCGTGGATGTCGGTCGTCTCCAGCGGGCCGGGGCCGAGATTGGTGAATTTGTGCGGCGTGCCGGGCGGCACGATGACGATCTGGCCGGCGGAGGCCTCGATCTCCTCACCGCCGACCGTGAACAGGCCGATGCCCTGGCGGATGACGAAGATCTCGGCGTAGGGATGGGAATGCAGGCGCGGTCCGCCGCCGGTCTCCGGCAGATAGTTGAAGATCAAGCAGGAGTTGGAACCGTAGGGGGCACATTGCAACTCGCCCTTCCAGCGGTCGGGGCGAACAGCCCATTCCTCGCGGTCTATGACATGCGCCATGGGGGCAGGATAGACCCCCCGGAGCCAGGTGTCGAGGCGAAGCTGGCCCCTGGATTCGCTACTGTTTCCCGGCTGTTTGGCGGTGTTTCACAGCCATTCGCCGTCTTGTCGCGCGGTGCCGGATTTCGTCCCCGCGACAATCTGCCCTTGTGCCTTCACCCGTCTGGACAAAAACGGGCTTCACGCATAAACCGAAGTCCAAATGCCGGAGGAATTCGCTAGCCTGTTCGCCATGCGCTGTCGGGTTGGCGTGAATGAGCGGGGAACAAGGCTCGCCACCGGCACGGAAGAGGCGAAAGGATCAGGCACCCGTGAGCGCAACCGACACCCAGGATCCCAACCGTCGAGATTTTCTCTACGTCGCCACCGGCATGGCCGCCGTGGTCGGCGCGGGCGCCGTCGCGTGGCCGTTCATCGACCAGATGCGCCCCGATGCCTCGACGCTGGCGCTCGCCTCGGTCGAGGTCGACGTCTCCTCGCTGACGCCGGGCATGTCGCTGATCGTCAAGTGGCGCGGCAAGCCGGTCGTGGTGCGCAACCGCACCGAAAAGGAGATGAAGGACGGCGAGGCCGTCAATCTCGCCGATCTCAAGGATCCGATCGCCCGCAACGCCAACCTGCCGGCCGACGCGCCGGCGACCGACGCCAACCGCACCACGCCCGGCAAGGAAGCCTGGATGGTGATGGTTCAGGTCTGCACGCATCTGGGCTGCATTCCGCTCGGCCAGGAAGGCGATTTCGGCGGCTGGTTCTGCCCGTGCCACGGTTCGCAATACGATACCGCCGGCCGCATCCGCAAAGGCCCGGCGCCCGAGAACATGGCTGTGCCGGTATTCAAGTTCATTTCCGATACCAAGATCCTTATCGGTTGAGGCAGGGGATATTTCGATGAGCGAGGGACACTCGACCTATACGCCCAAGACCGGTATCGAGCGCTGGTTCGATGCGCGCATGCCTCTGCCGCGGCTGATCTATGACAGCTTCGTCGCCTATCCGGTGCCGCGCAACCTCAACTATGCCTGGACCTTCGGCGGCATCCTGTCGATCATGCTGGTGGCGCAGATCCTGACCGGGATCGTGCTGGCCATGCACTACACGTCCGACACCAATCTCGCTTTCGATTCAGTCGAAAAGATCATGCGCGACGTGAATTCCGGCTGGCTGCTGCGCTACATGCATGCCAACGGCGCGTCGTTCTTCTTCGTCGCGGTTTACATCCATATCTTCCGCGGCCTCTATTACGGCTCCTACAAGGCGCCGCGCGAGCTGCTGTGGATCCTCGGCTGCATCATCTACCTCCTGATGATGGCGACCGGCTTCATGGGCTACGTGCTGCCGTGGGGCCAGATGAGTTTCTGGGGCGCCACCGTCATCACCGGCTTCTTCAGCGCCATTCCACTGGTCGGCGACTGGATCCAGCAGCTTCTGCTCGGCGGTTTCGCGGTCGACAATCCGACCCTCAATCGCTTCTTCGCGCTGCATTACCTGCTGCCGTTCATGATCGCCGGCGTGGTCGTGCTGCACATCTGGGCGCTACACGTGGTGGGCCAGTCGAACCCGACCGGCATCGAGGTGAAGTCGAAGACCGACACCGTCGCCTTCACCCCTTACGCGACCATCAAGGACGCGTTCGGCATGATCGTGTTCCTGTTCTTCTTCGCCTATTTCGTCTTCTACCTGCCGAACTATCTCGGCCACCCCGACAACTACACGGTCGCCAACCCGCTGAAGACGCCGGCCCACATCGTTCCGGAATGGTACTTCCTGCCGTTCTACGCGATCCTGCGCGCCATCACCTTCAACATCGGGCCGATCAACTCCAAGCTCGGCGGCGTGCTGTGCATGTTCGGCGCCATCGCCATGCTGTTCCTGGTGCCGTGGCTCGACACCTCCAAGGTGCGCTCGGCGGTCTACCGGCCCTGGTACAAGCTGTTCTTCTGGCTGTTCGTGGCCGATGCCATCCTGCTTGGCTGGCTGGGCTCGCAGCCGGCAGAAGGCAGCTACGTGTTCATGGCGCAGATGGCGACGCTGTTCTACTTCGCCTTCTTCCTGATCATCATGCCGGTGCTCGGTCTGATCGAGACGCCACGCAGGCTGCCGAACTCGATCACCGAGGCGGTGCTCGAGAAGAACAAGGGCGGCAGCGGGCATCCGGCGGGCGCCACGGCCGCACCTGAGACCAAGGGCTGAGCGGTAGAGAATCTAAGGGGATTTGGCATGAAAAAGATTCTCACCTCGTTTGCGCTGATCGGCCTTGTGGCCGCCGGCCTTGGGGCTACGGGCACCTGGGCGACCGCGGCCGAAGAGGCGCATAACGCGGCGGCGCCGACGCATTTCCCGATCAACGAACCGAAGGAAATGGACTGGAGCTTCACCGGCCCGTTCGGCACCTACGACAAGGCGCAGCTGCAGCGCGGCCTCAAGGTCTACAAGGAAGTCTGCTCGGCCTGCCATTCGATGAACCTGGTGGCATTCCGCACGCTTTCGGACCTCGGCTATTCCGACGCACAGATCAAGACGCTGGCGGCCGAGTACACCATCCATGACGGCCCCAACGACGCCGGCGACATGTTCGACCGTCCCGGCAAGCCGTCCGACCATTTCCCGGCGCCGTTCGCCAATGAGGAAGCCGCGGCAGCCTCGAATGGCGGCGCAGCCCCGCCCGACATGTCGCTGCTGGCCAAGGCGCGCGGCGTGGAGCGCGGCTTTCCGCAGTTCGTCTTCGACATCTTCACCCAGTATGATGCCGGCGGCCCTGACTACATCCACTCGCTGCTGACCGGCTACGACCAGACGCCTCCGGCTGGAATGGTCATCCCGGAAGGCACGCACTACAATCCGTACTTCATGTCCGGCGTGTCGCTGAAGATGCCCAAGCCGCTTTCCGACGGCCAGGTGACTTATGACGACGGCGCGCCGCAGACCGTCGACCAGTACTCCCGCGACGTCGCCGCTTTCCTGGCGTGGGCGGCTGAGCCGCATATGGAAGCCCGCAAGAAAACCGGCTTCCGGGTGCTGGTGTTCCTGCTCCTGTTCGGCGCACTGGTCTACATGACCAAGCGCAAGGTTTGGGAAGCAGTCGCGCACTAAGCCGCGCGGCCGGAGATTGAAGAAAGGGCGCCCGCGAAGCGCCCTTTTTGCTTGCCGAAGAGGCTGGCGCGTGAGGTGATCGCTTTGTTGTCGAACAAGCCGGCTGGCAGCGCGGCAGGCGATTGCTATTCGACGCCCCGACGGCGGCGAAAGCTTTGCCGCCTATAGGGCGTTTGGGGTTCCATGATGCGGCTCAGCGACTGCCACAACTTCTCCGATTTCCGCCGCATGGCGCAGCGGCGGCTGCCGGGGCCGATCTTCAACTACATCGACGGCGCGGCGGACGACGAGATCACCTATCGCCGCAACACCGAGAGCTTCGAAACCTGCGATCTCGTTCCCAACGTGCTGCGCGGGGTGAACGAGATCGACATGTCGGTGACCGTCATGGGCCAGAAGCTGGCGATGCCGTTCTACTGTTCGCCGACCGCTCTCCAGCGGCTGTTCCACCATCAGGGCGAACGGGCGGTCGCCAGGGCCGCTGCAAAATACGGCACCATGTTCGGAGTTTCCTCGCTCGGCACGGTCAGCCTCGAGGAAGTCCGAAAAATCAGCAGCGGCCCGCAGGTCTATCAGTTCTACTTCCATCGCGATCGCGGCCTCAACCGGGCGATGATGCAGCGGGCACGGGAGATCGGCGTCGAAGTGATGATGCTGACCGTCGACAGCATCACCGGGGGAAACCGCGAGCGCGACAAGCGCACCGGTTTTGCGATTCCCTTCAAGCTCAACCTGGCGGGAATGGCGCAGTTCGCGATGAAGCCTGCCTGGGCGATCAACTATTTCACGCATGAGGCGTTCAAGCTGCCGCAGCTGGACGAGCATATCGACATGGGCGGCGGCACGATGTCGATCAGCCGCTACTTCACCGAAATGCTCGATCCGTCGATGACGTGGGACGACGTCGCCGAGATGGTGAGGCTTTGGCCGGGACCGTTCTGCCTCAAGGGCGTCATGTCGGTGGAGGATGCCAGACGCGCCGTCGAGATCGGCTGCAAGGGCATCGTGCTGTCGAACCATGGCGGCCGGCAACTGGACGGTTCGCGCGCGGCTTTCGACCAGCTCGCCGAGATCGTCGATGCGGTCGGCGACCAGATCGACGTCCTCATGGATGGCGGCGTGCAGCGCGGCACGCATGTGCTAAAGGCGCTGTCGCTCGGCGCCAAGGCCGTCGGCGTCGGACGCTACTATCTGTTTCCGCTGGCGGCGGCGGGCCAGCCTGGCGTCGAACGCGCACTCGAACAGATGCGCATCGAGATCGAACGCGGCATGAAGCTGATGGGGTGCAGCTCGATCGAACAGTTGACCCGCCGGAATTTGCGTTTTCGGTAGATGGCCATTGCTTCGATGCGAAAGATCGCAGCGCAGGCAGAGGCAAGCCCTTGGACCTATATGCTCCTTTCGCCGGATGCGCTTGTCTCGGCCGCCACATCGCGCTAGCCGTTGTCGGTCGCGCCGGGTTAGGATTTGGCGCTGCGCCATTTCACGCCTTTCCGCCGAAACTGGACCACCCGGAGCCGCCTCATGAAACCTTCGCTCGAAGACACGCTGCTGGCGGCCATCCGCACCATTCCGGACTATCCCAAGCCCGGCATATTGTTCCGCGACATCACCACGCTGCTTGGCAATGCGCGCGCTTTCCGCCGCGCCATCGATGAGCTGGTGCATCCCTATGCCGGCGAGAAGATCGACAAGATCGCCGGCATCGAAGCGCGCGGCTTCATCCTCGGCGGCGCCGTCGCCCATCAGCTCTCCGCCGGTTTCGTGCCGATCCGCAAGAAAGGCAAGCTGCCTTATGAGACAGTGCGCGTCGCCTACAGCCTGGAATACGGGCTGGACGAGATGGAGATGCACAAGGACGGCGTGTCGCCGGGCGAGAAAGTGATCCTGGTCGACGATCTGATCGCCACCGGCGGCACGGCGGAGGCGGCGGTGAATCTCCTGCGCCAGATCGGCGCCGATATCCTTGCCGCCTGCTTCGTCATCGACTTGCCGGATCTCGGCGGCCGCGCCAAGCTGGAAGCGCTCGGCGTGCCGGTGCGGACGCTGATCGGGTTCGAGGGGCATTGAGAGAACAGTTCTTCCTTCTCCCCCTGGGGAGAAGGAAGAGGCGCCTACTCCACCTTGACCAGCACGGCGCTCTCGAACTCCAGTACCTTGTCGCCGGTCGAATCGAAGGCTTCCGAGCGCAAGGTCAGCACCCGCCAGCCCGGACGTGAGGCGATCGGGCGGTGGGAAAGGGCGGTGCGGGTGAAGGTCACGGTCTGCCCGGCATAGACCGGCTTCAGCCATTTCAGGTTCTTGAAGCCAGGCGAGGGGCCGAATTCGGGCGTCGGGCCAGGGCCGGTCCACTCGGCGTCCATGCGGGTTTCGAGGTTGAGCTTCATCCAGGTGGCGGCGGTATGCCAGCCGGACGCACACAGCCCGCCCAGCACGCTCTTCTTCGCGGCATCCTCATCGACGTGGAAGACCTGGGGGTCGTATTTGCGGGCGAAGGCCTTGATCGCCTCGGCTTCGAACGTATGCGAGCCCAGCGTGACGGTGGTGCCGACGCGGAAGAATTCGTCCAGCATCATGCAAGGCTCCCTGCGGCATTGCGCGTGAGGAACATGACGGAATTCTCGAGCTCGAAGACGCTTTCGCCGCGTTGGTTGAGCAGTTCGCTGCGCATGGTCACGAAGCCGAGCTGCGGCTTCGATTTCGAAGGACGCTTGGCCAGGACGACGAGGCTGCCCTTGAGCGTGTCGCCGGCCAGCACCGGCTTCTTCCATTTGACCTGATCGACGCCGGGTGCGCCCTGGCAGGTCGAGTCCAGCAGGAAGGCATCGCATAGCATGCGCATGAACATGGCGCAGGTATGCCAGCCCGAGGCCGAGAGGCCGCCCAGGATGCTTGCCTTGCCGGCCTCCTCGTCGAGATGCATCGGCTGGGCATCGAATTCGCTGGCGAACTCGATGATCTCGGCCGCGCTCACCTGTTTGGTGCCGAGGTCGAACGAGGCTCCTTCAACGAAGTCCTCATAGGCCCATGTCTTTCCAGTCATGGCGTGGAATCCGGTTGCAGAACGTGCGATCCACATGGATCGGCAAACCCGGATGCAGGCCGGACGGCGTTTGGTCAAGCCCTTTCTGGTGAGCCAGCCGCGGGCGCCCGGCCGGCCGTTGCGATCATAACCAGCCGCGGCGGCGGAAATACCAGAAGGGCAGGATCGCCGACAGAACCATCATGGCGATCGCGAACGGATAGCCGAGCTCCCATTTGAGCTCGGGGATGACGTCGAAATTCATGCCGTAGATCGAGGCGACCAGCGTTGGCGGCAGGAAGATGACGGCGGCGACCGAGAAGATCTTGATGATGGCGTTCTGCTCGATCGAGATCATGCCGAGCGTGGCGTCGAGCAGGAAGGAGATCTTCTGCGACAGGAAGGTGGCGTGGTCGGCAAGAGAAAGCACGTCGCGCGACAAGGTCTTGATGCGGGCGCGGACATCCTTGCTCATCTTGGCCTGGGTCGCGACATGGGCGAGGAAGCCGGCCAGCCGCTGCAAGGAGATCAGGCTGTCGCGCACGGAGGAAGCGATGTCCTCCTTGCGGCCGATGCCCTTCAAGAGTTCCTGGAAATCACGGTTGCGCTTCGACACCTTGGTCGATCGCGCCTCGAAAATGTCGCGCGAGATCGCTTCGACGTCACGGCCGGCGCGCTCGAGGATGTCGGCGAGCCGGTCGACGATCGCTTCCAACAGGCCGATCAGGATGGTGTCGCCGCTGGTGCAGCCGGTCGCTACCTTCTCGGCGCGCAAGGGGAAGGTCTTGAACGCTTTCGGTTCGTGATAGCGCACGGTGACCAGCCTGTTGCCGGCGAGTGCGAAGGTGACCGGCGAGATCAGGGGATCGTCGACGTCGGTCTGGGCGGGCAAGGTGGCGGTCATGAAGTAGGCGCCGTCCTCGATATAGAGGCGGCTGGAAATCTCGATCTCCTCCATCTCCTCGCGGGTCGGAATGGCGATGCCGAGCCAATTCTCGATTGTTGCCTCTTCGTCCTTGGTCGGATTGAAGAGATCGGCCCAGACGACCTTGTCGCCATTGGCCAGGAGATCGTCCGTGAGACGCAGGCGATCATTGTCCACGACGAAAGCCTTGATCATCGCCAGATCTCCCTGCCGGAAAGCGCGTTCGGATTGCTGCGTCGTATCGGATCGCACTAGCCTTCGTGCGCCGAGCCTGTGCCCGCCGCTTAGACTTGCGGCATGACAAAATCAAGACAAGCCGGACTTGGGGCCGACACCAGGGGCGCTCAGAAAATTCGTCGAGCAGCCGGCAGCATGAAAGCTTCGACGGGTCGGGTCATCGACCGCGCTTCGGGCTTATCGTGGAGAGCTGGCCGGACCCGCGGGGGCCGGCCTGCGAATCCCCTATCGGGCGCTCGGCAGGATCTGGTGCAGCACGATGGCCCAGACGGCGCCAAAGGCGATGGACGAGCCCAGAATGTACTGCACGATATCGGGAAGCGTCTTGACGAAATCCGGCGGCGCAAGCGTAGCAAACAGGGCCATCAGGATCGGCAGGCCGACGACCAGCATGTTCCTTTCCGTCAGCGGCGTGCCGCGCACGACGCGGAACCCGTTCATGGCGATGACGACGCAGAGCACGCCGAACACGCCGCCGATGACCGGGCCCGGGATCGAGGCGATCACCGCCGACAGTTTGCCGATCAGTCCGAACAGGACCAGGAAGATGCCTGCCGCGGCGAAGGCGGCGCGGCTGGCGATACCGGTGATGGCGATGATGCCGGCATTCGACGAATAGCCGGTGACCGGCGTGCTGCAAAGCAGTGCGCTGACCAGGCAGCCGAGGCCTTCGCCGGTGGCGCCCCTGTCGAGCTGTTCGTTCGACAGGGGCTTGTCGATGACGGCGCCGACCGCGAACCAGGTGCCGGTGGTTTCGGCGAGGACCACGATATAGACGATGAGCATCGTGAGCGTCGCCGAGAGCGAGAACGTCACGTCAAGATTGAGGAAGGCGATGCGCGGCATCGAAAACCAGGTCGCCTCGGAGACCGCTCCCATGTTGAGTTGGCTCATGGAGGCGGCGGCCACGCAGCCGGCCACAAGTGCGATGATTACGGAGAGCAGGCGCAGCCAGGCGCCCTTTGCGCCGAGTGCCATGCCGGTCAGCATGCAGCCGACGAGCACCGCCGCCGCAACAAAGGCAAGGATGATATTGCCGCCGACGGTGGCCGTGCCGTGGACCGCGAACACGCTTTCGCGGAGTGCGACCGGCATCAGCGCGATGCCGACGACGATGATGATGGCGCCGCCGACGATGGGCGGAACAAAGCGGTCCACCAAGCGATGGAAGATTCCCGTGGGCGAACCGAGCAGCATGACCAGTATGGCGCCGGGAATGAGCGCTCCGATCACCGCGGAAAGACCGGCAATGCCGCCGCCGGCGCCGAAGGCGATAGCCAGCACCGCGCCGATCGGCACAAAAGACGGCCCCTGCACCACCGGCAGGCGCATCAGAAGCTGCGACTGGATCAGGGTGGCGATGCCCGCCGCGACGAAGGCCGACTGGATGAAGGCGCCGGCATCGCCCGCGCTGAAGGCCAGGACCGATGCGATGATGAACGGCACGATGTAAACATCCATCGCCAGCACGTGCTGGAGGCCGAGCAGGGCGGCCTTGCCCAGTGGCAGCGGATCGTCCGGCTGAGCAATCAAAGTGATTTCCGGTGCAGTGCGTTCCATGATGTCCCCTCTGGAATTTCCCGGCCGATCATGGGATCAGTCGGCGCCAAAGGACAGCGGCGCAAAGGTTTGCCAACTGTTTTCTTGCGCGCATGCAATAACGGCCACACGCGCCAGCGCAACCGGAGCGATCCATGACAAGAGAGGCCTTCACGCTGCTTGGCACCGCCTTCCACACGCCGGAGCGCGGCCGGCTGGAGGTGCTGAAGGACCATCTGTTCAGCATCGATGCACAGGGACGGATCGCGGAGATTCTCGCACCCGGCCATCCCGAATACGCGGCGAGGAAGACCGATGCCCGCCAGGCGGGCAGGCTGGTGGAGCTCGGCGAAGGCCAGTTCCTGCTGCCCGGCCTGATCGACCTGCACATCCACGCGCCGCAATGGCCCCAAATGGGCAAGGCACTGGACGTGCCGCTCGAGGTCTGGCTGCAAAAATATACGTTTCCGCTCGAGGCGCGCTATGCCGACACCGGCTACGCCCGCGAGGTCTATGCCGACCTGGTCGACAATCTTCTCGCCAACGGCACCACCACGGCGCTCTATTTTGCCACCGTCCATGTCGAGGCCAGCTTGGCGCTTGCCGAGATATGCCTCGAAAAGGGCCAGCGCGCTTTGGTCGGCAAGGTGGCGATGGACGATCCCGAGCAGTGCCCGTCTTTCTATCGCGATGCCGACGCGGCAAGCGCCATTTCCGACACCAGACGCTTCATCGAGGCGGTCAGATCCTTGGATACCGGCGAAAGACCGCTGGTCCGGCCGGTGATCACGCCGCGCTTCATCCCAAGCTGCACGGATGCGGCGCTGCAAGGCCTGGGCGAACTCGCAACGGAATTTAGCTGCCACGTGCAGACACATTGCTCGGAGAGCGATTGGGCAAGGCAATTCGTCGAGACGCGCTTTGGCTGCGCCGACGCGGCGAGCCTCGACGGTTTTGGCCTGCTGACGCGCCACACCATCCTGGCGCATTCGAACTTCATCGACGGGCGGGATATGGACCTCATCAAGGGGAAGGGGGCTGGGGTCGCGCATTGCCCGCTGTCCAACTTCTATTTCGCCAATGCGGTGTTTCCGCTGCGCGACGCGCTTGACCGGCACATGCATGTCGGGCTCGGGACGGACATTTCCGGCGGCTACAGCCCGTCGCTCTTCGACGGCTGCCGGCATGCGCTGTCAGCCTCGAGGACGCTGCAGAGCGGTGTCCATGCCGGCCTGGACGCAGCGCAGCGCGGCGCGCCCGGCGCGCCGATCACGCATCAGGAGGCGTTCTGGCTGGCCACCGCCGGCGGTGCCGAAGCGCTCGACCTGCCGACGGGCAGCTTTCGCGTCGGCCATGAATTCGACGCGCTGCTGATCGACACGACGGCGAAGGCCTCGAACATTCATGTCAGCATGGCGGACGACACGCTCGACGATGTCTTCCAGAAGATCGTGCTCAACGCGGCACGCGCCAACATCGCTGCTGTCTGGGTGAGTGGACGGGCGGTGGTGGGGCAGTAGCCACGTCGCAGTCTCAGATCGGGCCCTATGCGCGCGATGGTTCCTCGGTAAGAGGTTGTTTTTGCGACTTCAGCAACATGTCCTTGGCGGCGATCACCGCGCCGACCGTGATCAGGACGCAAGCGAGCGCAACAGACCAGTGAAAGATACCGAATCCGGCCAGCAGCAGCACGATCACCGAGAACAGCGGCGCGGCATAGGAAAGCGCGCCCAGGATCATGATGTCTCCATGCTTGCAGCCATAGTCCCATGCGTAGAAGCCGGCGCCGAGCGGTATCACGCCTAGAATGACGATAGCGCTCCATTGCGTCATTGTCTGCGGCCAGACAGTGATCTCGAGCGCGAGATGGAGAGTGAAGGCCACGGCCGCGGTGATCAGGCAGTACACCGCCACCACATCGGTCGGCACCTGGCCGAAACGGCGCGACAGGACGGAATAACCGGACCAGACGAAGGCGCAGAACAGGGCAATGACGTGGCCCGGCTTCACGCCGTCAGCAAGGCCCACGCTGCCGCCTTTGGTGATGACGACGATGGCACCCGCCAGGCCGAGCATCACACCGGCTATGTGGTGAGACCTCAGCCGCTCTCCCGGCAGGAAAGCGGCGAAGACGACGATCAGCAATGGCCAGAGATAAGCAATCAGGCTCACCTCGACCGGCGGGGCGGACTGGATGGCGAAAAAGTACGCGCAGTGATAGATGCACAGCCCTGCCGTGCCGATTGCCCAGACCTGCCATGGCTGCCGCAGCGACTTGAGCGCCGACGGGCGGACAATCCAGCTGGCCGCCCCGACTGAGCCTCCCAGCAGAAACGTCATTGCCGCCAATTGAAAGGGCGGGATCGGCCCCGCGGCGGTCGAAAGCAGCGCGAGGAACGACCAGGTCAGAATGGCCGAGAAACCGATCAGGGTCGGGATGGTCCTTTTCATATGGTCCCCTTCCGCGTTCACTGAGCCAATAGCGGAAAGGCCTAGCGAGGGCAGCCCGTGCACGGCCTTACCCTGTCGGGAATGCGACCCGGCCTGGTCTGTTCACGCTCCGGTCTGTGGTCCCTGCGGAGATGACCGAAGGATCACGTATTAAACTTGAACAGCATGATGTCGCCGTCCTGGACGACATACTCCTTGCCTTCGTCGCGCGCCTTGCCGGCTTCCTTGGCCGCTACTTCGCCGCCCAGCGTGACGAAATCATTGTAGGCGATGGTCTGGGCGCGGATGAAGCCGCGCTCGAAATCGGTGTGGATGACGCCGGCGGCCTGCGGCGCCTTGGCGCCCTTGTGCACAGTCCAGGCGCGCGTCTCCTTCGGCCCGACGGTGAAATAGGTGATGAGCTGCAACAATTCGTAGCCGGCGCGGATCACCTTGTTCAGGCCGGGCTCGTCGAGGCCGAGCGAGGACAGGAATTCCATCTCTTCCTCGTCGGAGAGCTGCGCAACCTCGGCTTCGATCGCGGCCGAAATAACGACGGTGCGTGCGCCCTGCGCGGCGGCCATCTGCTCCACGGCCCTGGTGTGCTCGTTGCCGGTGGCCGCGTCAGTCTCGGCGACGTTGCAGACGTAGAGCACGGGATGCGAGGTCAGAAGGTTCAAGCCTTGCAGAATGCGCAGGTCTTCCGCCGAGATGCCGTTGAGCAGGATGCGGGTCGGCTTGCCTGCCTGCAGAAGCTCAAGCGCTGCCTCCATCATCGGCAGCACGGTCAAGGCTTCCTTGTCCTTGCCGGACGCGCGCTTGCGGAATTGCGCGATGCGGCGTTCGAGGCTCTCGAGGTCGGCGAGCATCAGCTCGGTCTCGACCGTCTCGGCGTCGGCGACCGGGTCGATGCGGCCCTCGACATGGGTGATGTCGTCATCCTCGAAGCAGCGCAGCACATGCACGATGGCATCGACCTCGCGGATGTTGGCGAGGAACTGGTTGCCCAGGCCTTCGCCCTTCGAGGCGCCGCGCACCAGGCCGGCGATGTCGACAAAGGAGATGCGGGTCGGGATGATCTCCTTCGACTTGCCGATCGCGGCGATCTTCTGCAGGCGCGGATCGGGCACCGCCACCTCGCCGGTGTTCGGTTCGATGGTGCAGAACGGGTAGTTGGCGGCCTGCGCGGCGGCCGTCCTCGTCAGCGCGTTGAAAAGCGTCGACTTGCCGACATTGGGCAAGCCAACGATGCCGCATTTGAAACCCATTTTGTCCGGTCCTATCGGGAATTTGAGATTTGGTGAGGGCTATGGGCGATAGGGGTGATGAACGTCAAGCCCTGTAACGCCGTATGGACCCGAGCTCAGTCCTTGTTGCCGAACAGCTTCTTCAGCATGGCGGCCATCGGGCCGCTCTCCGGCAGCTTGGCGGGCGCCTGTTGCGGCCGTGCCTGGCGGATGTGGCTTTGCTGCTTGGGCGCCGGCTTTTCCGGTTCCACGCCGGCCTTGCCCTGAAGGGCGAGGGCGGCCTTGTTCATGAAGCCGGATTCGTCGCCCTTGACGATCATCGCCGCGTTGTCGGCGACCGCGTCGAGCAGCGGGTCCAGCCAGTCGCGGTCGGTCTTGCCGAAATCGCCGAGTACATGATGCTGCACCATCTCCTTGACGCCGGGATGGCCGACACCGATGCGCACACGCCGATACGCGTTGCCGACATGGCCGTCGATCGAGCGGATGCCGTTGTGGCCGCCGGCGCCGCCGCCGGTCTTGATGCGCAGCTTACCTTCGGCAAGGTCGATCTCGTCGTAGAAGACGGTCAGCGCCCCGGGGCCGAGCTTGTAGAAGCGCAGCGCTTCGCCGACCGACTGGCCGGACAGGTTCATGAAGGTCTGCGGCTTGATCAGGATGATCTTTTCACCGCCGAGCGTGCCCTCGGCGATCAATCCCTGGAATTTCTTAGACCAGGGCGAAAAGGAGTGGCGGCGGGCGATCGCGTCCACCGCCATGAAGCCGACATTGTGCCGGTTGGCGGCATATTTCGCGCCCGGATTGCCGAGGCCTGCAAAGACAAGCGGCATCGTCAGCTCCGGGCGTGAAAAAGTTACTTCTCTTCGGCGGCGGGAGCCGCCTCAGGTGCAGCCTCGACCGTCTCTTCCGTCTCCGGCTTCATCGCCGACGAACCGGCGACGGTCGCGATGGTGAAGTCGCGGTCGGAGATGACGGGCTTGACGCCGGCCGGCAGCTTGACCGACGAGATATGGATCGAATCGCCTATGTCGGCGCCGGTGAGATCGACGGTAATGAATTCCGGGATCGCATTGGCCGGGCAGTGGAACTCGACCTCGTGACGCACGATGTTGAGCACGCCGCCGCGCTTGATGCCGGGCGACTTGTCCTCGTTGATGAAGTGGACAGGCACGTCGACATTGACCTCGGTGTCCTTGCCGATGCGCAAGAAGTCGACATGGACAGGGAAATCCTTGACGGGGTCGAGTTGGAAGTCCTTCGGCAGGACCTGGATCTTCTTGCCGTCGACATCGATCGTGGCGATCGTGGTCAGGAACCCGCCGCCGTGGATCTTGTAGTAGATGTCCTTGTAGGTGAGAGCGATCGCCAGGGGAGGCTGCTTGTCACCGTAAATTACTGCAGGCACTTTACCGTTGCGGCGAACTGCACGGGCGGACCCCTTACCGACCTGTTCGCGCGCTTCGGCCTTGAGCTCGTAAGTATCGTGGCTCATGGCACTTCCTTTCGCGTTGTTCTGGAGCGTTTGCGGTTGGCAATGGGCCTGGACCGTAAACGTCGAAAGCCGCCGGGTGAGGCGGCCTTCCGCCGCGTTGCCTCCAAGGGTGTCTACGCGGGTGGCGGCTCTATAGCGGAAGGCGGCCGGAGGTGCAAGCCAAAGGCAGTCATCCAAAGGCAATGGTCCGGGACGGGACGCCTCGCCCGGCCGAAAGCGCTCGAGGCTTCACGCCGGCGCCGGTCCAAGGTTGTCACTGGAGCGGTTCAGCGTCGATAGGATCGCCGACCCGCTCCAGTTCTTTGTCTTAGGCAATTGCCCGGGAAGGCGCTACGCACTTTCTCCGGGAAAACCGCTGCACATTTTTCCTGGAATTGCCCTATCCGCGCTTTTCGATGACGCCATACAGCACGTTGCGGTTTTCGCCAAAGAACACCTGCGCCTCGACGGTGTTGCGGTCGACGCTGGCATTGATGATGTTCCACATGTCGGCCTCGGAGCGCAGCAGCAACACCCAGTCCATGAACGTTTCCCTATAGCCGGCGTCGGGATTGCCCTCGGCGTAGTTGGCAAAAAGGAACCTGCCGTTCGGCTTCAGCATCTGCAGGCAAGTCTTCGTGAGTTTCACGGCGACGTTGTGCTGGAGGTAGTCGTAAAGACCGGAGGCGTAGATGAGGTCGAACTTGCCCAGCTTGTGGCCCCTGGTGAGCACAGTCCGCACCGAGCCGTCGACGGCCTCGACCGCGGTGCCCTGGAAGTCTCGCGCGATCAATCCAACGCTCTGGGGATCCTGATCGAGCGCAACCCAACGCTTGAGGCGGCCCTCAGCCAAGGCGGTCGAACGATTGGCCTCGCGCAAATGACCGGCGGCGATCGCCAGGACCTCGGCTTGCGGTCCGCTCTTGTCCGCCGTCTCGTCGACATACCGGGTCAAGAGATCGCGCCGTTCCCGCGCCGCCACGCAGGACGGTACGTCCTTGGTATGGCTGTAGAGTGCCTTCCCTGTGTCCGAGGCGCTCGCCACGCTTTCGGCCACGTGCGGATCACAATAGATGTAGTCAAGCAACTGCGCGTCGCCGGAATAGCCCCTGGGCTTGGTGAATGACCACCGGGTGAGCGGGTCCTGGAGAAAGTAGTCAAGGATCGGATGGTTCTGCGCCACCGGGATCAACGACTGCCAAACGTCGGGGTGAACCTTGGCCCGCAGGGCGTTAAGATAGGACAGCAGGCGACGAACGATCTCGGCAGGGTCTTTCTCTTCCTCGACCTGCTGGTGTGTCGCATGGAGAATGAGCGCGAGTTCCGCGCGGGCGGTTTCGAACGCCTCGCCGTGATGCTCCGGCTTTCTTCGAGGAAAACTGCCGGCAATCATCTCGGCAGTAATCAGGCTTTTGCCATCAAAGACACTTTGCACTCGAGCACTCCATAGTTAACAGTCAGTTAACTTATTGCGTACAATGCTCGATTTGCCAATGTCGTCCCGAACGCATTTTAACGGTATGCTTAATTTCCCGCCAACCATGTTCGCGCGTTAAAACCTGCCGCATTGGATTCCCGGCCTGAATTAACCGAAATTTGTTTCGCGCCGTTGCATTGTCGTGCGAGGTGCGCAGTCGCCGTCGCGTCCAAGGAGTTGGCCCGCGTGGGGGCAGAAGCCAAAAAAGAACTTGGAACGCAAAATCCCCTTCAACCAGGATTTGTCGAGAGCGAACGCGTGTCATCCAGACTGGCCGACATGGCGCATGTAGAGCCGTACGAAGCCCGCTACGAGCCGGGGCCCGACGAGCTCCGCGTCCTTTACCGAAGGGAAGCCCAGGCGAAGCGAAGACTGGAAGCCCGGCCTGGGCTTTGGATCGCCGTGGCCATCTATCTCCTGTTTTCGGCAACGGATCTGCTGCTGATCCCGGACGTGGCGGCCTATACGATCATGGCGCGCTTCGCCGTCGGCGTGACCGCACTGTCGATCCTGGAGGCGCAACTTCGCCGGGGAGTGGCCACGGAATGGCTCGACGTGACTTGCGCCGGGGCCATCATTTTCGGCTATATCGGCTGGTTGTTCCCGGCCTTTATGAGCGCGGACAAGGAAAGCGTCGCCTACTATATGGTATTCGGCACCATCTTCATGATGAGTGCAAATCTATTCTTCACATTCAGTTTCAATCTATCGATCGTGACATCAACCATCATCATGTGTGTCTTGTATGCCGTGAATTATTTTGTGCCCGCCACGGTAACATACAAGATGGTATTTGGCGCCTTCTACGTTTCGTGTTTCACATTCACGTCCTATGTGAACTGGAAGCTGAACGAGGAGCGCTACAACGTCTTCCTGAACGCGCTGGAAGCCAAAATCCAGCACAAGGAAGCCACCGAACGCGGCAAGGCCCTGCTGCGGCTGTCGCGGACCGATCCGCTTACGGGTCTGGAGAATCGACGGGCGATCGATGAAAAGCTCAGGGACTACTGGGGGGAGTGGCAAAGGGTCGGTACCAGTTTCGTGGCGATGCTCATCGACGTGGACTTCTTCAAGAAGTTCAATGACTGCTACGGCCACCAGGAAGGCGACCGTTGCCTTATCCATGTCGCCAATGCCCTCCGGGATATGATCAGGGAATACAATGGCTCGATCGGCCGCTACGGCGGTGAAGAATTCATCGTCCTGGCCCGCATGGAGAACAAGGATCAGATCATAGATATCGCGGAAGCCATTTGCCGCACCGTCGAGAACCTGGCGCTTACCCACGAATTGCGGCGCGACGGTATCTCGGTTGTGACGGTAAGCGTTGGCGCTGCATTCACCAGGACGCAGACCGGTGCCAAGCTGGAGAAGATCATCCACGAGGCCGATCGCGCACTCTATCTGGCAAAGGCAGGCGGTCGAAACTGTGCCCGGCTGTTCGACCCAACCGATCCCCAGAGCAGCGACGAGAGCGAGAACATTGCGGCTTTGCTGAAGATCGCGATCGGCCAGGATCTCGTTTCACTCGTTTATCAACCTATCCAGGATGTCGCGACGGACCGGGTTGAAGCGGTGGAGGCCCTGATGCGCCTCAAAATGCTGGACGGCACATCGGTTCCGCCGAGCCTGTTCATTCCCGTAGCGGAGCGAACCGGCGCCATCCTGGAACTCGGGCGCTGGGCCATCAGGACTGTTTGCGCCGAGCTCCTGGCGCACGATCATGTGCGCGTCGTCAGCGTCAACGTCTCTCCGATTCAGCTCAAGACCCCCGGCTTCGCGGCGTCGGTCGCGACCATCCTGGGCGAGACCGGCGTAACCGGCAACAGGCTGGCCTTCGAGATCACCGAGGGGCTGGAGATGGAGATGCACTCGGACATTCTTCGCTGCATCAGCGACCTGAAGCTGCTGGGGATCAAGATCTGGCTTGATGATTTCGGCACCGGCTTCGCTGGCCTCTCGTGGCTTCGCCTGATCGATTTCGATACGGTGAAGATCGACCGCTCCTTCCTTCACGACTGCGCCACCCCGAACGGCAAGGCAATGCTCCAGGACATTGTCGCCCTGGTCCGAAACCGCGGCCACAAAATCCTGGTCGAAGGGGTGGAAACGGACGAGCAGATGGCTCTCATGCGCGAATTCGGCATCGACAAGGTCCAGGGTTTTCATGTCGGCCGTCCCGCTCCGGCCGGGAGTTTCCAGGTTAAACGGACCGTCAAGCGCCCATTCACCGTGCTGAAATCCGCCTGATCAGTCTTGGCTCAGGTCCCGCCGACCCGCACGGCGGGTCGTCGATTTGATCCTCGCCCCGCACAATTCACCGTCGGAACGGCTGCCAGGCGCGGGTGTGGCCAACGATCGCTCGTCAACGCCGCGCACAGCGCCTGGATCTCTCGGTTCAGGCATCGAGTTCGGCCAGCGTCATGCCCGAGCGTTCGGTCGGGGTCTCATTCGGGCGTTGCAGTGGACGGGCAGCTTGCGGCGGCGGTCGGGTCGACCTGGATCTGTCGCTCGTCGGCCTGGCGTCCGAGAATGGCGACGCCCTTGGCCGAAACCGCGCATCTGCCGAACCACTGAAGGGCGCCGCGGCGCAAACTCAATCTCTCTATTCCGCCAGTTTTGAAATCTTCTCGCTCATTTAATTCTACAAAATTGGTAGTCTTAATGAATAAGGACCGCGAGGAGAGCCCGATGACGAACAAGCTGGTGGTGGGAATATCCGGCAACCTGACCCGCCCATCGAAGACCAAGGCCTTTATCAGCCATATCGCCGGCGAGACGGCGAACCGCATCGGGGCGACCTCGGCTATATACGACATTGAAAATCTCGGTCCGTCGCTGCCCGCGGCTCGGCGCCTCGGCGATCTCGATCCGGCGGCCCGCGCCATCATCGAACAACTGGTCGGCGCCGACGTGCTGGTCGCGGGGTCGCCGACCTTCAAAGGCAGCTATACCGGGCTCTTCAAGCATTTGTTCGATCTGCTCGATCCGTCGTCGCTGCGCGGAAAACCGGTCATCCTTGCCGCGACGGGCGGCGGCGAACGCCACTCGCTGATCGTCGAACATCAGCTGCGGCCGCTGTTCGGTTTTTTCGAGGCGCTGACCGTGCCGACCGCGATCTACGCATCGGACAGGGATTTCGCCGACGGCGTCCTGGTGTCGGAGGCCATCCATGCCCGCGCCCGGCAGGCGGTTGCCGAGGTTTCCCGCGTCGTCGGGACGGCACGCAGCGTCGGCCTCGCCGCCTGAACTCCAAATGGTTTTCGAACAAAGGGACCCAGCCATGACCATCAAATCAAGACAGATCAAGCTCGGCGCCTTTCTACCCGGTGGCGGCCAGCATGTCGCCGCCTGGCGCCATCCCGACGCTCCGGCCGACGGCGCGACCAATTTCGAGTTTCACAAGCAGCTCGCGCTGACCGCCGAACGCGGCTTGTTCGATGCCTATTTCCTCGCCGACAACCTGACGGTCGGGCTTGGCGCCCGTGAAGGCGGCAACGCCAAGATCGCGGGTTTCGAACCGGTGACGTTGTTTGCGGCGCTGGCGCCGCTGACGACGCATCTCGGATTCATCGCCACGGCCTCGACCACCTATGAGGAGCCCTACACGCTTGCCCGCAAATTCGCCTCGCTCGACCTCTTGTCGAATGGCCGGGCCGGCTGGAACGTCGTCACCTCGGCGGGCGACGACACGGCGCGCAACTTCAACCGCGACATCCAGCCCAACCATGCCGAGCGCTACGCACGAGCGCATGAGCATGTCGAGACGGTCAAGGCGCTGTGGGACAGCTGGGAGGACGACGCCTTTATCCGCGACAAGAAAACGGGCCGCTTCTACGACAAGGACAAGCTTCACGACATCGACCACAAGGGTGAGCATTTCAGTGTCAAAGGGCCGCTCAACGTGCCCCGCCCGGTGCAGGGCCACCCCGTGGTCGTGCAGGCGGGCCAGTCCGAGGATGGGCGCAAGCTCGCGGCCGCCTCGGCCGAGGTCATCTTCACCGCGCATCAGAACCTTGCCTCCGCGCAGGAATTCTATCGCGACATCAAGGCCCGCGTGGCGGCGGCCGGCCGCGATCCCGAACAGGTGCTGATCATGCCGGGCGTGGCGCCCTTTGTCGGCCGCACCGAAGAAGAGGCGCGAGCCAAGTATCAGCAATTGAACGACCTGATCCTGCCCGAGGACGGCGTCGCGCTGCTCAACGGACTTGCCGGGCAGACGCTCGATCTCAGGGGCTATCCGCTCGACGGACCGCTGCCGCCGAGCCGCGAAACCGAAGGCATGAAGAGCCGCCAGGCGCTGATCCGCCAGATCGCCGACGAGCACAACTTCTCCATCCGCCAGCTCTATCAATGGGTCGCGACCGCACGAGGCCACTACACCGTGATCGGCAGCGCCATTCAGGTCGCCGACCAGCTGGAGGAATGGTTCAGCAACGAAGCCGCCGACGGGTTCAACGTCCTGCCGCCATGGCTGCCCGGCGCGCTAGACGATTTCGTCGACCTGGTGGTCCCCGAATTACAGCGGCGCGGCCTGTTTCGTACAGCTTACGAGGGCAGGACGCTGCGCGAGAATCTTGGCCTCAAGCGGCCGCAGAACCCCTGGACGGTTGCCCGTTCGACCGTGCTCGCCGCCGAATGATGCGTTGAAGCGAAAGGCATGACGATGACTTTGCAGCACATTGAACGGCCGACCGGCATCGGCGCGCATGAAAACGGCAACGGGCTCGGCGCCGATATTCTGAGCCTGGCTGGCCGAACCCTCACGCGTCTGCTGTCGCGCTATGGCGTGCTTTTGGGGTTCCTGGCGCTCTGGCAGGCGGCGGCGAGTGGCGGCTGGGTCAATGCCGCGGTATTGCCGCCGATCGACATGATCGTCGTAGCGCTCTGGAAGGGCCTCGCCGGGGGCAGCCTGCTCGGCGACATCGCCATCAGCCTGCAGCGCGCCGGCCTCGCCTTCGCCGCGGCGGCTACGGTCGCCATCCCGCTCGGCCTCGTCATGGGTCAGACCCGCAGCGTCGAGACGGCGCTCGATCCGATCCTGCAACTGTTCCGGCAGACCTCGGCCCTGGCGCTCTATCCCGTCTTCATCCTGCTCCTGGGTCTGGGTGAGGCCTCCAAAGTGTTCGTCATCTTCTGGGCGACGCTGTTTCCGCTGCTGCTCAACACGATCAGCGGCGTCAAGGAGGTCGATCCGAAGCTGCTCGAAATGGCGCGCGTCTACGGCGCCCGGCGGCTGACCATATTCCGCCGCGTCGTGCTGCCGGGCGCCGTGCCTTCGATCTTCGTCGGGTTGAGGCTCGGCGCGACCACCGCGCTGCTGTTGCTGATCGCCTCGGAAATGATCGGCGCCAACAAAGGCATCGGCTTCCAGGTGATGAACGCGCAGTACAATTTCCAGATCCCGCTGATGTTCGCGTCCATCGTCATCCTGGCCGCGCTCGGCCTGATCGCGAACCAGGTGCTGGTCAGCCTGCAGCGGCGGCTTTGCCGCTGGAGCAGTTCCGCCGGCTGAACAGCCGCCCCCATCATCGTCATTTTTTGAAAAGTGAAAGGCCGGATCATGACCATCACACGCCGCTCCCTGCTTCTGCGCGCTCCTCTTGCCGCCGGCATCATCGCCGTCGGGCTACCGTCGATCGCGCGCTCGCAGGCCGCTTCCGTCAAGATACGCTATCTCGCCAGCCGCGGTGGCATCTCTCCGCATGAGCTCGCCGACCAACTCGGCTACTTCAAGGGCCTCGGCATTGAGCTTGAGAATGTCGGCTATGCCGGCGGCGGCCCGGAATCGCTGTTCGCGCTCGCCTCCGGCAGCGTCGACCTGGGTTCGGCCGCCACGCCGGCCGTGATCAACTCGATCGCCGGCGGCAACGACTTCGTCGCCGCCTATCCGAGCAACGGCATCAACAGCCAGGTCAAAAGCGTCTTCTATGTGCTGGAGGACAGCCCGATCAGATCGATCGCGGACATCGCCGGCAAGACGATTTCGGTCAACACGCTCGGCGCCCATCTCGATTACGCGGTGCGTGAGGCGCTGCACAGCGTCGGCCTTCCGCCGGACGTCGCCAAGCTCGTCGTGGTGCCCGGGCCGCAACTCGAACAGACGTTGCGCTCGCATCAGGTCGATGTCGCCGGGCTCGGCTACTGGCAGGCGACTTTCGCGGGCGCCCTTGTGGCTAATGGCGGTGTGCGCGGCGTGTTCAACGACGCCGACGTGCTGGGCGAGATCGCGGGCGGCTTCGTCGTGCTGCGGCGGGATTTCATCGCCGCCAATCGCGACGCCGCCAAGAACTTCGTCGAACAGTCCGCGCGTGCGGCCGACTGGTCGCGGCAGAATCCCGACGAGGCCCGCGAGGTGCTGGCCGAAATCCTCGACAAACGCGGCGAGAACGGCGAACTGGCGCGCTACTGGACGGGTTTCGGTCTGCGCGAAAAGGCGGTGGCGACCGACCGCGACATCGACTTCTGGGTGGCTGTGCTCGAGCGCGACGGCCGCCTGCCGAGAGGCAAGCTCAAGGCTGCCGACATCCTCTACCGGCCAGGCGAAAGCAAGACCAATTGAGCAAGGAGGCACCCAGCATGGCCACAGCACGCGGCGAGGTCACGATCCGCGACCTGTCGAAGTCCTTTGCGCTCGGCGGGCGCTCGCTCGCCGTGCTGCGTTCGCTCAATCTCGACATCCGCTCCGGCGAGTGCCTGGTCATTGTCGGCGCCAGCGGATCGGGCAAGACGACATTGCTGCGCATCCTTGCCGGGTTAGAGATCGCCGATGAAGGCGCCGTTGCGATCGACGGCAAGCAAATAAAAGGCGTCGGCGCGGAGCGGGCGGTGATCTTCCAGGAACCGCGCTTGCTGCCGTGGCTGAGCGTACTTAGCAATGTCGCCTTCGGCCTCGAAGTTCGCGGCGTGCCCAAGGCGCAGGCCGAGCAGAGGGCGCGCTTCTACATAGCATTGGTCGGTCTTGCCGAGTTCAGCGATGCTTACCCGCGGCAGCTTTCGGGCGGCATGGCGCAACGCGTCGGCATCGCCCGGGCTCTGACGGTGCAGCCCGAGATCCTGCTGCTCGACGAGCCGCTCGGCGCCCTCGACGCCATGACCAAGATCTCCATGCAGGAGGAACTGGCGCGCATCTGGAGCGAGGAAAACGTCACCATGGTCATGGTCACCCACGATCTGGAGGAGGCGATCTATCTGGCCGACAGAGTGCTGATCCTGCCCAAGGAGAAAGGCGGCGCGGCGCGGCTGATCACCGTCGACCTGCCGCGTCCCCGTGACCGCAGCGAAAGCCGCTTCGTGCGCCACCGTGAAGAGTTGCTGCGCGAATTCGGCCTGCACTGAGGCCTCGACGCGCTCGCACGTGTCGAGACGCTTTCCCAGGCTAGGCCTTTCGTGCTTCCTTCATATTGGGCAGGAACACCGTCAACAGGCCCAGGAACGGCAAATACGAGCAGATCTGGAAGACGAAGTCGATGCCCTTCATGTCGGCCACGATGCCGAGCACGGCTGCCGCTATGCCGCCGACGCCGAAGGCGAAGCCGAAGAAGATGCCGGCGATCATGCCGACGCGGCCCGGCACCAGTTCCTGCGCGAAGACGACGATGTTGGAGAAGGCCGACGACAGGATCAGGCCGATCAGCACCGTCAGCACCATCGTCCATTCCATGTTGGCGTAGGGCAGCGCCAGCGTGAAGGGCAGCACGCCGACGATGGAAAACCAGATCATCGCCTTCTGTCCGTAGCGGTCGCCGAAGGGACCGCCGAGCAGGATGCCCAGCGCCGAGGCGCCGAGGAACAGGAACAGCATGACCTGCGACATCTGCACCGAGACGCCGAACTTATGGATGGCGTAGAAGGTGTAGTAGCTGGAGAGGCTGGCGATGTAGGCGTTCTTGGTCAGCACCAGCAGCGTCAGCACGGCCAGGGCCCCCATCACCTTGCGGCGCGGGAAGGGCGAGACGAAACTGGACGTCTTGCGGTTCGCCTGCGTGGCGCGCAAGCGGCTGTACCAGCCGCCGACCTGCCACAACACGACGATGCCGATCAGCGAGCCGACGGCGAACCATGAAATGCTGGTCTGGCCGAAAGGCACGACGATAAATGCCGCCAGCAGCGGTCCCATGGACTGGCCGAAATTGCCACCGACCTGGAACAGCGACTGCGCCAGGCCGAAGCGGCCGCCTGAGGCGAAGCGGGCGATGCGCGAGGATTCCGGATGGAAGATCGCCGAGCCGATACCGATCAGCGAAGCGCCGATCAGGAGCAGCGTGTAGTGGCCGGCATAGGCAAGCACGATCAGGCCGATCAGCGAGGAGGCCATGCCGTAGGGCAGGGAATAGGGCATTGGCCGCTTGTCGGTGATCATGCCGATCACCGGCTGCAGCAGCGACGCGGTCACCTGGAAGGTGAAGGTGAGAAGGCCGATCTGCCAGAAATCGAGGCCGTAATTCTCCTTCAACAGGGGATAGATGGCCGATAGCAGCGACTGCATGATGTCGTTGATGCAATGGCAAAAACTCACCGCCAGGATGACGGTGAAGGCCGTCGCCTGGGCTGAAGCATGGCTGGCGGTCGCGGGAGGGGCGACGGCTGTCGTATCGGTCAAGGTAGGCTCCGTAGTCTTTTTGGCGGGCATACCCGCGGGCAAGCTGGCGGACGCTCCTGCGGCCGCCTTGGGAACGGATGGCTTATAGGCCGCTTGCGGGACGACTTCTTTCGTGGTTTGGTCCAATAGTTTCGCAAGTGGGCCATAGCTTATGCCGCATGGCAGGGAAATTTTTCACGCTGGCAATGCCGACCTCGAGCAGTTGCACGAGCGTCGCTGGCTATGGCTGGAGCAAGTGGCCGGGCCGGCGGTGGCGTTGCCGACCGAATATCCCGACGGCTACCATGTGCCGCGGCACCGCCACAGCCGCAGCCAGTTGCTGCATGCGCTGGTCGGTGTCGTGCTGGTGACGACGCGGCACGGGCGCTGGATGGTGCCGCCCGATCACGCCATGTGGATCCCCGCGGGCACCGAGCATTCCGTCGAGATGCTGGGCGATGTCTCGATGCGCTCGGTCTATGTCATGCCGGGAGCGATCCCCGGACTGCCGGAAGGCTTGCGCGTCGTCGGCGTCACCGACCTGATGCACAGCCTGATCGTTGAATCGGAAAAACTGCCGCAAGGCGGCGTGCTGGAAGGGCGTGGCGGGCTGATCATGAATCTCCTGCTGCACGAAATTCCGACTTTGCCGGAGCGGCCGCTTGGCCTGCCGTTCCCCTCCGATCCCAGGCTGGCGGCGCTGTGCCGGCGTTTCGTGGCGGCACCGTCGCCGCGCGCGACGATCGACGAGTGGGCGGACGCCGCCGGCATGAGCCGACGCTCCTTCACGCGCGCCTTTCATCGCCAGACCGGACTGTCGCTGTCGACATGGCGCCAGCAAGCATGCCTGTTCGCGGCGCTGCCGAGGCTCGCCGATGGGGAGCCGATCACCCGGGTGGCGCTCGATCTCGGCTATGACAGCGTGCCGGCCTTCATCACCATGTTCAAGCGCATGCTGGGTGCCTCGCCGCGCGGCTATATGCGCGGCGCGCGAGATGCCGGCGAAAACCCGCGGCGCATAGGCGGTCCGATCGCCGCTTGAGGCATGCCGATGGCATCAAGCTGATGCGGCAACCCTCGGTCTGAGGTCCATTGCAGGAGCACTGATTGCACGTTGTAATCTGTTTTGCTGCGCTACGCGCCCGCCGGGATCGACAATTAGTCGAACAGGCTCGACACCGATTCCTCGGTTGCCGTGCGCGAGATGGCTTCGCCCATCAGATCGGCGATCGAGATGACGCGGATATTGGGGGCGTCGAGCACGCCCTGGGTCGGCTGGATGGAGTCGGTGATCACCAGTTCCTGCAGCTTGGAGCCGCTGATGCGGGCGACCGCGCCGCCCGACAGCACGCCATGAGTGATATAGGCGGTGACGCTGGTGGCGCCGTTAGCCAGCAGCGCATCGGCGGCGTTGCACAGCGTGCCGCCGGAATCGACGATGTCGTCGATCAGCAGGCAGTCCTTGCCGGCGACCGCGCCGATGATGTTCATGACCTCCGATTCGCCGGGACGCTCGCGGCGTTTGTCGACGATGGCGAGCTGTGCGTCGAAGCGCTTGGCCAGCGCGCGTGCACGCACCACGCCACCAATGTCGGGCGACACCACGACGACGTTGCCGAGCTGCTTGTATTTCGCCTTCACATCGCGGGCCATGACCGGCACCGAGAACAGATTGTCGGTCGGAATATCGAAGAAGCCCTGGATCTGGCCGGCGTGGAGGTCGAGCGTGAGCACGCGGTCGACCCCGGCGCGGGTGATCATGTTGGCGACCAGCTTGGCCGAGATCGGCGTGCGGCCGGAGGCGCGGCGGTCCTGCCTGGCATAGCCGAAATAGGGGATCACCGCCGTGATGCGCTTGGCCGACGAGCGCATGAAGGCGTCGATCATGATGAGCAGTTCCATCAGGTGATCGTTGGTCGGAAAGGAAGTCGACTGCAGGATGAAGACATCCTCGCCGCGCACGTTTTCCTGGATCTCGACGAAGATTTCCTGGTCGGCGAAGCGCCTGACGCTGGCCTTGCCCAGCGGGATGTTGAGATAGCGGGCGACCGCCTCGGCCAGCACCCTGTTGGAATTGCCCGCGAAGAGTTTCATGCACCGTTCCTGGTGGAGGATGGAGAGCCCCAACAGACTCGCCTACGCCCTTTAACCGGGCTTTTAGCGGCCCGCGCGGCTATTGCAAGCACCGTGATTGGAAATCCGCCGGCTAATCCTGGGAAATGTTCGCGCCATCGCGTATGGGCAACACCGGGCAGCGGACCCGGCGCCGCTGCTCCTTCCCCTTGTTCAAGCATCGGATTTCCCCGCGGCCGTTTCCATTCGGGTCCGATGGTCTAGCCCGCCTTGCCGCCGAGCCATGCCGCGAACTGGTCGATGGTCTGGTCGGCGATCGCCTGCATGGTGGCTGGCGCCACCGCTTTCCAACTGTCGCCGCCCCCGCTGGCGCCGGAATTGGCCGAAGTCGCCTTCTGCTGGCCGTTGATGCGATGCAGGCGGTTGCCCGAGGGATCGTAGACGTCCCACACATAGATGACGGTGGTGTCCTTGCCTTCGGAGATCACCGAGAAATAGCCTTTGAGCACATGGGTCGCGGTCTGGTCGGCGCTGCCGGCCAGCGTGATGCCGCGCTGCCTAGCGCGCGTCTGC
The DNA here is from genome assembly GCF_006442405.1 of Mesorhizobium sp. B2-2-3. Classification (NCBI taxonomy): domain Bacteria; kingdom Pseudomonadati; phylum Pseudomonadota; class Alphaproteobacteria; order Hyphomicrobiales; family Phyllobacteriaceae; genus Mesorhizobium; species Mesorhizobium sp. B2-2-3. The sequence goes on along the minus strand of NZ_VFWC01000010.1, from coordinate 144,881 downwards.
AACTCCGCCGTCAGCGGCGTCGCCGCTTCCACCGAAGCGCCGACGATCGGCGCGATCTGCAGGCGCGTCCTGGCAAGGATTGCGGCGGTCTGTGCGGGCGTGGCTGACGTCGTGGTCGTTGCTGGAGCGCCCGCCGTGGTCGTGGCAGGGCCAGCGGGCGCCGGGGTGGCGGCGCTGCCCTGGGTTGCCGGCGTGGCCGGCGCCGCGGCCGTGGGCGGGGTGATGGCGGAGGGTTCGAGGACGTCTTTTGCGTTGGTGCAGGCGGCGAGCGCCAGGACCACGAGCAATGACACGGTCGTCAGCTGCGATCGTCTCATTTGCCTTCTAACTCCTTGGCGAAGAACGCCTCCCATCGTGGATTCACTGTACGATCAAGTCGAGATCATGGCGGGAAAGCGGCTTCGGCTGTGATTCGGTCGTGAGATAGGTGCGGCCAAGCGTCATCGCCGTCTCGGTTTCGGAATCCATGATGATCATGTGGGCGAACAACGTCATGTTCGGCGCGATCGGCTCGGGATTGCCCTGGTAGAACATCGGCATGTCCATCCAGGACGGGGTGAAGCGGGCGCCGACCGAGTAGCCGCAGGCATTCAGCCGATGCTTGGTCAGTCCACGTGCCTCCATGACACGGGCATGCGCGTCGAACACGTCGCCGAAACTGTTGCCCGGCGTCATCGCCTTCTCGACCGCCAGCAGCGCGGCACGGGCCGCGTCGAACAAGTCCTGGTGACGCTTCGAGGCCTTGCCGGTCAGCACCGTGCGCATCATCGGCGCATGATAGTGATGAAAGACTCCCGCCCATTCGAGCGTCAACTGGTCGTTCTTGGTGAGCTTGCGGCGACCGGCCTTGTAGCGGCACAGCAGCGCGTCGACGCCGGAGCCGATGATGAATTCGTTGGCCGGATAGTCGCCGCCACCGGCAAAGATCGCGCCTTGCATGGCGGCAAGGATCAGCGCCTCGTCACCGCCCTGCTTGATCAGCGGCAAGGCGGCATCCAGCGCGTCGTCGGCCAGGTTCGCCGCCTTCTCGGCCTTGGCGATCTCGGCCGGGCTCTTGAACAGGCGCAGCCGACCGACGATGCCGGATGCATCGGCGATCTGGCCGAAGGTCTGCAGCTGCTCGTCGAGGCGGCGGCCATTATAGGCGGTCAGCCCATGAGTGTCGTATTCGACCCCGATGCGGGCGCCGAGCAGGTCGAGCTCGTTCAGCAGATTGCGCAGGTCGACGGCCGGATTGGCGCCATCGCGATCGGTCCACAGCACGATGTTGTCGATGATTGAGGTGTGGCGCGCCTGACGCAGGTCGGCCGAGCGGGTCAGCAACACCATGGACCCGTCGGCTTTCACCACCAGGCACTGGAAGAAGCAGAAACCGAACGTGTCGTAGCCGGTCAGCCAATACATGCTTTCCTGCGCGAAGAGCAGGATGGCGTCGAGCTTCTTCTCGGCCATCTCGATCACCAGCCGGTCGCGGCGCGCGTCGAATTCGGATCGTTCAAAATGCAGCGCCATCATTCACTCTCCAAAACAATTGCCGACACCTGACGGCCGTAATCGGGTTCCTTGCGGTGCGTCGTGCGCCGGTAGGAGTAAAACAGATCTTCCTCGGCATAGGTGCAGCGGCCGAGACCTTGCGCGGTCACACCCGCCCTGTCGAGCCGGTCCAGCGTGTAGCGGTTGAGGTCGAACATCGAACGACCGGGATTCGCCGAAGGCGCGAAATATCTGTCATTTTCGCCATCGGCCTCGACGAAGCGGGCGACGAATTCAGGCCCGACCTCGTAGTTTTCCGGGCCGATCGAGGGGCCGAGCACGGCGACGATGTTTTCACGCCTGGCGCCGAGACTTTCCATGGCGGCAATGGTGTTCTCGAGCACCCCCGTGAAGGCGCCTTTCCAGCCGGCATGCGCCGCGCCGATGATACGCGCCGCGGCATCCGCGAACAGCACAGGGCCGCAATCGGCGGTCGAGGCGCCGATGGCGATGCCCGGCCGGTCGGTGACGATGGCGTCGGCCTTGGGACGCTCGCCTGCAAAGGGTCCCCTGGCGACGACGACATCAGGCGAATGGACTTGCCAGGCGGTCAGGAGATGGTCCGCCGGCACGCCCATCCAGGCGGCGACACGGCGGCGGTTCTCGGCGACCAGCGCCTGGTCGTCATCCGAGCCGGTGCCGATGTTGAGGCCCTGATAGATGCCGGGCGAGACGCCGCCGACGCGGGTGAAATAACCGTGGCGGATGCCTTGTGCCTGCGCCAGGTCCAGCAGCGGCGACCGCACGGGATCCAGTTTGGTCTGATTCAGCATGTGGGCGTTGTTGTCCGTGTGGGCGGTTTCGTCAAGAAAAAGTCCGAAGCGAGACGGCCGGCGTTCAGCCGCTCTTTTACCGGACGGGAGATTGGGAGGGGTGACGATGAAAAGTCAATCCGGCGTTGCGAAGGGGCAACGCAACGAATCCGGGGTAACGGTTCCTTCGCCGCTGTGCGGTGAGGGAGCATTGAACGGAAAAACCCGCCTGTGCGGCGGGTCCCTGGCGCAACTCAGCACCATAACCAAATATCTACCATAGTTGCCTTCACCCTGTCAAGAAAAAATTCCTATCATGAGAAGTTGCCGGCCATGAAAAGCTACCGACACAACCGGACTGGCCGTCGTCACGCCTTGTCAATCCGAGCTCGGAGCCTGGGCAAAGGGGCGAACGGCAACGCCGCGCGGCACTATGGCAAGCACCTTGAACAGGTCGCCCATGGCCTGCGGCCCGGCGAGGCGTTCGACATCGCCAGCGATCTTGTCGCGTGCCGCCTGGCTGGCGTCGGCGCCAAGCCGGCCGGCGCGCTCCAGAATGCCCAGGCCGAGCAGGAAATCGCCCTGCGTCGATAGATGGGCGTCCAGACCATGCGCGCGCACCACCCCGGCAAGGGCGGCGAAATCGACATGGGAGGTGAGGTCGGCTTCGCCGGGATTGGCCAGCACATCTTCGTGATCATGACGGCGCAGGGCCTGCAACGTGTCGCCGACACCCGGCCGCAGATGGCCATAGTCGACAAACAAGCCGGAGCCGCCATGAGCGGCTATGCGCTCGGCGATGGTCGCCATCAGGGCGCTGCGCGCCGGCGCCACTTCGACGATCGCGCCTTGCGGTGCCTCGCCGGCATCGGCGGGCAGCAGCGTCGGGTCGAGCGAGCCGGCGCCGGCGAAGAAGGTAAGATTGTCAGCGCCGTCGAGGCCGACCACGCGCTCGCGCCAGCCAGTGCCGACGCGGACGAACTGGCGGATGGGGATGGCGTCGAACAATTCGTTGCCGACGATGAAGAGCGGCTGTGGCAGCAGCGTATCGATGGTCTCGTGCCAGCGAATCGAGAACGGTGTGGCGCCGAGCGTCTGTTTCTGCACCTCGGTCAGGCGCGGGCTGGTCTCGATCATGGCGAAAGCGGCGTCGTTGGCCAGTGCCGGTTCAAGCCGCGACAGGGTGCGAAGCATGTCCTTCATCAGCGTGCCGCGGCCAGGGCCGATCTCGCCGATGGTGACCGGCGTCGGCCGGCCGACCGCCAGCCAGGCCTGGTAGAGCCAAACGGCGACGAGCTCGCCGAACATCTGGCTGATCTCCGGCGCGGTGACGAAATCCCCGGCGGCGCCGAACGGTTCGCGCGTGGTGTAGTAGCCCGCCTCGGGATCGAACAGGCACAATGCCATGTATTCGTTGACCGGGATCGGCCCCGTCGCCTCGATCAGATCGACGATGCGTGCCTTCAGCCGCGTCATGTCGCCTGCGGCCGTGACTGCGGCACCGGCTTGGCTGTCGTCATCGCCCAAATGCCGGCCAGCACCATCGGCGAGGACAGGATCATGCCCATGGTCAGCCAGTTGGTGCCAAGGAGATAGCCGAGCTGCTGGTCGGGCTCGCGGAAGAATTCGACTGCTATGCGCGACAGGCCATAGCCGCAGATGAAGGCGCCGCCGACGAAGCGCGGCGTTTTCAGCTTGAGGCGAGAATGGGTGAGGAAGCGCAGCACGAGAAAGAGCACCAGGCCTTCAAGCAGGGCCTCGTAAAGCTGGCTCGGATGGCGGGTAAACGGCCCGCCATTGGGAAACTCGATCGCCCATGGCACGTCGGTTGGCCGGCCCCAGAGCTCGGAGTTGATGAAGTTGGCGACGCGCACGAGGCCAAGACCGACCGGCACGCCAGCGGCCACGACGTCGAACAGCGACCAGGTGCGGATGCCGCGCTTGATCGAAAACAGCGTCATGGCGAGGATGACGCCGAGCAGGCCGCCATGGAACGACATGCCGCCCTGCCAGACGGCGAAGATGTCGAGCGGATGCGCGATATAGCGCGGCAGGTCATAGAACAGCACGTAGCCGGTGCGCCCGCCCAGCACGACGCCGATGGCCGCCCAGATGATGAAATCATCGAGGTCCTCCGGCTTCATCGGCAGGATGCCGTCGGGCCAGAGTTTCGGATTGGCGGCGAGCCGCTTGGCGTACCACCAGGCGAACAGGATGCCGACGATGTAGCCGACGCCGTACCAGTGCACCGCCAGCGGCCCGATCTGAATCAGCACCGGGTCGATGTTGGGAAAGGGCAACGAGGCCAGCGGCAGCAGGAAATATTCGTTCAACGGGGAGCTCTCGGTTGCGTTTGGCGCGGACCATGCGGCAGGGTTTTGGCGGGGTCAAGGCAAGGTGGTCGGCCTCAAAGATCGGATCGGATCACCGCTTGCAGGCCCATCGCGCCGTGCGGGCGGTGAGCTCAATCCCTTGGCTTGGCGGCCACCAACTGCCGCAACGCGTCGTTGATCCTGTCCTGCCAGCCGGGGCCATCTTCCTGGAAATGATCGAGCACGGCCCGGTCGATCCGGATCGAAACAAGCTCGCGGACGTTCGGCGCGGCCGAAGCTTCGCGAATTGGCGGTGCCGGCTTCTTCACCGGTTTGAAGGCAGCTTCGGCGGCTGCCATCGGATTGGTCGGTCGGCGCGGAGGGGTTGCCATTGGTGACCTGACTGAAGTGTGCTTGAGGCAATACGAGACGAGAACACAATAGGCGAGCTTGCGCCCTCAAGTACAGCTCTGGCGCCGTTCGGGAGCTTCTTACAGGAATGGCACTGCCATGCGCCACAGCAACGCAGATGGAACGGCAACCCTCAACGTTCTTGCATTCGGCGCGCGGCACTACTAACTCAATTTCAGCAACCGAGGATTTGCCATGTCGACCGGACCGAACCGCATTCTCGACGAATTCGCCAAGCTGATGACCGATGCCGCGGGCGCCGCGCAGGGCGTGCGGCGCGAGGTGGAGACCGCCTTCAAGGGACAGGCCGAACGCATCCTGAATTCGATGGACGTGGTGCAGCGCGAGGAGTTCGAGGCCGCGCGCGAGATGGCCGCCAAGGCCAGGGAAGAGAATGCTCGCCTTGTCGACCGCATCGAGGCGCTTGAGGCCAGGCTTGCCGAACTGACCGGGCAGGCCACACCTGCGGCTTCCGCAAAGCCCAGGCCGAAAAAATAATTCGTTAAACTTTTCCACAAAGCACCAGCCTGAAAAGCGCTTTGCCGTGAATCGCTTACCGGCATTGCGTGACTCTGTGTGACAGCGCCTTTCCACATGCGAATGACGCAGCGCGAAAAATTGGGCTGTTCACGCGACTCCCGATCAATAGACTGAATTTGTTGCATGATTCGGAGCAGGGTCATGCGCCGGGCGGTGGGGTCCGGTCTGGGGTCTTTGCGTCGAGAAGTCCTGGCCGTCCGAGTTCTAGATCAGATTGTTCGTCGTGTGTGCCCCGCGGAGCGTGTGGCGCTCCCCTGAACACAGGAAGCATTCCATGGAACTTCTCGAACTCGAATTCTCCCGCGAAATCCATCCGGTGGATGTCATTGAGCAGGTGGCCCACAACAATGACTGGTCCTTCGAACGGGCCGGCGACGACGAAATCTCGATCTCGGTCGCCGGAAGCTGGACCGACTATCACGTCTCCTTCTCGTGGATGGAGGATTTCGAGGCGCTGCATCTGGCCTGTGCCTTCGACATCAAGGTGCCGGAGGCGCGCGCGCTGGAAGTGATGCGGCTGTTGTCGCTGATCAACGAACAGATGCTGTTCGGCCATTTCGACCTGTGGGAGCAGGAAGGCGCGATCATGTTCCGCCAGTCGCTGCTTCTGGCCGGCGGGGTCGAGCCTTCGAGCCAGCAGGTGGAGGTGCTGCTGTCGTCGGCGCTGGAGGCCTGCGAATGCTACTTCCAGGCGTTCCAGTTCGTCGTCTGGTCCGGCACATCGGCCAAGGACGCGCTGGCCGGGGTGCTGTTCGAGACTTTCGGCAACGCCTGACCAAGATGCCTTCGACATGAGTTCAAGCAGCGAGCGCAAGCCCGAGATCAGTTTCGCCGATTTCGATCGTGTCGACATCCGTGCCGGCACGATCATCGAGGCCGAACCGTTTCCGCAGGCGCGCAAGCCGGCGTTCAAGCTCAAGATCGATTTCGGCCCCGAGATCGGGGTGAAGAAATCGTCGGCGCAGATCACCAAATATTATACGCCCGAGACGCTGATCGGCCGGCAGGTGTTCGCGGTGGTCAATTTTCCGCCGCGCCAGATCGGGCCATTCATGTCGGAAGTGCTGACGCTCGGCTTTCCCGACGAGGAGGGCGCCGTGGTGCTCGGCGCCATCGAGCGCAAGGTGCCGGACGGCGGGCGGCTGTTTTAGCCGAGAGGGAGCGTCAGGCGGCCAGCTTCCGCGTCGTGCCCAGCGCCTCCTGGACCGTATCGAGAAACATTTCCGCACAGGCTTTCCAGCTGTAGCGCATGGCGCGTTCGCGCGCCTGGGCGCGGTCGACATCGAGGGCGGCGAGCGAGGCTTCGCGCAGGTCGCTGGAGACCGCGCCGCCGAAGCCGTCGCCGACGATGTCGATCGGTCCCGTGACCGGAAAGGCGGCGACCGGCGTACCGCTGGCCAGCGCTTCGATGATGACGTTGCCGAAAGTGTCGGTGCGGCTCGGAAAGACGAAGACGTCGGCCGAGGCGTAGATTTCGGCCAGTTCGTCGTTGGGGCGGTGGCCAAGGAAATGGGCGGCGGGGTAGCGCGCCTTGAGCTTCGCCAGTTCCGGGCCCTCGCCGACAATCACCTTGCTGCCGGGCAGGTCGAGATCGAGGAAGGCGGAGAGGTTCTTCTCGATGGCGACGCGGCCGACACAGAGGAACAACGGGCCGGGGAAGCCGAGATCCTTCCTCTTGTCGGGCCGGAAATGATCGGTGTCGACGCCGCGCGTCCATGGCCTCAGCTTGTTGAAGCCGCGCGCTGCAAGATCATCCGCCAGAGACTGCGTCGCGACCAGCGTGCCTTGGCCGGAATTGTGGAAATCGCGCAGCCAGCGATAGGCCCAGCTTTCCGGCACCGGCAGCCGGGCGCTGAGATATTCGGGAAAGCGTGTGTGGTAGCTGGTCGTAAACGGCCGGCCGGCATTGCGGCAGTAGCGCCGCGCCATGATGCCGAGCGGACCTTCGGTGACGATGTGGATGTGGTCTGCCTTGTAGGCCTCGATCAGGCGCGCGACATGACCTGGCGTGGTCAGCGCCAGGCGGATATCGGGATAGGTCGGCAAGGGCAAAGTGCGAAAGATGTTGGGTGTCAGGAAATCCACCGCGACGTCGAACGATTTCAGCGTCTCGGTGAGCCGCTCCAGCGTGTGGACGACGCCATTGACCTGCGGGCGCCAGGCGTCGGTGACCATCAATATGCGCATGGCGGGCCTTTGCTCGAAAGGTCGGCGGTTGCCTCGGTACGATGCCGGGACGGCGACCAGCCTGCGGCCCTCGCTTCGCTCCAGCGTACCCGGGCGGGCACGGGATCGAAGTGAGGCGGCGGGCTCGAATCAAGTGAGGTCGCGCGCTTCATGCGCGCTCTTCAGCATGGTTTCATGACGGGCCAATGAAATCGGCCGAGCATGACCTCGTCCGGAAACGGTTTCCGCTTCCCGCGATAAAAATCCCTGTCAGGCCGGAACCTTGATCACGGCGCGCAAGCCGCCGAGCGGGCTGACGTCGAGCGTGATGTCGCCGCCATGGCTGCGGGCGATGTCGCGGGCGATCGACAGGCCGAGGCCAGTGCCGCTGGCATCGAGATTGCGGGCCTCGTCGAGCCGCATGAAGGGTTTGAACACCTCTTCGCGCTTTTCGGCCGGAATGCCCGGACCGTCATCGTCGATGGTGACCACAAGCGAGCCGCGGCCATGATTGGCGGCCACGTCCACCGTCTTGGCGTAGCGGAAGGCGTTGCCGATGACATTCGACATCAGCCTGGCGAAGGCGTTCGGCCGCACATGCACGGTCGGATCGCCGGAAAGCGTCGTCGACAATTTGCATTTGCGCAACCGAGCTTCCTCGCTCAGCTTCTGGAAATAGGCTTCGAGATCGAAGCGCCCGGTGTCTTCCGAGGCCTCGCCGCGGGCGAAGGCAAGATAGCCTTCGAGCATCGACTGCATGTCGTCGATGTCCTGGTTGAGCGCGGCCTTGGTCTCGGCCTTGCCGCCCGCCAGCGCCAGCTGCAGCTTGAAGCGGGTGAGGATGGTTCTGAGGTCATGGCTGACGCCGGTGAGCATGGCGGTGCGCTGTTCGATCTGGCGCTCGATGCGCTCGCGCATCTGGATGAAGGCAAAACCGGCGCGGCGGACCTCCTCCGCGCCGCGCGGGCGGAAATCACGCGGCATCGGCCGGCCCTTGCCGAAGCTTTCGGCGGCTTCGGCCAGCGTCAGGATCGGCCGGATCTGGTTGCGCAGGAAGGGAATAGCGATCATCAGCAGCACCAGCGAGGTACCGACCATCCAGATCAGGAAGATGTGCGTGTTCGAAGCATAGGCCTGGCTGCGGCGCACGAAGACGCGCAACACCTTGCCTTCGAGCTGGACGCGCACCTCGATGATGTTGGAATTGCCGACCGTGTCGATCCAGAACGGCCGGTTGATCTGGCGGGTGATCTCAGCGGAGAGAACGTCGTCGAGGATGGAGAAGAACGGCTTTGGCCCAGGCGGCGGCAGCGGGTCGGGCGGCAGGAGGTCGACCTTCAACTGCATACGGTCCTGGGCGATGCGGATGATGTTGGCGTAGTCGGCGTCGTGCGGATAGGTCTCGATCAGGTCGATGATGGCGGCGATGTCGCGCACGGTCGCCTGCGACAGGCGCTGCGTCACGGTCGCCCAATGCCGCTCCATGAAGACGAAAGCGACCACCGATTGCAGCAGGATCATCGGCGCGATGACGATGATCAGCGAGCGCGCGTAGAGGCGCTTGGGCATATAGAGCGAAACGAGGCGCCAGAACCGGTTCCAGACGCGCGGAACCCTCTTGAGCAGCCGGGTGGAGCGCATGCTCAAGCCGTCAGATTCCGGCTGTTCCAGTTCCGTGGTCGCCATTCACCTTTCGCTCGCTCCGTGGCCGTCAGGCAGGCCGAAGGCGGTAGTCTATTCGACGCTGAGCCGATACCCAATACCGCGGACCGTCTGCAGCCAGACCGGATTGGAGGGATCGCGCTCGATCTTGCGGCGCAGCCGATTGATCTGGACGTCGATGGTGCGCTCGCCGACATCCGATTCGTCGCCGACCAGTTCGTGGCGCGGGATGGTTTCGCCGGCGCGCGCGGCGAATATCGCCAGGATCTCCTGCTCGCGATCGGTCAGCTTCAGCGCCTCGCCGCCACGCTTCAATTCGCGCCTGGCGATCTGGAATGTGTAGGGACCGAAGACGAGCTGCTCCACCTTGGGCGTGGTCGCAGGGCCGCCGCGGCGCAGGATGTTGTTTATGCGCAGGATCAATTCGCGCGGATCGAAGGGCTTTGGCAGGTAATCGTCGGCGCCGGCCTCCAGGCCGGTGATGCGGCTGTCGGTTTCCGATAGCGCCGTCAGCATCAGGATCGGCACGTTCTTCTCGGCCCGCAGCGCCTTGGTCAGGTCGACGCCGTTTTCGCCGGGCATCATCACATCCAGCACAAGAAGATCGAAGTCGAGGCCGGCGAGCTTGCGCCGGGCTTCGCCCGAATTGCCGGCGACGGTGACGCGAAAACCGTTTTCGGTCAGATATTGCTTGAGCAGGTTGCGGATGCGGGTGTCGTCATCGACCACAAGCAGATGCGGCGCATCGTCGTCCGGTGCGGCCGCGTGATCAGCGCGTTCAGTGCTCTCCATGGCTTTTCCCTGACATTTTTGCGGACCCAACGTCGATCTGGGCTCTCAGTTCCGGATTGACCATTGCTTCGAGGAAGCGTTCCACCTGGGTCCGTTCGGCGGCTCCGGAATCTTCCAATGCAGCATGGATGCGGCGCGACTGTGGCCGTGCCAGCGCCAGCGCCAGCGCGCGGCCCTTGGCGGTCGGATACAGTTCGCGCTGGCGACGGTCGCGCGGCCCTTGCAACTGCACGACATGGTCGGTGTCGATCAGCTGCTTCAGCACGCGCGCCAGGCTCTGCTTGGTGATCTTCAAGACATCGAGCAGTTCGGCGACCGTCAGGCCCGGCCTGCGGTTGACGAAATGCAGCACCCTGTGGTGGGCGCGGCCGAAGCCATAGTCGGCCAGGATCTGATCGGGATCCGAGGTGAAATCGCGATAGGCGAAGAAAAACAGCTCGATGAGGGCGAAATCAATGCCATCCTCGATTGACATCGCGGTCCTGATCGGTGTCCCGGCTGCTCGGCTTCGATCCGTCATCTTTTCTCCATGGGCAGGGAAGATTATGTCAGTACTATTGACGTAATTTCTCTGCAATGGTAATTTTTGACAAGGTTTTGGGCGGATTGCGAACGAAAAGGCAAGACAGGCCGGGTTTTCCGGAACTTCCTGAGTTTGCCAGAGCACGATTATCCGCCTACCTTTCCAGACAGCGGCAGGCGCCCCAACCAGTTGGCGCGGCCGACAAGAGCACGCAACGAACAACGATATGCGGGCTGCCGCCCGCGGGAGGTTACCATGGCATCCGTTCCCTTTGATCAACTGGACGGCTTCATCTGGATGAATGGCGAGTTCGTGCAATGGGGCGAGGCCAAGATCCATGTGCTGACCCACGGCCTGCACTATGCCAGCGCGGTGTTCGAGGGCGAGCGCGCCTATGGCGGCGAGATCTTCAAGCTCAACGAGCATACCGAGCGCCTGCATGAATCGGCGCGGCTGCTCGGCTTCAAGATCCCCTATTCGGTGGCCGAGCTCAACGACGCCTCCAGCACCCTGCTGAAGAAGCAGGGCTTCAAGGATGCCTATGTCAGGCCGATCGCCTGGCGCGGCAGCGAGCAGATGGGCGTTTCGGCGCAGAACAACCGCATCAATTGCGCCATCGCCATCTGGCAGTGGCCTAGCTACTTCGATCCGGCGCAGAAGCTGAAAGGCATACGTCTCGATATGGCTGAGTGGCGCCGGCCCGACCCGCGCACGGCGCCGTCCAAATCGAAGGCTGCAGGCCTCTATATGATCTGCACCATGTCCAAGCACGCCGCCGAGGCCAAGGGCTATGCCGACGCCATGATGCTCGACTGGCGCGGCCAGGTCGCGGAAGCCACCGGCGCCAACATCTTCTTCGTCAAGGACGGCAGGATCCACACGCCAAAGCCGGACTGCTTCCTCGACGGCATCACCCGCCGCACGGTCATCGGCCTCGCCAAGGACCGCGGCCTGGAGGTGGTGGAGCGCGCCATCATGCCGGAAGAACTCGAGGGCTTCGAGCAGTGCTTCCTGACTGGAACGGCAGCGGAAGTGACCCCGGTTTCGGAGATCGGGCCGTACCGATTCGAGGTCGGCGAGATCGCCAAGACTCTGATGAATGACTATTCTGCGGCCGTTCAGCCGAAGCACGCGATCGCCGCAGAATAACGAAAGTCACAGCTTTTCACGCAAGCAGGGGCGGTTTTCGGGCCGCCCCTTTTATTTCAGCGTTTCTGCATTTGACTTTCGCCGAATTCAGCGTCTCCATGATGGTGTCGGCCCGGGAGGCTGGCAGCTATGGAGGGACTGGTAAGATGGACATGAATACGCTTCTTCCGATCATCGTTCAGATCATTACAGGCATCATCGGTGGTCAGGCGGTCGGCGCGGCGATCAAGACGGCGGCGCTGGGGCAGCTTCCCAAGATCCTGGGCGGCGCCATTGGCGGCGTCGGCGGCGCGGCGATCCTCGGCAGCCTGCTCGGCGGCACAGTCGATCCGGCAGCGGCTGCGGCAGCGACGAGTGGTCTGGGCAGCGCGCTCAACCTGCAGAACATCGTCGGCGGCGCCGGCGGCGGCGCGATCCTGACCGGCATTATCGGCGCGGTCATGGGCGCCATGAAGAAGTAAGCCTGCGATCTCGGGCTGGCCAAATGGGCGGCTTCGGCCGCCCATTTCTGTTTCCAGAGCGCGCCGCATGAATGCGTTTCGACGCGACGCGCTTTGGAACGACCGATCCCAAGGGTGGACGCCCTTCGCTCGCGCCTCTACATCACGGCGAGAACATCGAAAGGACGATCATGGGTCAGCTCAATGCCGGCATCGTGCCGGTCACGCCTTTCCAGCAGAATTGCACGATCCTGTTCGACATGGACGACAAGCACGGTGTCGTCGTCGATCCGGGCGGCGATATCGACAAGGTGCTGGCGGCGCTGAAGGACAATGCGATATCGGCCGGCGCGATCTGGATCACGCATGGTCATATCGACCATGCCGGCGGCGCGATGGAGTTGAAGGAAGCGCTCGGTGTCGAGATCATCGGCCCGCACGAGGCCGACAGGATGTTGCTCGACAATCTTGAGAACCAGGGCGAGCGCTATGGCATTGCCGGCGTGCGCAACTGCGTGCCCGACCGGTTTCTCACCGAAGGCGAGACGGTCTCGTTCGGCTCGCATCTCTTCGAGGTGCTGCATTGCCCCGGCCACGCGCCCGGCCATGTCGTCTATTACAACCGCGCGGCCAAATTCGCCCATGTCGGGGACGTGCTGTTTCGCGGCTCGATCGGGCGCACCGACCTGCCGGGCGGCGATCATGCGGCACTCATCGCCTCGATCAAGGACAAGCTTTTGCCGCTCGGCGACGACATCGGCTTCATCTGCGGCCACGGTCCGGGCGGGCGTTTCGGCGAGGAGCGGCGGAGCAATCCGTTTTTGACGTGAAGCGCGTCGCGCCGAAGCCGGTGCCGGCTTGACAAAAAAGCGCCGGCCTTGCGGTCAGCGCTTTTGTTGAGGCAGGGAAGCCCTTGATCAGTTAGCGGTGCAGAAATGCTGCTCGCCGTCATTGCCGGTGAAGGTGCCGGTGCGGGCGTTGAAGGTGCGGTACCGGTCAGAGCAATAGTCGTACCAGCCGCGCGTCCACGGTTCGGCATAGCGGTCGGCGTAGACCACTTGCGGTTCGGCATAGTAGCGGCGGACCGGCGCCGGGCGAATCCGCACATCGCGATCGTAATAGCCATCATCGTAGTAGTCGCGGGGCGGCGGCTGCTGGTTGGCCAACGCACCGCCGATCAGCGCGCCGGCCGCGAGGCCGAGGACGCCGGCGGCAATGGCATCGCCATGGTCATGATGGTGGCGGTGACGCCAATCGCCCGCATTGGCCGCGGGCAAGGCCGCGAACGTGGTGGCAACCACTGCGGCGGACAGCACGGCTGTCTTGAAAATTCGGTTCATGTCGATCTCCTTCGTGCCGGCCCGTAAGAATTCCGGGGATGCGGTCCGGCTTTACGAAAGATTAATATGAGACCGTGGCTGAACGGGGGCTGAACGAATTTTTGCCTGACCGGAGGGCACGGGCATCAACTATCGAACGCTCCAGGGAGCGAAGCTGTCCTGCCAGAACAGCCGCCGTTCCGGAGCAGGCTCAGCCGATCGACAGGTTGACGGCCTTGGGACCCTTGCCGCGCTTGTCAGGCTCGGTGTCGAATGTCACTTTCTGCCCATCCTCAAGACCGGGAAGACCCGACGCCTGCACGGCCGAAATATGAACGAAGACATCCTTCGCGCCATCATCCGGTGTGATGAAGCCGAACCCTTTGGCATGGTTGAAGAATTTGACGGTGCCGGTCTGCGGCATGGGAAGCTCCTTTGATCCCATAAACTCCAGTCTCGGGCCGGCAAATGCCCGAATGGAAATTTGTCCTTTATTTTAGCGTCATCGGCAAGAGAAAGTTTTGCGGGCACTTAAAGCGCGTCGCGCTTTAAGTTTTCATTATGATGCATGTCGTTGACCCGACACCGGATCCACTTTGGGGCGACAGCATTTTTGCTGCGCTGCGACATGAAAAAGGCGCGACGAAAATCGCCGCGCCTTCAAAATTCGTTTGCCTCTTCCGAAGTCATTCAAGCTTCGGAGCCTCAGTCGCACGGCCAGGAAGGGCGTGCTGCTGGCCGATGGCTCAGGCGGCGCGGAGGTTGACGGCCTTGGGGCCTTTGCCCATCCGATCCGGCTCGACGTCGAAGGTGACCTTCTGGCCGTCGACGAGCGTGCGCAGGCCCGAGGCCTCGATCGCGGAAATGTGGACGAATACGTCCTTGGCGCCACCGTCGGGCGTGATGAAACCGAAGCCTTTGGTCGCGTTGAAGAATTTAACGGTGCCGGTCTGGGCCATTGGGGAAACTCCTTCACCCGTTCAGTCTTGATGGTCCTGCCCGCCACCTCGCGTCGAGGGCAGTTCCCGGTGGTAGCTTTCGGCAGTCATGCATTGGCGCATGGTCAAACCCCCCGCCGAAAAACGGGGCCGTCAGAGATTCACAGTATCGGGGAAAGGTCGTCCAAAACGTTCCGCTCTCCGGGTCGCAAATGCCCGAACACGGAATTTATCGCACGGAAAAGTGAAGGTTGCAAGATAGCGCCGCGGGCCGCCCCCGATGGGCGCGTCCCGACGCATGAATCGACCAATCCGAGCATCGACGCGCCGCAAATAGGCCTCGTTGCCTGAGGGGTCATCGGCCACAGCCCCGTCACGCATGGGCCAGCGGCGGCGACGGCTGGCGGTGCGAGGCGCCGGGATAATCCAGGCGACGTTCTTTTTAGCAGCCGGCTGCAAACGAGGGTTGCAATCGGCGATGGAATGCGGAGGATCGCAACAGCGCGACTGGTTTGAGCCTTTGCTTCGTGAATATCATTGTCCCGAACAGCTGCGTATTTGGAGCGGCACGCAGCGAGGCGAGGATCGAGGGAGAGACGATCATGAGGTTTCTTGCGGCAATCTTCTCGCGACAGGGTTTTGTCGTCCTGTTCCTGTCGGCTGTTCTTGCCGCCTGTACAGTGGTCGTCGACGACGGCCCGGGACCGCGGCCACGGCCGCCGCGGCCGGGACCGCAATTCTGCACCAAACAGTACGAGCCCGTCTGCGCCCGGCGCGGTGGCGACCGCCAGACCTTCGCCAATGCCTGTCTTGCCGACCGGGCGGGTTATCGCATCGTGCGCGACGGTCCCTGCCGTGACGGCGGCGAGGGTGGCGGCGAGCAGACTTTCTGCACCCGCGAATACGCGCCGGTCTGCGCCCGGCGCGGCGGAGAGTTGCGAACCTTCCCCAACGCCTGCGAGGCACGCGCCGCCGACTACCGCATCGTTGGCGGGGGCCGCTGCTGAAAGGCCGGGTGTTCGTCTTTTCCGCACCTTGGGAAAACGCGGATGCCGTCTAAAACAAATTTCGGGGACGTGTGACGGTCACAACGCGGATGGATAAGCGCCGTCGGCCGGCCCGGAGTAAAGCTCGCTGCCGTGCTCATCGCAGATGCGCACGCGATCGGGGATTTGCGGCATTGCGAGCGTATGGAAGAGCGCGGTGGCGCCCTGCCAGGCTGCGCGCAGGGTAGGGGCTTCCAGCGACACCTTGTCGAGCGTCGCTTCCTCGGCTTCGCGCGATCGGTAAAACTCGATGACGAAATTCAAGGACGCCTCCATGATGCGTTGTTCCGCCAGGGAGATTCTCCGGCAGGAGATTCTGCGGCAGGGATGGGCGCGGAAGAAGTCGTCCGCGATCAGCTCTTCGATTTCGGCTTCAGGCCGCTCTCGGCCTGCTTGACCGACGAGCCGAACGGGGAGGCGGGCTTGGCCACCACCTTGTCCTTCTTGGGCTTTCGTGTTTCGCGGTTGCTGCGCTGTTGACCCTTGGCCATCTTGTCTGCTCCTCGTGCTGGTGGTCTGGCGGCGCCGGGGTCTCAGACCGCCGGATTGTTGCCAACAGTCGGATTGTCACCAATCGGATTGTCGGCTGGTTCGAGATTGTCTTCCGTGGTGACCCGCTCGTGGGTCTCCTGCTCGCTGCGGATGCGGTACTGCGGGGAGCCGTCCTTGACCGGCAGCCTGCTCTTGATCTCGAACAGTTCCGTTGTCTTGTTGAGGAGCCCTGTGCGGCTCTTCATGCGCACGGTCTGGCCGACGGCGAAGAGATGCGAGGGCGTGTCGGTGCGCGGACGCGCATTCTGCTGGAAACGGATCATGCTGCATTCTCCCTGTCGCGCTTCAGCGCTGTTTCGAGGTCCAGGTAATCGATGGCGACGAGTTGACTGGTGGTCGGGTTTTTCACCGCCCTTGCCGGCAAATGGATGAAGGTGGCGACGCGGCGCCAGGCAAGCCGCGACATGCCCTCGATCAGCTCTTCGTCGTGATCGATGTCGTAGTCGCCCGCCGGCAGTTGCCCTTCCAGCCCGCCGAGTACGAAAGGAGCCATGAAATGTGCGACGGAATGGGTCGTGCGGTCCGGCATTGTCCTGCCTTGATGTTTTAAGCCCTGTGGCGACATGCGAGGCGGAGAGCCTCAAAGCAAAAAAGCGGGGACGAGCCCCGCTTTCCTATTTCCGGCAATCGCTGGAAATAAGCCATTTTCGAGAGCTGCCAGTACATCCGTGGTCAGCGGTCATCGAATTCGGCCGGATCAGATCAGTTGCAAATTGGCGGCCGACTCGCGGCCCTTGGCATCACGCTCCAACTCGAATTGCAGCTTCTGGCCTTCGGCGAGGCCAGGAAAGCCCGCGCGTTCCAATGCGCTGACGTGGACGAAAACGTCCTTGCCGCCGTCGGTTGGTTGAATGAAGCCAAAACCCTTCTGGCCATTGTAGAATTTCACGGTTCCGGTGTTCATGGGTGTCTTTCGAAGAATGAGAACGGTCGCGGAGCAAATGCGCCGCGCTGCCGATATCGATGATTTGGAGTGAGATTGGCGGGTCGAGAACCTCTGACGCCGCGAAATGCCAATTCTGGCCCAAACGCTCATATATATGTAGCTCGACTTTGCATGGTTTTCAAGAAGATTTGGAAAAATAAGTAAGCCAACGGAAAAAGATTGCTGCGTTCATTTGAAAAACTCTGCTATGGTTTGATGATATTTTCCAAAAATTCTCAAAAAATCATTTTGGGGTCCACTCCCGAAATTTGCGTTTTATTTCTCCAAAAAGGACAAAAACCATGGTTTCTGCGAGAAGCTCAAGAGGTAATACCACAGCGATCAACCCGCCCATCAGGCCGGCCACCGCATATGCCGTCGCCATCGGGCGTACCGGCAAACCTATGATCGTCAAGTCGGCGCGGCTGACCGTCAGGAGCGACGAGGCTGAAAGGCGGACGATCGCCGATACTGACGGAACGGTTCGGCGCGCCAGGCAGACGGCCGAGACCAACCGGCTGATTTGATCTTGTCCGCGCCGATGGCAAGCGCAAGAAACCAAGCAAAGCCTTGAACCCGCCGCGCCAATGGCCTAGATCGCGGCAGGCGGACAAACACGGCAGGTTTCCCATTAACAGAGATCAGAGACGAGCGGCGGGTGCTGGCGCCAACTCCGGCTCGGGCGGACAGCCGCCGTCGAGTCTCGACCAGCATGTGCAGAGGGCGCTGCAACTGCATCAGGCGGGGCGGCGGCAAGAGGCCGAGGCGCTCTATCGGCAAGTGCTGACGCACAAGGTCAACCATGCGGCGGCTGCGCATTTTCTCGGTCTTTTGCTGCACCAGACCGGGCGCAGCGCCGAGGGGCTCGGTCTCCTCGAGCAATCGGTGCGCTTGCAGCCGAAGAATCCGGATTTCCTCAACAACCTCGGCACGGTGATGCGCGATCTCGGCCGTGTCGCGGCGGCCGCCGACTTCTTCCGCGGCGCGGTGGCGCTGCGGCCGGACCAGCTCGCGGCGCGCGACAATCTCGGCTCGTCACTGAAACAGCTTGGGCAGTTCGAGGGCGCCGAGGAGATCTATCGCGGCACGGTCGCGCGCAATCCCTTCCATTTCCGCGCCCGCATCGGGCTTGCCGAAACCTTGCAGGAAGCGGGGCGCCTGGACGAGGCGCTGGCCGTCTTTCGCGAGGCGCTGTCGATCCGTCCGAAGGACGCCGAACTGCTGCACGGGCTGGGCGTCGGGTTGATGGAAAAAGGCGAGCTCGACGAGGCGGCCGAGCTGTTCCGGCAGGCGCTGGCGGCCGATCCCGGCATGGCGCGCGCCTGGCTGATGCTGACGCAGGTCAAGCGTCAGAAGGAGCGCGATGCCGAATTGACCGGGATGGAGGCCCAGCACGCCAAGGCGCTGCCGGACAGCCTGGCGCGCATGCAGCTTGCCTTCGGCCTCGGCAAGGTCAATGACGATCTGAAGGATTATAACAGAGCCTTCGACTATTTCGCCGAAGGCAATGCCATCCGCCGCAAGGGCATCGACTACGACGCGGAAAGGACACGCGCCGAATTCGAGGCTATGAAAACGGTGTTCGACAGGGATTTCTTCCAGAAGCACAGGCCCAGCGCGATCTCCGACGATACGCCGATCTTCGTCGTCGGCATGCCTCGTTCGGGCACGACCCTGGTCGAGCAGATCATCGCCAGCCATCCGCAGGTCTACGGGGCCGGCGAGCTCGGTATCCTGAAGACGGCGGTCGGCAGGCAGTTCCCGGCGACCATGCCCGGCGGCTTCCCCTGGGGCGTTTCGGATGCGCCCGATACGGATTTTGCCGAGGCGGGACGCGCCTATCTCGACATGCTGCATGCCCGCTATCCGCACATGCGCCACGTCACCGACAAGATGCCGGGCAACTTCCTGCTTGTCGGCTTCATCCACATGATGATGCCAAAGGCCAGGATCATCCATTGCGCCCGCGATGCGGCGGCAACCTGCCTTTCGATCTACAAGGTGCATTTCCGCGGCGACAGCCACCGCTACGGCTATGATCTGGGCGAACTCGCCGATTTCCACAATCTCTACACGGACATCATGGCGCATTGGCACAAGGTGCTGCCTGGCGTCGTGCACGATGTGCGCTACGAGGATTTCGTCGCCGACCAGGAAGGCCAGAGCCGGGCGCTGATCAACTATCTCGGGCTGCCATGGGACGATGCCGTGCTGTCGTTCCACCAGACCGACCGGCCGGTGCGCACGGCTTCCGCCGCGCAGGTGCGCCAGCCGATGTATCAAGGCTCGGTCGACCTGTGGAAGCGCTACGGCGACAGGCTGAAGCCCCTGCTGGACAGACTGGCTTAATGCGGCTCGGCATTTCCGGCGGAGCGCTCCCGCTCCGCCCAAGTGCGTTGCCTACAATTCCATGAACGTCTGGAATCCGCCGAAGATCATGCGCTTGCCGTCGAACGGCATTGTCGACATATCCGGCTGCAATCGTGGATCGGCCATCACCTTGGCCATGACCGCGTCGCGGTCCTGCCTGGATTTGTAGACGATCCAGGAAAAGATGACGACTTCGTCGTCCTTGGCCTGCACGGCGCGTGGAAACGACGTGACCTCGCCATAAGGCACATCGTCGCCGACGCACTCGACATAGGCGAGCGCGCCGTGTTCCTTCCAGACGGCGCCGGCGGTGTTGGCCAGCTTCTTGTAATCGTCGAGTTTTGCCTTTGGCACGGCAAGCACGAAACCGTCGACATAGGACATGGCAATCTCCTTGTTTGCTGCATCCGGCGCCGGGCCGGCAGGGATGCGACCCGGGGCAGGTGGGCGCGCACTTCTCGCCGAGAGTGCTGACGCCCGCTATCGAATTGCGACGGTTATTGCTCCACTGGAGCGTTCATCGCCCATGCGACTCCGAAAGGGTCCTTCACCTGGCCCCAGCGGTCGCCCCAGAACATCACCTGCAGCGGCGTCACGATCTCGCAGCCGGCGTCGACCGCGCGCTGCCACCAGCCGTCGATCTCGTCGCTGCCGAGATGAAGCTGGAGCGTATAGCCCTGCGGCGCCTGGTGCGGGTGGCCGTGCTCGGGATAGGCGTCGCCCAACATCAGCGTCGAACCGTTGATGTGAAGATGGATGTGCATGGTGCGGTCTTTTTCGTCCGCAGGGTAGAAAAAGACCTGCTTGGCGCCGAACGCCTTCTGGTAGAATTCGGCAGCCTTGAAGGCGCCGTCCACCTGCAGATAGGGGGTCAATCCGCCGAGCACTTTCGCCTTGGGCTGCACAGGGGTCTGGTCGGTCATTGCGTGTTCCTCTTCACGTTTGATTTGGCCTTGCGGACCATAGGACGCGCGAGGTGACGGCGGTCCTACATGGGCTTGAAATTTTTCTCGAGGGCCGGGCCCGGACTGGCCGGGCGACCGGAGAACTCAAGCGATAGATGCATGGCTCGGCCGCTCATATGACCTTGGCCGAGACGGCGGCTGAGCGGCGGCTGTTCTGCGCGTCGAAGAGCTCCGGAAAGCCAACGTCCTTGCGCAGTTCGACGGGCAGCGAAAGCAGGATGCGCTCGCTACGATGGCGGGCACGCGCCGCCGCATATCGGGTTGCGATGCGGCCGATGGAGGAAAGGACGGACATGATGCATTCTCCCTGGGTTGGCGCCGGCATCATCGTGTCGGCATCCCAAGGACGAGGCAGATTCAGGCGATCCGACAGGTCGTCGTTTTTTTTCTCGCAGCGTTTAATTTCTCATTCGAGCGCCACGGCCTACGCAACCTTGAGCGTCGGAATAGCCGAAACATCCACCTCACGTTCGGCATGCCAGGCATCGAAAGCTGCCTGCATGCGAAGCCAGATCGCGGCCCCGTCGCCGAACAGCTTCCCAAGGCGGGCGGCTACAGCCGGTGAAACCGGCTTCTTTTCGCGGATGATGTCATAGAGCTGCTGCCGGGAGATGCCGAGCAGCTTTGCAATTTCCACCTTGGTCTTTCCAGTTGCCGGGATAATGTCCTCAAGCAGCGCTCCCGGGTGGGAGGGACAGCGCTCGATAGGACGCGTCGGCTCGTGCACGCTCATAGGTCGAACTTCTCCAATCTGGCCGCCTCAGTGGTATTGCTCGAAATCGACGCGGGCGGCGTCTTTGCCGTCGAATTCAAACGTGATGCACCACGGGACGTTGACGTGGACCGTGTAACGGATGGGATCGAAGCCTCTCAGCGCATGGAAGGCAAAGCCAGGAAGGTTCATCTCCTCCGGCTTTTCTGAAGCTTCCAGGCGGTCAAGCCGGACAAGAATGCGCTTGTGCATCTTGGCGTCGATCTTGCCGGTTTTCCTGGTTTGAAAGAGCTCTGACAGGGCCTTGTTCCTGAAAGACTTGATCATGACGTATGTAAACAGATCGCTTACAAGATTCAAGGACCTGTAAGCGGATAATTTACAATCCGATCTATCCCGCCCCCTCAGCCACTGAGCGGAAGAACTCCTCGGGATCGTCGACTTCGGTCAGCCGCCGCCTCTCGATCAGCCAGAAGCGGTTGCCGATGGCACGGATGAAGGAGCGATCGTGCGAGGCGAGCACGCAACTTGCCTGGTGCTTGAGCAATTCCTCCTCCAGCGCTTCCTGGCCGTCGATGTCGAGATGGTTGGTCGGCTCGTCGAGCAGATAAAAATTCGGATTGGCGAGCCTCAGCGCCAGCATCATCAGCCGCGCCTTCTGGCCGCCGGACAGCACACTGATCCTGCGTTCCTGCATCTCGATGCCGACGCCGGCGCCGGCAAGCAGAGAGCGGGCGCGCTGTTCGCCGACATCGTAACGGCGCGACACCATCGCCAGTGGCGTATCGTCGCCGCCGATGCCGGACAGCGCCTGGTCGCTGTAGCCGAGCACCGTCGACGGCGTCACCTTCACGTTCTGAACCGTGTCGGGTTCGATAATGGCGTTGCGGATCAGCGTGACGAAGCGCGACTTGCCGACGCCGTTGCGGCCAAGCAGCACGATGCGGTCGCCCTGGCAGATGTGGCGCTTGCCGGTCCTGAACAAGAGCGTGCCGTCGGGCGTTTCCACCGCCGCGTCGTCGAGCGTGATCAGCACCTTGGCGTGCGTGCCGCGATTGGCCAGCCGGATCGCCCCCGCCGATTTCTCGTGATGCGCCGGGGCCGCCGCGTCCTCAAGTCGCTCCGCGCGCTGCTTGAGCTGCTTGGTCTTGACCGTGAGAAGGTCGCTGCCCGAATTGATGCCGATATTGTTGAGCTTGGCAGCCTGGCGTCGCAATTGCTGCGCCACCTTCATGTCGCGCTGGAATTTTCGCTCGGTCGAGGCATCGACCTCATCGAGGGCCTGCCGGGCGCGGGAGTAGGGAAGGGAAAACACCGGCGACTGGTCCGGGCGCAGGAACAACGTGCGGTTGGTGGCGGCGTCGAGAAAGGCGCGGTCGTGGCTGGCGATCACCACCGGCACCTCTCGCGGTAGCGCGTTCAGCCAAGTTTCGAGCTGGCTGATGCGGGCAAGGTCGAGATGGTTGGTCGGTTCGTCGAGCAGCAGCATGTCGGGATCGGTGACCCAGACACGCGCGATCAGTGCCAGCCTCTGCCAGCCGCCGCTCAGCGCCTGCATCTCTCGCTCGCGCATCGCCTCAGGGACGTCGAGCGAATCCAGCACCACATTGACACGCCATAGTTCGCTTTCGGCTTGCTCGGGCGGCAAAGCGTCAGCCACCACCTGATGAAAGCTGCGGCCAAGCAGGGCAGCAGGAACGGACTGCTCGACATGGCCGACGCGTAAGCCGCGCGTGCGGGTAATGTCGCCGGAGGTCGGCTCCATCTCGCCGGCCAGGCATTTGAGCAAGGTCGACTTGCCGCGACCGTTGGCGGCAACGATGCCGAGCCGGTCGCCGCTGCCGATGGTGAGGTCGAGATTGAAAAAGAGCGGCGCACTCATCGTGACGCCGAGGGATTTGAGGCTGATCAGGGCCATGTCGATTTCTCTGGTCTATCCGGAAAGTCCGGCTCAATGCACTTTGTCAGTGCGCAAGCGGCCATCAGGCTCGGCAATGCGCACCACGAAGGGCAGACCAAAAAATCGAAGCGGGAAAAACCCGGACCGTCCCTGGTCAGCCCTGCAAGCAAGCTCGCAGGGCGGAAATCGGGCCACGCTGACGATGGTGATCGATAAACACGCAGCACTCCTTTCAAGACGTTTGGGTGTGGGGACTGAGTACACCAAAGGTCATGCGCTGGGCAAGAGGAGGGTAGCGTCGAGCGGGGCGCTGAAGCTGCCAATCTCCCCACTCGCGGGGGAGATGTCCGGTCCACCCTCCGCAGCTGCAGCGCAGCTGCTGCGGAGGACGGGCAGGACAGAGGGGGCGCCGTCCCGCCGGCCTTTCGAACGAACTACTTTCCGGGCCGTCCTGTCTTCGCGGGCCGGCGCTTTTCGCGGCGGGCGTCGCCGGGGTCTTCATAAGAACCAATGCCGGCGCGTTGGCGCACGACGGGTTTGTCCTCGCGTTCCTTCGCGCCCCCGTCTGTCCTGCCGGCCCCAACAACGGGAGAGATCGGCTGAGGCTTCGCCGGCACTTTTCCCTCGACCGGTTTCTCGGTGCGGCGCACGGTCATCTCGTCGAGAGAGTTTTTCTTGAACAGCGGTTTGGTCGGCTCGCCGGGAATGCCGAAATCCGAGCCGTGTGCTTCGGACGCCGATTGTTTCTTGAACAGCGAGCGCGACACGGCACCGGCCGGCGTCGGCATGTCGGTGCCTGGGCCCATGTCGTCGATCGACGGTTTGGCGAACAGGGGCTTCTTCACCGGCACCGCGCCATCGGCGCCCATCTCGTCGAGATCGGGCTTGCGGAAGAGATTGGGCCGGGCAGCCTTGGCTGCCTCTTCGGCGGCGCGTGCTTCGTCGAGCTTGCGGAACCGCTCCTGTTCCTCCGATGTACGATGCCTGGCCACGCCCTTGTTGTGCTTGCCTTTTTCGCGGCCCGAGACCGGGCTTTCCATATCGGCGTATTTGGCCAGCGGATCATCGGAGATCGACATCTCCATCTCACGCAGCCGCTTGATCTCGTCGCGAATGCGGGCCGCCTTCTCGAAATCAAGGTTGGCGGCGGCGTCGCGCATCTGCTTCTCAAGCGCGTCCAGATGGGCCTTGAGGTTGTTGCCCATCATGGCGCCGGCGCTGTCGGTGAACTGCGAGATGTCGGCGCGGACATGGTCCTTCTCGTAGACCGAATCCAGAATGTCCGAGATGCGCGACTTGACCGATTCCGGCGTGATGCCGTTGGCGGCGTTCCACTCCATCTGCTTTTCGCGACGGCGATTGGTCTCGGCCATGGCGCGTTCCATCGATCCGGTGACCTGGTCGGCATAGAGAATGACCTTGCCGTCGACATTGCGAGCGGCGCGGCCGATGGTCTGGATCAGCGACGTCTCCGAGCGCAAAAAGCCTTCCTTGTCAGCGTCGAGAATGGCGACGAAGCCGCATTCGGGAATGTCGAGGCCTTCGCGCAAAAGGTTGATGCCAACCAGCACGTCGAAGGCGCCGAGGCGCAAATCGCGCAGGATTTCGATACGCTCCAGCGTGTCGATATCGGAGTGCATATAACGCACCCGCACGCCTTGCTCGTGCAGATATTCGGTCAGGTCCTCGGCCATGCGCTTGGTCAGCACGGTGACCAGCGTGCGGTAGCCGGCCTTGGTCGTCTCGCGGATCTCGCCGACGACGTCGTCGACCTGGGTCTTGGCCGGGCGCACCTCGACCGGCGGGTCGATGAGGCCGGTCGGTCGGATGACCTGCTCGGCGAACACGCCGCCGGACTGCTCCATCTCCCAGCCGCCGGGGGTTGCCGAGACAGCGACCGAGAGCGGGCGCATGGCGTCCCATTCCTCGAAGCGCAGGGGCCGGTTGTCCATGCAGGAAGGCAGGCGGAAGCCGTATTCGGCAAGCGTCGCCTTGCGCCTGAAGTCGCCGCGATACATGCCGCCGATCTGCGGCACGGTGACGTGGCTTTCGTCGATGAAGACCAGTGCGTTGTCGGGGATATATTCGAACAGTGTCGGCGGCGGATCGCCCGGCTGACGTCCGGTGAGATAGCGCGAATAGTTCTCGATGCCGGCGCAGGAGCCGGTGGCTTCCAGCATTTCCAGGTCGAAGCGGGTGCGCTGCTCCAGCCGCTGCGCCTCCAGCAGGCGGCCGGCGCGCTCGAGCTCGACCAGACGGTGCTTGAGCTCTTCCTTGATCGACTTGATGGCCTGGTTCAGCGTCGGGCGCGGCGTCACATAGTGCGAATTGGCGTAGATCTTGACGCTTTTCAGCTCGCCCGTCTTCTGGCCGGTCAGCGGGTCGAATTCGGTGATCGCCTCGATTTCGTCGCCGAACATGGAGATGCGCCAGGCGCGATCCTCAAGGTGGGCCGGGAAGATCTCGATCGTGTCGCCGCGCACGCGGAACGAGCCGCGCACGAAATTGATGTCCTGGCGCTTGTATTGCTGGGCGACGAGGTCGGCGAGCAGAGCGCGCTGGTCGAGCCGGTCGCCGATCTGCATCTGGAAGGTCATAGCCGTATAGGTCTCGACCGAGCCGATACCGTAGATGCAGGAGACCGAAGCGACGATGATGACGTCGTCGCGTTCGAGCAGCGAGCGCGTCGCCGAGTGGCGCATGCGGTCGATCTGCTCGTTGATGGAGGATTCCTTCTCGATGAAGGTGTCGGTGCGCGGAACGTAGGCTTCCGGCTGGTAATAGTCGTAGTAGGAGACGAAATACTCCACCGCATTGTCCGGGAAGAATTTCTTGAACTCGGAATAAAGCTGCGCCGCCAGCGTCTTGTTCGGCGCCAGGATCAAGGCGGGACGCTGCGTCTCCTCGATCACCTTGGCCATGGTGAAGGTCTTGCCCGAGCCGGTGACGCCCAGCAGCACCTGCGTGCGGTCGTTGTTCTGGACGCCCTCGACAAGGTCCTTGATGGCGGTCGGCTGGTCGCCGGCCGGCTCGAAATCCGACACCATCTTGATGGTGATGCCGCCTTCGGACTTTTCCGGCCGGGCAGGCCGGTGCGGCGTCCACAGCACGCCGTCCTTGTGCAGCGGATTGCCGGATTCAATCAATGCCGAGAGAGCCGCCACCGTCGCTGTCACGCCGCTCGACGTCATCGTCTCGGCTTCCTCGAGCGAGACGTCGAGGCCGGCGACGGGATTGAGGCCGGCCGCCGCGCGCTCGCGGGCTGTCGCCGCGCCGCCCATCGAGGTGCCACGCGCCGTGCGCCCGGGCGCCGCGGAGCGCTCGGGGATCTTCTTCGACGGCTTCGGCGACTTGCCGCCGTCCTTGCCGGCCTGGCGCCCTTCGCGTTCGGCTTCCTGCTCGATCTGCTCGGCCCAGTCCGCGACCGAACCGGTGAGTGGAGTGCCCGACAATTCGGGCTGCGGCATCTCGGCGAAGCCGCCTTTGTGCAGCGGTTCCGAGGCGTCGAGGAAATCGGTCAGCGGGCTGCGCCGCTTGGGCGCGGCGCGGTCGTCATTCGCCGTCGGCGGCGTTCTCTTTTCGGTGGATTTGGCCATGTCCGGAATATGGGAGGTCTTGGCGAAAATGGAAAGAGCGCGATCAGCCGAGGCGCACCGCCAGATGCAGCTCCTGACAGGAGGCTGTCAGGAGGAGGCAAGTGCCGGTGATGCCTGCCGATTGCGGTCAGGCGCCGCGTGCGTTGTCCGCCACGCGTGTCGGCGATCCGTTCAGGCGCGGCACCACGACGAGGCGCTTGATTTTGCCCTTCTTGAAGGCGGCTAGGAAGCGCGCATAGTCCTTGAAGGCGACGCAGCCACTGGACTGTGCGTAGCGGCCCCGAAGCAGGTAGGTGTGGGCCAGCAGGCCGTCACGATTGTATTTATTGCGGCCATCGACGGGTGTCAGACGCAAAGCCTCGACACCATGAAAGCGCGACTCGCGCAGCGACAGATTGTAGGTGTTGGGCGGTGTCGGTCCGCGGTTCTTCTGATCGGCATAGCGCGGCTGGTCCGCCATGGCGCCGATGCCCGAATGCGCTTCGAGCCTCGAACCGTCGGGCATGTAGACGGTCTTGGCGCTGATGTCATAGATGGCGACACCGCTGCCGGCTCCGCTCCTGGAGCCGCCCGGCGCATTGAACAGGTTCCTGAACGCCTGGCCGAGGCCGCCCGAAGGCGTGTCTGGCTTTGCATAGGCCAACGCGTCGCCGCCATCCGCCGGCCGGCCCTGCCGGGCCGGCTTTGCCGGCTGGGCTTGCTGGATCGGCTTTGCCGGCTGGGCTTGCTGGACCGGCTTTGTCTGAGGTGCCGGCTTCTGCTGCACGACCTTGGGCTGTTGAGCCGGCTTTTCCTGCTCCACGGACTTCAACGGCTCCGGCGCGTCGAATTGCGGCCGACGGGTCGGCAGCGGCACGTCATCGGTGAGCGCGTCGGGCAAGGCCGCGGCATCGCCCGGCTGTTCCTGCTGGGTTTCGACAGGCGAAACCGCGACATCGGCCGAAGAGTCCGTCATCGGCAATGGCGAGGCGAATGCCTCGTCCTCGACAGGCAGCGAGCGGGCAAGCGCCAGGGCCAGTTGCGAATTGTCCGGCGTGCCGGCATCCGGCTGGGCAAAATGCATCGGCTGCGGCGCTGTCTGGACAACCACCGAGCCGGTGTCGATCCGGGCGAAGCGCTCCGCCGCGGGTGCCGGCAAGTCTTCAGACAGGCTGGCGACGAGCTTGGCGCCCGGCACCAGCGATGCCTCGGCGACCTGTGGAGCGGAGGTCGAGATGATAGGACGGGCGGGTGCGCCGGCCGTGGCCACGGGCTTGGCCGCGTTGGCGAAGGCGGCGGCGAGCTTGCTTGGCGAGAGAGATGCTTCCATGCGCTCGAAGCGCTCCTGCGAGGTCGTCTTGGCGACCGGGACCGGGTGTGCCGTGGACGCGGCCACGAGGCGCGCCGACTTTTCCGCTCGAGGAGCGAGCGCGGCCAGCCTGAAGCATCCGGAGCCGCATTGCACGGCGTGGTTCTGCAGCGCCTGCGTGCCGCCATCGGCGTTGGCCAGTGCGAATGGCGCAGCGGGCATCAGAAAATGCTGTTTCAGCGGATCGGCAAGAGCGAGCGAGCCCGGCATGGCCAGCCTCTGCGGCAGGACGCTCGACGTCGACGACAGCGAAGCGCCGACGGAGCTCAGACCAGCCATTGTCCCGACCAGCCACAGGCCAACGGCAGCGCTGACGCCGGGCACGGCGACCCAGCGGACGATCCGCTTAGAGTTGAAGGATGAGGCACGTGACGCGTTGTCGGCAGCTTCGCCGTCCCAACGCCTGTCCCCGACAATTTTCTTACTCAAGAACGCCATTCAACCAATCTTGCTCCAATCGGCTCCCACGTCCGCGGCTGTGATAGCCGCGACGACCATTCTGTGAGTGATCCCAGGTGGTCCCCGACGCGTTTGCCGCGCCTGTCTTTGGTTGCCGATTGCTTCAAAATATGGACAAAGTTGGTTAACCAATCCCTCTCAAAACCAACCGAGAGACGTGGACTTTGTGCCAAAAAAGGCTCGTCCACGACCATGAACGCGGTATTGCAGCCCTTCCAAGAGTATTTTGCTGCCTGCTTTTAACGGCCGAGTCAAGCAAAACAGCTCTCGCTAATTGAAGCGAATGGCCGTTTCAGCGGGGCCGCGACGGTGGCGCGTGTCAGTCCGTACTCCCGAGAAGGCCCAGCGCGTCGCCCCAAAACTGCTACCCGCCCGCAGCAGATAACCGGCCCGTACCCCGGTTTCGCGGCGACCATTGATCGGCCACCGTGTTGGCGCGGCGGTTCGCGCCGGAGGAGGCGGAAGCGGTGCTGTACCAGGGCGCGATTTTCTAGGGTTTGCAATGGAGCTTCTACCTCCCCCTTGTGGGAAGGTCGGAGCGCAGGTCCGGGTGGGGGGCTGGCGCCGACCGCCCAGGAACGCAGCCCTGTTAGGCCGTCAATTGAACCACAGCGCAAACGTCAGGAAACCACCGCCGCCGAATTCGCTCTGGATCTGGTCGAAATCGTCGCTGGTCAGGATTGTGCCGCTTTCGAGATACGGCGCGATGGCCGGGCCGGTGATCGACAGCACCAGGTCGAACGGTTTCGGCTCGTCGAAGAAGCGCTTCATATTAATGCCCTTGCCGGTGATGCGGAAATGCGGCAGCAGCACGCGGCCTTGGAGCAGGTCCTCGGCCATGGTCAAGGTGGCGAGCCAGGCCGCGACCTGCTGCTCTCCGACTTCGAGGCCGGTGAGCGGGTTTTCGCCCTTCTGTTGCGGTCCCGGCAGCCATTCGCGGTCATTGTCGGTCTCGGCGCGGATCGCCTTCCAGTCCTCGCGCGACAGCCGGATCATCTCCAGCAGGTGACGGCGCGCCGCCTGCCGCCGCTCGGGCTCGACCACCGGCCAGTTGACGAGATGTACCAGCGAGATGAAATCGGCGATGCGCCATTCCGAGGAGAAGATGCTGCTGCCCATGTCGCCAGCCGGCGGAACGAGGATGTCCTGCAACGGCAGTTTTGCGCGCGGGAAGAGCATATGGAAAGAACCGTCGAACGTGCTCCTGAAATCATGTGCCAGCCAGAAATCGGCCTGCGCCATCAGGAACTCGGCATAGCCCTGCAGCCAGTAGCCGTCGGCGCGGTCGAAGCGGAAGGTGAGCGCAGGCGCGGCATCGTCGGGCGCCACGCCGCCACGCGACAGCGAGGCCATGATGGCGGCCATGCTCTCATCCGGCGCGATCGTGCCGTCCTCGTCGAGGTCGATGCCGACCTGGGTGAGGTCGATGACAATGCCGATACCGGCATCGGCCGGCACCGACCCCAGCGTCGCGGCGGATTTTTCCAACCGGTTGCGGAAGGCGACCAATATGGCGCGGAACTGTTCGTAGGTCAGCGGTTCGGGGTTCGGATTTTCCGGCACAGGCAGCCGCATCAGCGGCAGCATGAAGGATCGCGGGCTCTCGAAGCCATGGCGGTGCAGGCCGCTGGCCAGCAATTCCAGCGCGGTAAAGAATTCGCCGGCGCCGGCGGCATAGGCGGATGCCGGGTCGGTGGATGCCGCTGCCTCCAGCGTCGAGAGCGCCGTGTCGCGCGCGACCACGGTTTTGGCCTCGAACAGAGCGGCCGCGGTTTCGGGCATGGCGGCCTGCGCCGAAGACATCGGCAGAACCAGAGCAAGTGCCAATGCCAGCAGACTTGCCAGTAGTGTCAT
Source organism: Mesorhizobium sp. B2-2-3 (assembly GCF_006442405.1). NCBI lineage: Bacteria > Pseudomonadati > Pseudomonadota > Alphaproteobacteria > Hyphomicrobiales > Phyllobacteriaceae > Mesorhizobium > Mesorhizobium sp. B2-2-3. The sequence goes on along the minus strand of NZ_VFWC01000010.1, from coordinate 114,617 downwards.
TTTCCCCCTCCCATGCGCGTCGTGCCGGCAATCATACACGCATTTGCAATGCCGCGTCTGCCGGGCGCTGATGCATGATTGCCATTGGCTGGCTTCAACGCGCCCGGCAGACGGTCTACACAGGGCAAACGATTGGACATCGCGTGTCGAACTATCCGCTCTCCTACAAACTGTCGTGGCTGCCGCGATTCCTGAAACCGTCGCTGTCCGGTGGTGTGCAAGGCTTCGCGCCCGTGGCCGGAACGATGGTGGATCGGGCGCCGAAACGGACGGTGCGGCTCGCCTTCGTCGGCGACATTTCGGCGGTGGCCAACCGCAGCGCGCCCGACTGTGATCCGGTGATCAAAACGCTGCTTGGCGCGGCCGACCTGGTGATCGGCAATTGCGAAAGCCCGATCGTGGACAAGCCAAGCGCCGTGCTCGGCACCAGGCTCGGCACCCATCACGCGATGAGCGAGCGCTTTCTCGGCGACGCGTTGGCGGCAGTCGGCATCTCGCGTGAAAGACTGGTGCTGTCGCTGGCCAACAACCATGTGCTCGACCAGGGCGTCGCCGGTTTCGATGAGACCGTGGCGGCGCTGAAGCGGCTCGGTATCGGCACTATTGGCCTCGCCGGCAACGGCCCGGTACAGCCTGTCGAAGTCGGACCGCTGACTGTCGGGTTCGCCGCCTTCACGTTGTGGCGCAATGCGGGCGAGGACCTGTTCGCCGGCCGCGTTTCGATGGAAAGCGATATTGCCCGCCGACGAGGTGACGGGTTCGATCTCCTCTGCGCCGTGCCGCATTGGGATTGGGAGTTCCGCCACTTTCCGCGCGCCGAAACGCGGAGACTGGCGAGGCGCCTGGCAGGGCAGGGCGTCGGGCTGATCGTCGGCCACCACGCCCATGTCGTGCAGCCGGTGGAGCGGATCGGCAATACGATCGTCGCCTATGGACTTGGCGATTTCCTCGGCACCGCCCTTGTCCGCCAGCCTTGGCCGGGACGCATTGGCGGGATCCTTGTCGCCGATATCAGCGCCGATGCGGAAACGCGGGGGTCTGTCGTTTCCTACCGAATGCATCCGTTTGTGCGGCTGCGCGCCGGGGATCATGAGCGGCTGGCGCCGGTGGAGGGATTGGAGGGCCGCATGCGTGACAAGGTGGAGAGGCGGTTGAGCGCGGTCTTTCCGTAACCACAGGTGGTGGACATCGGCCAAGATCGCCATGTCGGCGCTTTTCCAAGCGCTGATGATTGGCGAAATGAGGGGCGGCGCAAGCATCTGTTGAAGAGGCGCTACAGTCGATACTTCAGACAAAACCGGCTATCATGAACCGGTCCAGGCAAGCGGGGGTGGCGGTGGAAACAGCGGATTTCATGCCTGGCGACGCCGTGGTTGCCGGCATCCGGAAAAACATCGAGGCTTATGAAGCGGCGCGGGCCTCCGTGGTGCGGCAGGTACGCTGGCGGGTGCCGCTGTTCGTCGGTTTGGTGCTGGCGACAGTGGTGCTGATCGCCTGGCTGTTCAACAAGGTCGCCGATCCCAACGAGCAATGGTTCTCGACGCCGCATGTGTTCCTCTATGTCGTCGGTTTCGCAGCTTCGATCCTGCTTTATTTCCAGGCGATGAAGCCGGCGACGCGGCTGCAGCAATCATTTCGCAAAACACTGCTGCCCATCATCTTCGGCTTCATCCGCGACGTGCGCTACGCGCATGGCGGGCGGCCAAATTCCTTCGACCGGCTGCCGCGCGAGGCGGTCGGGCCGTTCAACCGGCAGTCGTTCGACGATGTCGTTTCCGGCCGCTACGAAGAGTTTTCGTTCGAGCTCTACGAAGCGGAACTGCGGGAAGCGACAGGCAAGGGCTCATCGACGGCTTTCAAAGGCGTGATCGTCGCCTTCGAAGCCATCGAACCGTTGCCGGGAATCCTGGTGGCGACGCGGCGGACCAATGCCGTCGTCGGCTTCTTCCGTGGCATGTTCGCCAGCAAGATGCAGGAACTGTCATCCGGCGTGCCGGAACTCGATGCCGCCTATGAGTTCCGCACCGACAATGCCGAGGCGGCGCAGCCATTGGTGAGCGGCCGGTTGGCGCAAGCGCTGAAATGGCTGGGCGAAACCTGGCCGGAGGAACCGGCGCGCGTGGCCCTCAACGGCAGCGACGGTTTTCTGCTCCTGCCGCAGGCGAAGAATTTCTTCGAATTGCCCGCCATTTCGGTGCCACTGGACTACCAGACCCATGTCGCGCCGATGATATCGGATATGGGCGCGATGCTGGCGACGGCAGCGCTGGTGCGCAAGATCGGCGCCAGGGACGAAGCGGCTTGATCAGCCGGCGTTCCCGTCAGCAATCGAAGCCGTACTTTTCGCGCATGTTGTCCGCCTCTTCTTTCGACATTCGCTTGAACATCACGCAGATCGTGAAGCTGCCGACCTGATGGCCGTCCCGCGTATATCCCCAGTCGGAAATGTCGTCCCTGGTGAATTCTATGTTTTGGCCGAGCACGACGTTGTGCACTGCCTCCGGCTCATTGGCCAATATGCCGACAAACCCTGTCCCGGCACGGCGGAACGGTATGACCCAGAAGTGCTCGGTGACATGCCCATCCCGCACCTTGACCTTCAACTTGAACCTACCTGTGCCGGAGGGAGGCATTTCGGACAGTGCCAGGAATTCATCGAGGCCGGCGAGCGCCTGCGCGGTCGCCGCCGCCATGTCGGGATCGCCCGGAGCGAAGATGATCCCCTTGTCGTCACCCGGATCCACGCCTTGCGCGCCGACCGATCCCGGAGCAAGCGCCAGCATCAAGGCTGCCGCAGTTCGAACCGCTGGTTTCATGGAAGGCCCCCCTTCATCGTTGCGGTCGACACAATGCTGCATCCCCATCCGGTTTGCAACCTTTGCGCGAGTCTTGTCTCTTCAGGTCCAAGGTGGCGGCGACCGTTGATGACAGACCGGGATGGTGACGCCGGTGAAGAAAGTTTCGTCCCTACAGCTTGCTCGGCACCAGGCCAGCCAGCCAGTTGGCTGACCGCTTGGCCATGTCGGCGGTCGCCGATACAGCGCGGCCAAGATCGGTCTTGACGACGGCATAGCCGTTTTTCGTACGATAGAGCACGCCGGTGCCGCCATCGACCACCTGTTCATAGGCGACCGGCCGCGCGGCCGCCGCTTCCATCGCCGTCGTCGGCGAGCCGACCGGGACCGTCGGCCTGTGGCTCAGCTCGGGCGGCAGCGTCGGTTCAACGGCGCGGCTGGCGGGCCTCAGCTCCGGGCGCGAAGCGGTCGCGGCCAGTTGCGAGGAGGACGCGGAACCTTTCGCGCGGCAGATGCCAGAGACGAGCGGATAGTTGAAATTGCGCTCGTGCAGCATCTGGCTCTTCATCGCCGCTTCGCACTCGGCGATGGTCGACCACTTGGCCGGCGTCTCGCCGATATATTCGCAAAGCTTGGCGTCGCAGTCGCAGCCGACGATGGTCATGGCGACAAGGGCGGTCTTGATCACGGTCTCGTCCCCTCGATGTGCCCCTCGGCAGCCCATTCAGGTGCATGTCGCTGTCCAAACCGGTCCCTGAGCGGAGCCCGCGGGCACGCTTTGGGCGACATGCGACAGTCCATCGCGCGCGAACAAGGCGGGATTTGGCCGCGATTGTGAAATGAGCGTGGCGGGGCGCTCGACACGGCCGTTCTCCGCGCAGCGTGGCCGAAAGGCCTCAGTAGTCGTAGACGTGCTCCAGCCTGGCGCCTGACTTGATCAGCGCCGGCAATACCAGATGCAGCCTGGGTACGGCTACGACCATGCCGGTGCGGCGTGTCGATGGATCGGCCGGCAGCGGATAGCTGAACAGGATGCGCATGCCTTCGGGGACGGCGATCGAATCCGTGGAGAGCACGGTGATCATGATCTCGTCGTTGCCGCCGATCTCGACGAATGAGACGCCCTTGTCGATCAGGCGCGGAATCATGTCGGTGAACATCTGGTAGCGCTTGGTGACGAAAACGGTGCCGTCGGGGCCGTAGTCGCGTTCGAGCAAGGTGTCGGCTTCGTTGCGCGTCGCTTCGCCGACCGGTCCCTTGGCCCAGACGTGGATGTCGAGCAAGGCCGGATCGGACGTTGCCGCGAGTGCCTGCCTGATCAGGCTGGCATAGAACTGCTTGATCGTGTCGGCGAGGCCGAAGGCAAGCTTTCGTTCGCTGGAGCGCACGGCGCTGTCGCCCGGCGCCGGCTGGACCGCGAAAAGCCCGGCGCGCTTCTCGGCATAGGGAAACTGGTACCACGGCCCCTGGTCGAGGAAGGCGGCGTATTCGGCCGCCAACTTGCCCTGGTAGATGTCAGTCGCCGTGCGCCTGCCCGCAATCGCCTCGGTGATGCGGCCGACCGTGTTTTCATAAGCCCATTGCACGGCATGCTCGATCGTGTGGCTGGTGCCGATGACGACCGGCATCTGGTGGTTGGCGTAGTTGAACTTGTAGGCGGAGCTGGCGCGGATCACCATGGCGTAGTCCTGCCAGAAGCGGCCGACATAGGCGAAATAGGGAAAGCCGCTCGGCTGGTCCTTGGCGACGAAGCCGGCATATTCGCGCGCGGCATAGACGATGGCCCATTCCGGGTAGGTGAGGAAGGTCGATTCCTCAGGTCGCTGGTAGCCGGGGATTTCGGCGCGCACCCTGGCGGCGAGCGCCGGCTGCGGTGCACCTTCGGCGATACCCGGCAACGGTGTCTTGTCCAGCGACGGCGTCGTCAGGAAACCGTAGGCCAGCCCGGCGATCGGGATCAAGACAATGATGACGATCAGCCAGAGGATCGTCCTGATGATACGCTTCATGAAGCGAAACAGGACCATGGCCGGTCAGGCCATGGCGGCGGCAAGCTTCTGGATCAATGTCATGAAATATCCCCCTTCAGCGAACCCGCCAGCAAACGCAAACGGACTCTGACAGGGCGATACTAACCGATTTTGGCGCGCGGTGAAGCGGCGCCCGCAACTTCGCCGGGAAGGCGCTTGAGCGGGAAGCAAAAAGACAGTCGGCGCCGGGATTTCTCCCAGCGCCTCCCTGTCAGACCAGGACACGGTCACGGCAGCAACTCCCCTAAAGTCGTCGCACCAAGCCGGCCTTGATTTTGACGGTCCTGCCAGTCGCCGCCCGAAGGCCGCGCCCGTTCCAGACCACGCCGGTCTGCACCCTTGCGGGCTTTGCCCTGCGGCCATCGAAGGTTTTTGCCGTCCTTCATGGCAGCATCGGTCCGCCGTCGGCGTTGGCACGCTTTCCGCGGCCCCGTAGGTCTCGGCTTCCGTCCCTCGAAGCAGGCGAGCCTGCTCTCGCTTCGGGCCGTACGGGCCTCAGGAAATCCGCCTTTCACTTTCGCCTTTCGGCTGGGCGATCGGTAGCCGCCTGAGATGGGTTGAACTTACGCCGGCCAAGGGTGCTGGGGAATGCCCGCGGGCCTGTGGATAGCGGGATTATCGGGGACCATTGCCAGATGCCTCGGAATTTCACGCTCCAAGGCCTTACACAGCCTGCCCTGCTTTTTTCGGCACGCGAACCGAGAGCGCCTATTGCTCCGCCAACGGGCGCGGGCTTCAATGCCGGCAAAGGGTCGGGCAGTGCGTGCCTGGCGCCTTGCGGGGAGGGATGCGCATTGAAGGTCGGGGTGGTGCTCAATCCGATTGCCGGCGGCGGCTGGCTGAAACGGCACTGGTCGGAGGTCGCCGCTTCGTTGAAAACTCACTTCGGCGATTTCGAACTGCGCGAAACGCAGGCCGAAGGCGATGCCGAAAGGCTGGCGCTCGACCTCGCGGCAAACGGGTTCGACCTGGTGATCGCGGCCGGTGGCGACGGCACGGCCAGCGAGGTGGCCGACGGCCTGTTGCAGGCGTCCAAGGAAAACGGCCGCGCGCCCGAACTCGGTCTGCTGCCGTGCGGCACGGGTATCGATTTCGCGCGCGGGCTCGGCCTGCCGAAGGAGGTGGACGCGACGCTGAAGCGGATCGCCGGGGCCAAGGGCAGGGCGGTCGATGCAGGGCGCATCTGCTATATCGACGACCATGGCGCGCTGGCCAGCCGGCACTTCGTCAACATTGCGAGCCTGGGGCTCTCGGGCACTACCGATCGCGCCGTCAACGCCGACAAGCGCAAGGGCAAGGTTGCGGCCAAGATGTTGTTCCTGTGTCGCACCGTGGTCGAATTCGCCCGCTACCGGTTCCAGGATGTAACGATTTCAGTCGATGACGGCGCGCCGGTCGAGGCGCGCATGGCGCTGGTCGCGGTGGCCAATGGCAAATTCTTCGGCGGCGGCATGATGATCGCGCCGGACGCCGAACTGACCGACGGCCAATTCGACATCGTCATCCTGCGCGCGGCCAGCAAGCTGAAGCTGATCTGGGATATCCGCCTGCTCTATGGCGGCAGGCATCGCAACCATCCGGCCATCACCATCCTGCGCGGCAAGAAAGTGGTTGTCGAACCGCTCGGCGACGTGGAAAAGAACGGCGCGCTGGTCGACATCGACGGCGAGTCGCCCGGGCGCATACCAGCGACCTTCGAGATCCTGCCCGGCGCTCTGACGCTCAGATATTGAATCAAGACGTTGCGGCTTTGATTCAGGTCGCTCCGGTCCTGATTCCAGATGAGCGCTCAACCTTTTGAAACCGCTTCAAGTTTCCCGGATTCAGATTTCCAGTTTGGACGGAAAACCGGGCGCGCGCAGGTCGGCGCCGACAGCGTCCTCGAGCAATTTGACGATCTGGGTCGACCAGGCGCCGCCGCCGTAAGCCGCCTTGCCCTGCTCGAAAATCGCATTGACGCGCGATGCCAGTTCCACCGGCACACCGAAATCCCGACCCAGGCCGAGCGCGAAGCCGAGGTCCTTCAGCGCCAGGTCCATGGTGAAGCCGATGTCGTAGGAGCCGTTCAGGATGAGTTGGCTTTCGGTTTCGTGGACGAAGCTGTTGCCGGAGGAGGCAACGATGGCGTGATAGGCTTGGGCGAGGTCGAGCCCGCCTTGCCTGGCCAGCATCAGCGCCTCACCGGCGGCGACGAGATGGATGAAGGCCAGCATGTTGGTGATGACCTTGATCACCGCCGCCGAGCCGATCGGGCCCATCAGGAACGACTTCGCGCACATCGCATCGATGGCAGGGCGATGACGCTCGTAGAGGGCGGCATCGCCACCGACCAGCGCGGTGATTTTCCCGGCCGCCGCCAAATGCACGCCGCCGGTAACCGGGCATTCCAAGGTCTCGATTGCGCTGGCCGAGGCAAGGCCCGCGAGGCGCACGATCTCGTCGCGGCCGTTGGTCGACATCTCGATCCAGGTGCCGCCGGCGGGCAGGCCCTTGAGCAATCCATCAGGACCGGCGAGAACCGCCTCGCTGGCCTTCGGCGACGGCAGGCAAGTTATGGCATTGCCCGCCCGCTCAGCCGCCTCGGCGGGGCTGCCGGCAGCAATAGCGCCGAGCGCCACGAGGCGCTGGACGGCGGTGGGCTCCCGGTCGAACACGGTGACGGCAAAACCGTTGCGCACCAGGCTGGCGGCAAGTTTGCCGCCGAGATGGCCAAGGCCGATGAAGGCGTAGCGTTCGCTCACGGCACCAGCGGCGTTTGCATCATCTGCAAATGCAGGTCCTTGCCGGTGTAGGGGTGAGCGTCGCAGACGTCTTCGTTGAGTTCGACGCCGAGGCCAGGTTCCTTCGACGGGATGACGTTGCCGTCCTGCCACTCGATCTTCTTCTTGAGCAACGTCGCGTGGAAACCGTCCCACTGCTTCAGCGATTCCAGGATCAGGAAGTTGGGCAGCGTCACCGCCAGCTGGATGTTGGCGGCGCCGACGATCGGTCCGCAATAACAATGCGGTGCGATCTGGATGTGGTAGGCCTCGGCCATGGCGGCGATCTTCTTGGTTTCGAGAATGCCGCCGGAGCGGCCGAGGTCCGGCTGCAATATGGTCGCGGCGCGGTTCTCGATGACGCGGGCGAATTCGAACTTGGTCGTCAGCCGTTCGCCGGTGGCGATCGGGATGGAAGTCGCGCGGGCGACCTGCGCCATGACTTCGGGCATATCGGGCGGCACCGGCTCCTCGAACCACAAGGGGTCATAGGGCTCGATGGCACGGGCAAGGCGCAGGGCGCCGGAGGCGGTGAACTGGCCGTGCGTGCCGAACAATATGTCGGCACGCGTGCCGACCGCCTCGCGGATCGCCTTGATCATGCGGGTCGAGACGTCGATGTCGAGCAGGCGCGGCTGGTGGCCGTCAAAGGCGGTGTAGGGACCGGCCGGGTCGAGCTTGACGGCATTGAAGCCCTGCTCGACATATTCGAGCGCGCAGGCCGCCGCCATTTCGGGGTCGTTGTAGACATTCCTGCCGTCCGGGGCGTCCTCGGAATGGACGCTGCCGGTATGCGGATAGAGATAGGTGTAGGAGCGCAGCGTCTCGTGCACCTGGCCGCCGAGCAGCTTGTAGACGGGTTTGTCCGCTTCCTTGCCAATAATGTCCCAGCAGGCCATTTCCAGCGCCGAGAAGCAGCCCATGCCGGACACGTCGGGCCGCTGCGTGAAGCCGGAGGAATAGGCGCGGCGAAAGAAATTCTCGATGTCGTGCGGATCGCGGCCGACGAGATAGCGCTCGGCCATGTCCTCGACCATCCCGGCCGTGACATGGGCGGAGAAGGTGGCGTTGTAGGCCTCGCCGTAACCCACCACACCGCCATCGGTGGTAAGCTTGACGAAGATGAAATACTTGCCGCCGATGCCGGGCGGCGGATTGCCGACAACCCAGGTCTTGACGTCGGTGATCTTCATTCTTGGTCCTCCAGAACCAGTTCGGCGCCTTTCCATCCGGTCAGTATCGAGGCGGCGTTGGTGTTGCCGGTTATGTTGTCGGGAAAGATCGAGGCGTCGATCACGCGCAAGCCTTCTAGCCCATGTACCTTGAGCCGCGGATCGACCACGGCGCGCGCGGGATCGGGTCCCATGCGGCAGGTCGAAACCGGATGATAGACGGTGCCGGAGCGTTTCCTGAAATCCGTGATCAGGTCGGCGTCCGAAGTGATTGATGGGCCTGGCAAAACCTCCTCCGCGATGATCTCGGCCATAGCCGGCATCGAGGCGATCTTGCGCACGAATTTCACCGCCGCCAGCATCTCCTCGACATCGGCATTGGTCGAATAGGCGTTGGCGGCGATCTTGGGATGGTCCAACGGATTGCTGGAGCGGATCATGATCTCGCCGCGGCTCGACGGGCGGCAGTTGGACAAGCCGATGGAGAAGCCAGGCCAAGGGTCCGGCGTCAGGATCGGGCGCTCGCCACTCTTCGGGATGACGGTCGAAAACGCCTGGAAATAGAGCTGCATGTTGGGGCGCGAAAAGGCCGGGTCGGTGCGGAAGAAGCCACCGCCGTGGTTCATCGACAGCGACAGCGGGCCGGAACGCGTCAGGATGTACTGCATGCCGACCATGAGCTTGCCCCACCAGGGACGCAGGATCTGGTTCAGCGTCGGCAACCTGCCCTTGAAGGTGTAGTTGATGCCGACATGGTCCTGCAGATTGGCGCCGACATTCTCGTTGGCGTGAATGACCGGGATGCCCAGCCCGTGGAGCAGCGCCGCCGGACCGACGCCGGAGAGTTGCAGAAGCTGCGGCGAGTTGATCGAGCCGGCGGACAGGATGATTTCGCGGCCGGCGCGGGCCGTCTTCGTCTGGCCCTTCTGCAGATATTCGATGCCGACCGCACGCTTGCCTTCGAAAAGGATGCGGCTTGCCAGCGCGTTGGTCTCGACACGGACGTTTGCGCGCTTCATCGCCGGGCGCAGGAAGGCGCGCGCGGCCGACATGCGGCGGCCGTTGCGGGTCGAGATCTGGTAGACGCCGACGCCTTCCTGGGCAGCGCCATTGAAATCGGAGTTGAACGGCAGTCCGGCCTGCTGGCCGGCGGCGAGGTAGCGCCTCGTCAGCGGGTGGACGGCATCAGACGTATCGCTGATGTGCAGCGAGCCACCTCTGCCACGCCATCTGTCGGCCCCGGCTTCATTGTCCTCCAGCGCCTTGAAGGCCGGCAGCAGGTCGTCATAGCCCCAGCCGGGATTGCCCGCGTCGCGCCAGTCGTCGAAATCCTCGCGCGCGCCGCGGATCCACACCATGGCGTTGATCGAGCTGGACCCGCCAAGCAACTTGCCGCGCGGCCAGTGGTCGACATTGCCGCCAAGACCGGGATCCGGCTCGGTCTTGTAGTTCCAGTTGACCGTGGGATCGAAGAAGGTCTTGCCGTAGCCGAGCGGCATCTGCACGTAGAAGCGGCGGTCGCTGCCGCCGGCTTCGAGCACAAGCACCGAAAAGCGGCCCGAGGCCGACAATTTATCGGCGAGCACCGAACCGGCCGAGCCGGAGCCGACGATGATGAAGTCGTAGGTCTGCATGATGGGTATGGCCGGCTCCGGAAATCTGGCCGCAGCCTAGACGGGGCGGGCTTGCCGCGTCGCTGGGCCTTCCGGCATGCGTTGTGAAAAAAGCGACCGCGATGCCGGATCCAGTTGCGGGGAACCCTTAACAATCCCGCTTGATACGCATGGGGTCGACAGCTTATGCGAGGACATCGGCCAATCTGCGCAAGGCAGGAGATCCCATGCGCGTCCTGTCGGATGCTTTCATTCCCGAACTGCCGGGTCACTACAAGGGCAAGGTCCGCGAGAATTACGACCTCCCGGACGGGAGGCGCATCATCATCGCCACAGACCGCCTCAGCGCCTTCGACACCATCCTGACCTCGATCCCGTTCAAGGGCGAGGTCCTGACGCAGACGGCGCGGTACTGGTTCGAGGAAACCGCCGATATCTGCCCGAACCATGTTCTCGAATATCCCGACCCGAATGTCGTCGTCGGCACCAGGCTCGACATCCTGCCGGTCGAGATCGTCGTGCGCGGCTATCTGGCGGGCACCACCAGCACCTCGATCCTGACCCGCTATCGTCGCGGCGAACGGGACATGTATGGCATGCGGCTGCCGGACGGCCTGCGCGACAATGAAAAGCTGGCCGAACCGATCATCACGCCGACCAGCAAGGCCGCGCATGGCGGCCATGACGAGCCGCTGTCCAAGGCCGAGATCATCGAACAGGGCCTGCTCACCCAGGCGCAGTGGGACACCGTCTCGGGCTACGCCTTGAACCTGTTCGCCCGCGGCCAGGCGCGCGCCGCCGAACGGGGCCTGATCCTCGCCGACACGAAATACGAATTCGGCATCGACCAAAACAGGACGATCATCCTGGCCGACGAAATCCACACGCCCGACAGCAGCCGGTACTGGATCGCCGGGAGTTACGAACAGGCCCTGGCGAACGGCACTCGGCCGGAAAGTTTCGACAAGGATTTCATCCGATCGTGGGTGACGGCGCGCTGCGATCCCTACAGGGAGCCTATTCCGGAAATCCCGGATGAGATCGTCGAACAGGCCTCCAAAGTCTATGCGCAGGCTTACGAGGCCATCACCGGCAAGACGTTCGTCCCCGACGTTTCCGGGCATACTGTTCTGGATCGCATTCGAGCGAACCTCGAGCGCTATTTCTAGAAGGCCGCGAGCCCTTGCGGGGGGATTCGAAATGAAGGTCCGAGCCGTGGATCGCGATCGTCTCGCGTTGACGCGTTGGCGCCTTGACGATACGGGATCAGGGCAGTCAATCTCTGGGGATAACTCGCATGGTGCATTACGCGGACGGGCGGCCGATCGGCGATCTGACGCTGCGCACGCTGGCCATGCCTTCGGACGCCAATGCCGCCGGCGACATTTTCGGCGGCTGGGTGATGGCGCAGATGGACCTGGCCTGCGGCATCCGCGCCGCCGAGCGCGCCAAGGGCCGCGTGGTGACAGCGGCGGTCAAGGAGATGTCCTTCGCCAAGCCGATGAAGATCGGCGACACGCTGTGCATCTACACCCATGTCGAGCGCGTCGGCCGCACCTCGATGACGCTCAAGGTCGAGGCCTGGGCGCAGCGCTATCTCTCCGACCTGATGGAAAAGGTCACGCACGCCGATTTCGTCATGGTGGCGCTGGACGGCGAGGGCAAGCCGAAGGCCGTTCCGGCCGAAAGCTAAAGCCTGGGACCGCTGTGAAACTGTCTTTCAGCCCTGCGGCGGCGGTGCGGACACGAAGACAATCAGTCAATGATTGCTGAACGACTGTAGAATTTCAGCCATGCAGGCCATCGAATTTCGCACGCGCGGCCCGCACGCGCGTGGTGTTCCTGCGCGCCCATTCGCCGAGCGCGCTGACGGGGACCAGCAGTTCATGGCCGAGTTCGGTCAGCTCGTAGTCGACGCGCGGCGGAATGGTCGGGAACACGGTGCGGGTGACGAAACCGTCGCGTTCCAGCCCTCGCAAGGTGGTGGTCAGCATCTTCTGCGAGATGCCGCCGACAGCCGCGCGCAGCTCATTGAAGCGCAGCGGTCCGTCGCCGAGCTTGCCGACGACGAGCACGGTCCACTTGTCGCCGACGCGCTGCAGGATTTCCGAAACGGCACGGCAGTCTTCGGTGTTGTGCGGGTTCCTCAGTAACAAAAAGGTGCCTCCTTGCGCATGAAGTTGACAGGAACTCATATAGCCCCGGTATCCAAATGATACCAGTCTTACCTGCCCAGGAATTGCTTACCAGGAGAGCCCCTATGTCCAAACCCAAGATCGCCATCATCGTCGGTTCGACACGCGCCGCGCGCTTCGCCGACGTGCCCACCCAATGGATCGCCAAGATCGCCAAATCGCATGCCGATATCGAGGTCGATGTCGTTGACCTGCGCGATTTCCCGATGCCCTTCTTCGACGAGGTCGCATCCTCCGCCTGGGTGCCATCGACCAACGAGGTGGCGCAGCGCTGGCAGAAGAAGGTCGCCGAATATGACGGCTTCATCTTCACCGCCGCCGAGTACAATCACGGCCCGACGGCCGTGCTGAAGAACGCCATCGACTACGCCGCCAATGAATGGAACAAGAAGCCGGCCGGCTTCGTCGGCTATGGCAGCGTCGGCGGTGCCCGCGCTGTCGAGCAGCTGCGCCTCCACGCGGTCGAATTGCAGATGGCGCCGGTCAAGTCGGCCGTCCATATCGCCTGGGGCGATTTCCTCGCGGTGCGCCAGGGCGAGAAGAAGCTCGAGGAGATCGAGCACCTGAACCAGGCCGCGACCGCGCTCGTCAACGACGTCGCCTGGTGGGCCAAGGCGCTCAAGACCGCGCGCCAGGCCGACGCCATAGACGAGGAAATCAAGGCGGCCTGACCGCCTCGAAATCATCCTCCCAAGAATGTGGGGCGGCGCTTGCGCCGCCCTTTTCAATTGCGAAAGGCTGCTTGCTCGTCCCGCCCTGGTCGTGGCCGGATGACGCAGTCGGCAAGACGATGCTTTTCGTTCAGTTCGTCGGCGTGGTGCTGGCCCCATTGGCACAGCGCCAGCAGGATGGGCTCGAGGCTGAGGCCGAGCGGGGTGGCCGAATATTCTACCCGCACGGGCACTTCGGCGAAGATTTCGCGGCTGACGAGACCGTGCTCCTCCATTTCGCGGAGCTGCTGGATCAGCACTTTCTGGGTGATGCCCGGCATCAGCGCCTTGAGTGCGGTCAGCCGCCTTGGGCCGTCGAAGAGATGGTAGAGGATGACCGCCTTCCAGCGCCCTGCGATCACTTTCAGGGCACGCTCCGCCGGCAGCAACGGCAGTCTCTTGGTTATTCCGGCCATGGTCACTACCTGGTCAGCAGGGGACAAATGAGTGTGTAGTCGAGGCCCCGCAGATAGTGGCAAACCGCGGCCGATGCCATAGCGATCGGAGTTTGCCATGAAAGCCGTACAATTCAGCCGTTTCGGCGGCCCCCAGGTGCTGGAGATTGTCGACCTGCCGACACCGGAGCCGCAGGCCGGCGAGGTGCTGATCCGCGTTCATGCCGCCGGCATCAACTTCTTCGAGGTGCTGATGCGCGCGGATCGTTATGCGGTCACGCCGCAATTGCCGATGGTTCCCGGCGTCGAGGCGGCGGGGGTCGTGGAGGCCGTCGGGCAAGGGGCGGACGATACGCTGATCGGGACCCGGATCGCGGCGCCTTTGTTTGCCTCGACACGCCCCTTTGGCGGCTATGCCGAGTATGTGACGATCGACGCAGGCTTGGCAGTGCCCCTGCCGGATCCGCTTTCGTCCGAGGAGGCGACGGCGTTGATGGTGCAGGGGCTGACCGCCTTTCATCTGTTGCGGCAAAGTCCGCCGGCGAACAGGACGGTTTTGGTTCCCGCCGCCGCGGGCGGGGTCGGTTCGTTGCTCGTCCAGTTGGCGAAGCGCCAAGGCGCGCGCCGGGTCATTGGGCTCGCCGGCGGCAAGGCCAAGCTCGACGTCGCCATGTCGCACGGTGCCGACATCGCCATCGATCGTCATTCCGGAGACTGGGTGGCCGAAACCAGAGACGCCGCGCAGGGTGGTCTCGATACGATCTATGACACCGTCGGCGGAACGATGACCGGGGACTTCCTCGATATGCTGGCGCCCGGTGGCGAGCTCGTGTTTGCAGCACTTGGCCGCTATGCGCTTGGCGTTGCCCGGCTTGAGGCGATGATCGGCAGGAATCAGTCGTTGAAGGGCTTCGCGCTGCTCCCGCTGCTGTCCCCTGGAGTGCTGAGAGCGAGCCTTTCGGAGCTTTTCGATCTGGCTGCCAGCGGCGACATTGTCGTCACGACTGGCGGGCGCTTTCCGCTCGACCAAGCCGGCGAGGCGCATCGCCTGCTCGAAGAGCACCGCTCGATCGGCAAGGTCGTGCTGATGCCTTAGTGTCGGGCTGCCGGGCAATCCGCTGGGGATGGAAATAGCCTTCGGCCCAAAATCGTGCGTGTCAAACGCCCGCGATCGCGAACAGCCAGGCGAGGATATCGAACAACAAAAGAACCAGCGCGATCTGCAATGCTACCCGAAGCCGCTGGATGATGCGCCAGTTGCTGGCCATGTCGGCCTTGATGCGAAGGGCAAGCGCGCGCTGCATGGCCGATATCTTCAGCGGCCTGTCGCCATCGACATATTGATGGAGCAGCTCTTCCGGATCGAAGCGGAACGTGTATTTGTGATAGGGCCAAAGCAGGAAGACGATTAGTCCGCCGATGCCGAACAGCAGGGCGACTGCGATCCAATCCCAGAGCCCGAGCCCGTCGGAAAGCGCCCTTGCGCCAAGCAACGAGTTTACAAACGCGGTGGCGAAGATGAGGCTGCCCGCGCGCGTGTTCATGTTCTCGACGAGATTCTGCTGATGATTGAGGCCTCGCACCGCCTCCTGATAGATAAATGCCAGGCGAGGATCGTCGTCGGCAGGATCGCTTGCGACTGCCGTGTTGCTGTCTCCGGCGCCGGTACGTTCAGTCATGAGAATGCTCTATGCCGCATCGGTGATGCGTCACCTTAGCTCAAAATCCCTTGGCGCTAAAACGTGCCGGAGCATCAGTGGCGAGGTGAAACCACTTGGCGTCGCAGAAAAGCCGAACCAGGCGGCAAACGCCATGCACGTTTCCTGGAGTTGTTCTAGCCACCCCATGAAAGCGCGAAGCGCCGATCATTGTAGTCCTTGAGATATCGGGAGTGGATCGGCGCGGCGAGATGCCGGGATTTCATGTAGACATATGCCGAGACAGGCGGCCCGCCATCGACAGGCTCTGCTTCGATCAGCACGCGCAAATTTCCGGGCGTGCCAACGGATTCGATCCTGTCGAGGTTTGCCAAGGCGCGATCGTCCACGGCGTAGAGTTCGCCGCCGACCTGGAAGCCGACGCCTGGTTCATTGAACATCATCGGAGCGAAGCGAGGTCCAGCGATCAGCATCGGGAAGCGCTCTCGCGTCCTGTAGGCGCCCAGAAATGCGGCTTCGGACAAACCCTCGCCGTGAAGGGGAAAGCCTTTCTTCAAGGTACCAAACACGAAGAGTTTCCGCATCATGCGCGGGGAACGCCGGCCAAGCTTGGGAGTTCATCTGTTTTCATCGGCGTTCGGGGCAGCGGAAGTGAGCAAGACAGCGGATTCAGCATCGTATCCGGGCTGAGGCGTGGAGCTGTGAAGGTTGCTTTCGCGCGATGCCGGACCGATACGGGTTGGCCCTCCATATGGGCGGAGCTGCCATCTGGCTCGGCCGTTCTGCCCTGATATATCCGGCCGCGATCCATCACATGAGCAAAGCCCCGTGAAGTCATCCAGCCTGGCAGGCGTCGTTTCCCCCATGATCCCGGTGCTGGTGTGCGCGCTCGGCATCTTCCTTCTGTCGGGGATGGATGCGGCGATGAAGGTTCTGGTCATTGCCGTGGGCGTCTACAACACGGTGCTATGGCGCAGCATGCTGGCGACCGTGGTCGCGGGCGCCGGCTGGTCGGCAGGGTCGCGTTCATTTCCCGCCCTTTCCGTGTTGAGGCTGCATGCGCTGCGTGCCGTTGTTGTCGGCATTGTCTTGCTGTCGTTCTTCTGGGGGCTTGCCAGGCTGCCGCTGGCGGAGGCGATCGGCCTCAGTTTCGTGGCGCCGCTGTTTGCGCTCCTGCTGGCCGCGCTGTTGTTGGGCGAACGGATACAACGGCAGGCGATCTGGGCATCGCTGGCCGGCATTGCCGGTGTCGCAATCATAATAGCCGGGCAGTTCGGGCATGCGACCTATGCCGAGGATGCCCTGCTCGGCACGGCCGCCGTGCTGGTATCGACGGTGTTCTACGCCTACAATCTGATCCTTGCGCGGCAACAGGCGCTGCTGGCCAAGCCGATCGAAATCATGCTGTTCCAAAACCTTTGCGTTGCCGTCATCCTCGGTCTCGCGGCACCCTGGCTTGCCATTGCGCTGCCAAGCGAGCTCTGGCTTCCTCTCGCAGGGGTGACGGCGCTTTCGCTCGCCGGCCAATTCCTGATGAGCTGGGCCTACGCGCGCGCCGAAGCGCAATATCTGATCCCGACCGAATACTCCGCCTTCATCTGGGCGATTGCGCTTGGGTGGTTCTTCTTCGACGAGGCGGTGACCTGGACCACGCTGGCGGGAGCGGGCCTCATCGTGGCCAGTTGCCTGATCGCCTCGCGCTCGAACCCGAAGCTTTCCGAACCGATCGAAGCCGCGGTTTGACGGTGTTCCCCTGCGACAAATAGCAGGCACTGCGCCGCCGGCCCGAGGCCTGTTCCCTCGCTCGATGCGCCAGCCCTCGAATTCTCCCATCGCTCCAGAGCGGCAATGTTACGGCCCGCCAGAAAGCCGGAATCGCTTTTTTGTGACCTACGCCAGGCGTGGCAGCAAGTATATCGCCGTTTTCTCGGTATAAGCGAAAATTTTATTAAAAGTTTTACTGACTTCATTACGATTTATAGACCATTTCTTGGCCTCTAGTGCTTTCGTTTCGAAAAATGTCACCCAACAGTCGATGTAATGCTGAACTGTGTGGCAAGCTCCTGGAACGACATCGTGCATGGCAACGTTGCTCCGTAAGCGGTTGCCGTTCGAATGACCTGAACAGGCGCGAGGAAAGGATTTCCTGATGAGCACCGTCGTGAACGCCAAAGGCATCCCTCTCCCCTACACGGGCACGTCCACCCATTGGTTCTCGGCGACCGGATCCGGGCCGGAATTGCACGGCACCTCCGGCAACGACTCCTTCTGGGGGGACGCCAGCGTCAACGTCACCATCTATGGCGGCGCGGGCGACGACTACTATCACCTCTATTCCACCAACAACAAGGTGGTGGAGGATCCCGGGGCTGGCATCGACACGATCGACACATGGATGAGCTACAAGCTCCCCGACAATTTCGAGAATCTCGTCGTCACCGGCAACAATCGCTATGCGTTCGGAAATGCGTTGGACAACATCATCAAGGGTGGCTCGGGCCATCAGACGCTGGATGGCGGCCAGGGCAACGACGTGCTGATCGGCGGCAGCGGCGCCGACACTTTCATCATCACCAAGGGCAATGGAAGCGACCTGATCACCGATTTCGGCGCGGACGACACGGTCCGCCTCAATGGCTACGACTTCATGTCTTTCGACGACGTCAAGGCACATATGACCCAGGCAGGATCGAACCTTCTGCTGAACCTCGGATCCGACGAGGTGCTGGTCTTCAACAACACGACGGTGGACAAGCTGGCGCCCAGCCAGTTCGAACTGCCGATCGACAAGTCCGGAATGACGCTGTCCTTTTCCGACGACTTCAACACGCTCAGCCTTTGGAACGGCCATGATGGCACCTGGAATTCCAACTTCTGGTGGGGAGCGCCGAACGGAAGCACGTTGAGCAGCAATGGGGAGCTGCAATGGTACGTCGACGCCAATTACGGCCCGACCAGCTCAGTCCACCCGTTCAGCGTGGAAAACGGGGTGCTCACCATCACTGCGGCGCAAGCGCCCGAAGACATCAAGCCACTGATCAACAATTACGAATACACCTCGGGCATCCTGACGACCCACGAAAGCTTCTCGCAGACCTACGGCTATTTCGAAATGCGGGCGGACCTGCCCGAAACGGCCGGAGCCTGGCCGGCCTTCTGGCTGCTGCCGGAAGACGGCTCGTGGCCGCCGGAACTGGACGTCCTGGAAGCGCGCGGGCAGGATCCGAACACGCTCATCATGACGGCGCACACGAACGAGACGGGACAGCACACCAAGGTCTCTTCCTCGGTGAATGTTTCGGACACCGACGGCTTCCATACCTATGGCCTGCTGTGGACACCGGATACGCTCGTCTGGACCTATGACGGCGTAAAGGTCGCCGAAGCCGCGACGCCGTCCGACATGCACACGCCCATGTACATGCTGGCCGATCTAGCCGTCGGCGGTTTTGCCGGCGCGCCTCCCGACCATCTCGCCACGCCGGCGGAGATGAAGATCGACTATATCCGCGCCTATACGCTGGATGACCTGCAGCACCACCCCCTGGACGTTGCGGGCGACCACTCGGTCTGAGCGCCGATGTCTCGGGACATGAGCCGCCAAGGGAGCGCGGGAACGATGGGACAGTCAGGTCTGCGGGCGGTCTTGTGGCGCGCCATCGCCGATGTCGGCGTTTTCTCGTTGCTGATCAACGTCCTGCTGCTGGTGATCCCGCTCTATCTGTTGCAGGTGTATGATCGGGTCCTGCCTTCCTCCAATGTCGAGACGCTTGTCTACCTGTCGGTCATCGCGGTTCTCGCGCTGGTCTTTCTGGGCTTTCTGGACGCGGTGCGCTCCATTTACACGCAGCGCGTCGCGGCCAGCATCGACAGCAAGCTCGGGGCGGAGACGTTCGCCGCTTCGCTTGGCGCCGACCACGCCTCCGCAGGCCTGTCGCCATTGCGTGATCTCGCCTCGGTATGCGCCTTCATCAGGTCGCGCGGCGTGGCGGTCCTGTTCGACCTGCCGTTTGCTCCGTTCTTCCTCGGACTGCTCTACCTAATCCATCCCGTCCTGTTCTGGCTCACCCTGGCTGGCGTGGCGATGCTGCTTGCACTGGTCCTGGCAACCCAGCTTGCCATCGGCAGGAACGACGCTTTGTTTTCACGACGTTCGGCGGTCGCCAGCCAGTCGGAGCAGGCCTTTGCCCGCGACGCCGAGACGCTGCGCGCCATGGGCATGGTCCAGAACGCCGCGCGGGCTTGGGGAAAGCACGTCGCCGAAGCGCTGATCGTTCACGACCGCGCGTCGACGGCTAATGCGATCTTCAGCGGAACGTCGCGGGCGGTGCGGATGATGCTGCAGCTGGCGATACTGGGCGTGGGTGCGTGGCTGGTCCTGCAAGGCAAGATGACGGCCGGGATGATATTCGCGTCTTCCCTGGTATCGTCGCGCGCGCTGCAGCCGCTCGACCAACTGATCGGCTCGTGGCGGCAGATCGTCGACGCCAGACGATCGTGGAAACGGCTGGAGGCAACCCTTTCGGCACGTCCGTCCGCGGTGCAAAAACTGGCCTTGCCTGATCCGTCAGGCGCGATTTCGGCGCAGGATCTGATCTACGTCGCGCCGAATACGCCCGGCGGTCCGCCCATCGTCAAGAGGCTGAATTTCCACATCGGGGCCGGCGAGGCGGTGGCGATCGTCGGCCCGAGCGGAGCCGGCAAATCGACGCTCGCCAGATTGCTTGTCGGTGCGCTCCAACCGGTCAGCGGCTCGGTCAGGATCGACGGTGCCGATCTCAGGACCTGGGACGAAAAGCAGCTTGGAAGGCATATCGGCTATCTCGCGCAGGAGGTGGAACTGTTCCCGGGATCGATCGCGGAGAACGTCGGCCGCTTCGACCCCGACGCGGATGACGCCTCGATCGTCGAGGCGGCAAAGCGTGCCCAGGCCCATGAACTGATTTTGACGCAGCGCGACGGCTACCAGACGATGATCGGTCTCTCTGACAGGGCGCTGTCGGGCGGCGAGCGCCAAAGGATCGGGCTGGCGCGCGCCCTGTACGGCAACCCCAGAATTCTCGTCCTGGACGAGCCCAACGCTCATCTCGACGGCGCCGGCGAAGCGGCGCTCGAAGCGGTGCTCTCGGATGCGCGGTCGGCGGGGATTACCTTGATCGTGATCACGCACCGCCCTTCGATCGCAGCGGCCTGCGACCGCGTGATGCTGCTGCGCGACGGCGCGATCGAAGCCTTCGGCCCGAGCAGCGATTTGCTGCGGCAGCCGCTCGCCGGCAATTCTTCCCGGCAGAATACAGTGGTGACGGGGTCGTTCGCCACGACCCTCCGCAGCGCCCCGCAAAAAACCCGCTTTGGATCGTAGATGATGGCAGTGCACAGCCTCGCCGGGGAACGCAATCCACGCACCGACACAGGGCGCGTGGCATTCGGCGGCTATGCGGCGATAGCGATATTTGCAGGTTGCTTCGGCTATTGGGCGGCCTATGCCCCCTTGTCCGGCGCGGTGATCACGCAAGGCACGATCTCGGCGATGGGCGGGAACATCCTCATCCAGCACCCCGAGGGCGGCATCGTCCAAGAGTTGCTGGTCCACGAAGGCGATCGCGTGCAGCAGGCGCAGGATCTGATAGTGCTGGATCCAACCGCCGCGCAGGCCGAGCTCAACCGGCTGACGAGGCAGTCGATCGCGCTCAGGGCAAGCGCGGCGCGGCTGGAGGCGGAGCGGGACGGGCTGGACAGGCTGGCGCCGATCACAACAGCGGCGCCGGCGCCGCTTCAGCACGATTTCGAAATGCTGGTTCGGGAACAGCAGAAGGAGTTCGACGCCAGGCTCGCCCGGTTCCGGTCGGAACGATCGATCCTCCAGCAGCGGGTCGTCATGCATCGGCAGTCCGTCGTGGGATTGGACGCCCAGAAACAAGCCATCCAGCAGCAGGTCGAGGTGGTGAAGAAGGAGCTCGGCATCAAGACCAGCCTTTTGGACAAAGGCCTGACCAACCGCACCGAATACTCCCAGCTTCTGCGCAGCGAAGCCGACCTCGTCGGCCAGGCGGGAGCGCTGGAGGCCAGTCTTGCATCGGCCAGCACCCAGATCGTCGAGGCGCAGGAGCAGACCGAGCGCTTGACCACGCAACGGGTGGAGGAGGCGCTGACGAAGCTGGACGAGGTTCGCTCCAACCTGGCCGACGTCGAGGAACAGATCAGGGCGGCCGCGGCGGTGCTGCGGCGCACGACAATCAAGGCGCCGGCAGCGGGCATCGTGGTGTCGTCGACCTACAATTCCAAGGGCAGCGTAATTGCCCCGGGCGAAAAGATCATGGAAATCCTGCCGACGGCATCGGGGTTGGTCGTGGACACGAAGCTGCGGCCGAAGGACATCGATCAGGTACGCGTCGGCCAGCCGGCGAAACTGCGATTGTCCGCCTTGAACGCGCGGCTCACGCCCGAGGTTCCAGCCACCGTGACACAGGTTTCCGCGGATCGGCTGATCGACGAGGCTACGCGTGAACCCTATTTCCGGGCGAAGCTGAAGATCGACGCCCTGCCATCCCGCGTGAAGCCCGAGCAGCTCTATCCCGGGACGCCGGTCGAGGCGTTCATCAGCACCGGCGACCGGACTTTCCTGGAATATCTCGCGCGGCCGATGCTCGATTCGTTCGCCCGCGCCTTCACGGAGCAGTAGGCGCGGACGGACGGCCAATGACCGCTTGACTCGAGGCAACGTTGGAAAAGTCAGCGCACCACTTCGCGGTGGCCGCTGGGCAGGCGCGTGGCGATCAGCTTGTCGATGCGGCGGCCGTCGAGATCGACCACCTCGAAACGCCAGCCTTGCGCGTCGACGCATTCGCCGGTCGCCGGCAGATGGTGCATGTGCGACAGCACATAGCCGGCGACGGTCTCGTAGTCGCGGTTTTCCGGCAAGTCGATGCCCAGCACCTCGGCCATCTCGTCGGCCTGCATATAGCCGGCAAGCAGCCATGAGCCGTCGTCACGCTTGACGGCATTCTCTTCCTCGCCGGCTTCGAGGTCCGAACGGAAGACGCCGGTGATGGCCTCCAGAATGTCGGCGGGTGTGACGATGCCTTCGAAATGGCCGTATTCGTCATGCACCAGCGCCATCGGCACGTCGGATTCCTTCAGCGTCTGCAGCACGTCGAGCGCGTCGGCCTGATCGTGCACGATGGGCGCGGTGCGCACGTGCCGACGCGGGTCGAGCGCGCGGCCGCCCAGCAATGCCGCGAGCACGTCGCGCGTCTGGACGACGCCGATCATGGCGTCGACGCCGCCGTCGCCGGCGGGCAGGCGCGAATGCTGCGTGTCCATCAGGAGCTTGCGGATGGTCGCATCGTCGGACTGGAGGTTGATCCAGTCGACCTCGGTGCGCGGCGTCATGACGGCGCGCACGGCGCGGTCGCCAAGCCGCATGACGCCGGCGATCATGCGGCGCTCGTCGGATTCGATGGTGCCGTGATGCTCGGCCTCGGCGACCAGCATCTTGATCTCCTCGTCGGTAACCTTCTCCTCGCTCTCGCCGCGCTGGCCGAGCAGCCAAAGCACGGCGCGGCCCGAAATATCGAGCAGGAAGACCAGCGGCGCCGAGACGGTGGCGAGGACGGTCATGGCCGGGGCGGCGCGCACGGCGACCCGCTCGGGGTCGCGCAGCGCGATCTGCTTGGGCACGAGCTCACCGATGATCAGCGAGGCATAGGTGATGATGGCCACGACGATGCCGACGCCGAGCGGATCGGCGATGTTTTCGCGGATGCCGTTCGAGGCCAGGAACTGCGCCAGCCTTTCGCCGAGCGTGGCGCCGGAAAAGGCGCCGGACAGCACGCCGACCAGGGTGATGCCGATCTGTACCGAGGACAGGAACTTGCCGGGGTTGGAGCCAAGCGCAAGCGCCCGGCCGGCGCCCTTAACCTCGCGATCGATCATTGCCTTGAGGCGGGCCGGCCGCGACGAGACGATGGCAAGCTCGGACATTGCCAGAAGGCCGTTCACGCAGATGAGGACGACCACGGTGGCGATTTCAACATATAGCATCAGGGGTCAATAGCATTGCCGTGCTGGATTGGAAAATAGTCAGCAGCCGTTTTCAGGAAGATGACAGCGCATGCGGCCCCGTCAGGCGGCATCCCAGGGCGGCGCCGAAAAATGCTCGACCAGCGCATCGACTACGACGCGGACCTTCGGCGTCACTGCTCGCGTCACCGGCCAAACGGCGTGGACGGCAATGTTTTCGACGAGGCGGTCCGACAGCACCATTTCGAGCGCACCGCTCCTGAGGCTGTCCGCCGCCAACCATGTCGGCAGGAAGGTGATGCCGCAGCCGGCAAGGGCGGCGTCGAGCATCGGCTCGCCATTGTCGAGGACCAGCCTTGCCCGCGGTGTGAACTTTCCGATTTGGCCGTCGGCGTGCCTTATGGTCCAGGGATGGGCGACGCCGTTACGGGTGTAGCCGATCAGCTTATGAGCGGCGAGCTCCTCGATCGTTCGCGGCCTGCCGTGCTCCTCGAGGTAGGCGGGGGCGGCCAATACGCACGAGCGTTGGACATAGAGCCGCCGCGCCGCGAGCGACAGGCTGTCGTCGAGCTCGCCCATGCGAACTGCCAGGTCGATGCCTTCTTCGATGAGATCGACGCGACGGTCGTTGAAGGAGATCTCCATCGCCAGATCGGGGAAGCGCTTGGAAATGTCGAACAAAACTGGGGCAACGCAGCGCTGGCCGAAGGCCGACGGCAAATCGACCCGAAGCCGGCCCGAGGGCACTTGCCGGTGCGCGGCAAGCAGCGACTGGGCGGCTTCGATTTCGGACAGCGCCCTGACGCAGGCTTCGTAATAGCTGAGGCCTTCGCTTGTCGGGCTCAGGCTGCGGGTGGTGCGATTGAGCAGACGCACGCCAAGCCGATGCTCCAGCTGTGCGATCGATTTGCCGACCGCCGATTTCGTCACGCGCAGCCGTTCTCCCGCACTGGTGAAGCTGCCGGCTTCGATCGTTTGAACGAAGGCGACAATGCCCTGCAGATCGGCGGATTCCATGGCTGTGCCCCTATTGTAGAATAATGATCTTCAATTCGTTTCCAATTATGCCACATAGAAGCACTTTTTTCCATAGTGGAATGACGTAAAGATCTCGCCAGCAACTCAATCCGGAGCAGACGAGATGAACAGGGACATCAACAGATCCTGGCAAATGACCGGTTTTGGCCTGTCCAAGCTGCAACCGGCGCAGGGAAAGGTACCCGCACCCGGGCCTCGTGAGCTGCTGGTGCGGATCAAGGCCATATCGCTGAATTACAAGGATCGAATGGTCCTAGACGGGGTGCTGATCCCGGACCTCGTCTTTCCCTTCGTGCCGACATCGGATGCGGTGGGCGAGGTCGTGGCGGTCGGCGGCGGCGTCAGCCGCTTCCAGGCCGGGCAACGCGTGCTGGGCCAAGTGATCGCCGACTGGCCTGACGGCGATGCGCCGCCGGTGCTTCACCAGCACACGTTGGGATTGTCACTGCCCGGCACCTTGTCCGAGTACGTGCTGCTTCACGAGGATGCCATCGTGCCGGCGCCGCCTTCGCTCAGCGACGCCGAGGCCTCGACGCTGCCGATCGCGGCGCTGACGGCGTGGTTTGCCTTGGCGGAGGCGACGAAGCCGGTGCCCGGCCAGACCATTCTTATCCAGGGTACCGGCGGCGTGTCGCTGTTTGCACTGCAATTCGCGGCCGCTTTCGGCCTGCGCGCCATCGTCACCTCGAGCAGCGACGACAAGCTCGAACGGGCCAGGAAACTCGGCGCCTGGCAAGTGATCAACTACCGCACCCAGCCGGCATGGGACGAAGCCGCGCGTGACCTGACGGGTGGAACCGGCGTCAACCATATCCTGGAGATGGTCGGCGGCGACAATGCGCGGCGATCGCTCGATGCCCTGGCCGCCGACGGCCGCCTGTCGGTCATCGGCCTGCTGGGCTCGATGGAACTCAGCTTTCCGATCGTGCCGTTCCTGCGCAATCGCATCGTCGTGCAAGGGATATCGATCGGTCATCGCCGCGCCTTCGAGCGGATGAACCAGGCGATCGAGGTGCTCGGTATCCGGCCGGTGGTCGACAAGGTCTTCGGCTTCGAGGAGGTGGAGCAGGCCTTCCAGCATCTGGAGAAGGGACCGTTCGGCAAGGTCGTGGTCGCCACGAGCTGACTTCAGGCATCACGGCAGTTGCTTCAGCACGCCGAGCACGGCCTTGCCGTCGGTGAAATAGGGGTCGCCGCCGCCATTGCGCCCGTGCGTGGTGGCGCCGATGCCTTCCAGGTCGCTGGTTGAGATCAGCATTCCGGCGGCGGTCAAATCCTGCATAAGAAAGTCGCGTTCGGCGTCGATGTCGGGGCCGATATGATGGGTGATGGCGCCGGTGTCGTGGCTCAGGCCCACGCCACGGTCGAAACTGGCCGAGCCCAGCCACAGCGGACGGCCATCGTCGCCGGTGGCATCAGTCTGCCAGAAGCGCACATGGTGACGGCGGTCGGCGCTGCCACCTACCGGCTTCTCGAAGGCAAGATCCTGGGCGCGACCTTCGAACAGCAGCCGGCTCACCGGCGCGTCCGGATAGGGGCGCGAAAACAAGACGCTTTCGCCGATGTCGATCGCTGTCCTCAATGTGATGGCGTCGGCCGTGTCCCAGCCAGCGACGGCGAAGGCATGGACAACCTCCTTTTGCGTGCCGATCAGGCCGACATTGATCGGGTCGCCCGGAATGCCTTGCGGGGTGTGCGTCACCATCTCGAAGCTTTGGCTGCGAAAGCCGCGATCGCGAAACGTCCAGAATTCCGGCGCGGCGACATAGGCCAGCACCAGATAGGTCGCCAGGAGCAACACCAGCCAGGTCGCAGCGCGTCGTCGGAAGCTTCTTTGGCTCATCGATGCCGCTCGAGTTCTACGACGTCACTGTAGGCGGCGAAGCCGCCGCCAGGCAAAGGGATCAGCGGCAGGCGCGATAGCCGCTCTTGCGGTTCTTGATGTCGAAGTGGAAATGGTTGCGGTGGTCGTAGTTGTAGCCGGGGCCGAGCACGGTGGTGAAATACTGGCAGCCGTCGGCGCGCACATTGTTGAGGAAGCCGCGGGTGCGGAAGGCGAACAGGCCGGGCTTGCGCACGTCGATGTCGTCGCCATTGTTGAGTTCGATGCTCATCACGTCGAGCGCGTTGCCCTTGCCGTGTTCCGACAGCACGCCTTCGCCGGCGATGTTGCGGCAGGAATAGCTGGAACCCTGGTGGATGGTCCTGACGCCGGAGAAGTAGCGCCAGCGGGCGGAAGGAACGAGCTCGTTCTTCGTCCACGCGGCGAAGCTGGCGGCCAT
Source organism: Mesorhizobium sp. B2-2-3 (assembly GCF_006442405.1). Taxonomy (NCBI): domain Bacteria; kingdom Pseudomonadati; phylum Pseudomonadota; class Alphaproteobacteria; order Hyphomicrobiales; family Phyllobacteriaceae; genus Mesorhizobium; species Mesorhizobium sp. B2-2-3. The sequence goes on along the minus strand of NZ_VFWC01000010.1, from coordinate 87,948 downwards.
GTCGCAGGTCAGCGTCGCGGCGGGCTTCATCTCGACGCTGCCGATGGCCGAAACCTTCACCGGATAGTCGATGCCGCACTGGCCTTCATGGATCGGCGCCAGGTCGGTGAAGGTGACGCCGAGGCGCCTCAGCTGCTGACGGCAGTCGGTCTCGCTGGCCGGCATCTGCTCGACCGGCGACATCGGCTCGTCCATGCGTGGATAGGCGGCCTGCGTCATGTAGGGATTGGAAGGAACCAGCCGCTGCATGCCTGAATATTGCGGCACGGCCGCGGTCTGCGCGCCGACATCGACGGCTGGCTCCAGTGCCAGCACGTTACCGGTGTTGCAGGCCGACACCGCGGCCAGCGCAAGCAGGGCGGCCAGCCCGCCGGCAGCGGCACGCGCGCGTTTCGATTGCCGCGCAAGCGCCAGCGCGGCACGAAATATCCCGTCCATCGGCAGTCCCTTTCCCGATAGGCGGGATTTTAACGATCAACGGTAAAGGAAAAATCAGCGCCGGCGTTCATGCCTGCGGCCGAATTGCGGCATCGCTTCTGAGCCGGCCCTACTGGCAGAAGGTACCGCCGTGGCGGCGCGGCTCGAGGTCGAGGTGCAAATGCAGCGAATGATCGGCATCGCTGCCCGGGCCCAGCACGGTCTTGAACGGCCCGCAGGCGGCCTTGCGCACCGCGTCGAGGAATTTGGCGTCCTTGTCCGGTGGCGCCGGGCCGACCTCGATCGTCCTGCCGTCCGCAAGTGTGAAGCTGGCAATATCGAGCGCATTGCCGAAGGCATGTTCGGACAGTTTGCGCGTGCCGTTGCGTGGCCGGCACACAAAGGCCGATGCCTGGCCGATCGATTTCAGGTCGGTGCCGAATTCGGCTTTCGCCGCCGGCTGGATGACGTTGCCGGCAAAGCGTGCCGCCGCCTCGGCCATTGCGCAATTGAGCTCGGCGCCCGGGGCAATGGCGATCGACTTGCCAAGGCTCTTCAGCACCAGGGGATAGGGGATCGAACAGCCGATATCGCGATCGCTTTCAGCCTTGTGCTCCTCGAATTCGACACCGAGACCCCTCAGCCGCTCGCGGCAGGCGACTTCCTCGGCAGGCATTTTCGCGTCTGGCAGGTCAGCCGAACGCGGATCGGGAAGCATCTCCTTTTTGTCCGCGTCCGCCGGCTTTGGCGGCGGTGGCGGGGCGAGGGCCGGCGGCTCAACCTCCGGTTCCGCAGTCTCAGGCCTTTGTGTCGGCGTCGGCGCCACGGCTGGCGGCTCCGGTTCGCCTTTCGCATCGGCTGGCGGCTCGGGCCGGGCTTGTTGCTTCCGAGGGGATCCTTCCTCCTGAAACCGGTCGGATGTTGCGGCTGGATTTTGCGTGTTCGGTTCTGTCGCCTCTGGCGCGTCAGCGGGGCGCGGTTCAGGCACGGGGACATCCGCACGTACCGGCTTCGGATTTTGCGTCCTCTGCCGTGCCGGCTTCGGCTTGCGATGCCTTTCGCCGCGCGGTTTCAGCGGCCGGTCAACCCGCGGCGTCAGTGGCTGTTCCACCCGTGGTGAAAGCGGCTCGTGATGCCTGTGACGATGCCTGGCATCGGCCGGCGTCACCAGCAGTGCTGTCACGGCCATGACCAATGCAATCCTGTATTTTCGGGAAAAGCTCAGTGTTGCCATCGCCTCGAAACGGTGCGGGGATGCTCGAAGTTGCCTGGAAGGCGCTTAGGCCCGATCACAATCGATTACCGGCGCGTTACGCACCGATCGCTTCCAGCCCTTCCTCCAGCCAATCGGCGAGCAACGGCAAGCCGAGCAGGTATTTGGCCGTGTGCTTGTTGGCGCGCTCGCGCGCGGCGGCGACGGCGTCGGCCCATTCCGAGGCATCGTAGTCGCCACGGCCGACCCAAGCGAGCGCGACGAGCTCGGCCGCCTCGTCGACATTGAGGTCGTTGATCAGCTCGCGCAGTTCCTCTTCGGTCAGGTTTTCCGAGCTTTCCTCGGCGAGTCCGTCATGATGATGATTGTCACGGGTGTGTCCATCGAACTCGATTTCGTGTTCGGCGCCGTCGGCATAGTCTTCATTGATCGCGGCGCTCAACGCCTTGCATTTGAGGATGAACAGCCGCACGGTGTCGGGCCCGATCGTCAAATCCCAGTTCTTTTCAAGCCGTCGCTGCACTGGCGGTCTCCGCTGGCTCAGCTTTCATCGCCGCCGATGATAGCGGATTTCGAGCATCCGTCACCTCATGTTAGCCCCTTGCTTTTTTCCGGGATGAAACCGCCGACACGCTGCGTTAGTGTTGCATTCTCACCCCTCCAGGAGGCTCCGATGCATAAAAGAGTGCTGATCCAGGCGGCGAGCGCGCTTCTCGCTCTGCAGTTCCTTGCCGTTCCGGTGTTTGCCGCAGGCAGCGGTGACGACACCAGTACGACCACCAAATGCAAGAAAGGCATGGTCTGGGACAAGAAGAAGAACAAGTGCGTCGCACCCCAGGAAGGCATGCTGGACGACGACAGCATCTATGATGCCGGGCATGACCTGGCGATGGCCGGCCGCTATGACGAGGCGATCGCCGTGCTCAGCCTCGCCGCCAACAAGCAGGACCCGCGCATCCTCAACTATCTCGGCTATTCGCACCGCCATTCCGGCCGCGTCGCCGTTGGCCTCGGCTATTACGAGGAAGCGCTGCGCATCGATCCCAACTACACGCTGGTGCGCGAATATCTCGGCGAAGCCCATCTCCAGATCGGCGACCTGGCCGGCGCCCAGCAACAGCTGATGGAGATCGAAAAGCGAACCGGCAAGGGTTCACGCGAATACGGCATGCTGGCCGAACAGATCGACCATTTCATGAGGAGCTGACCCCCCTCAATGCCTTTTCGAACCGGCCGCGAGCAATCACGGCCGGTTTTTTGTTGCCATGCCGGCTCCTGCGACGGCGCGCGCGAAAACGGTGATGATTTCTTCAGAAACCGATTTTTGGGCGTGAAAAGCCCGCAAAGATTGCTATATTCAGGGAAATTGCGGTGAACGGTTCCGTTAGCCCGAGGCTGCCGGACCGTTTTCTTTTTGCACCATCGATAAGGCTTTCCCCGAAATGCGGGGGTGGCGGCAGGAAAGGTCAGGTATCATGAACAAGGTCCCGATGACAGGCGAGGGGTTCGCGTCATTGAAGGAAGAACTGCGCTGGCGCCAGCAGGAGGAGCGGCCGCGCATCATCGAGGCGATCTCCGAAGCGCGCTCGCACGGCGACCTATCCGAAAATGCCGAATACCATGCCGCCAAAGAGGCGCAGAGCCTCAATGAGGGCCGTGTCAACGAGCTCGAGGATCTCATCGCCCGGGCCGAAGTCATCGATGTCACCAAGCTCAGCGGCGACAAGGTCAAGTTCGGCGCCACCGTGGTGCTGGTCGACGAGGACACCGAGGAGAAGAAGACCTACCAGATCGTCGGCGATCAGGAGGCGGACGTGAAGTCCGGCCGCATCTCGATCTCCTCGCCGATCGCGCGGGCGCTCATCGGCAAGGAAGTCGGCGACGCCATCGAGGTCAACGCGCCGGGTGGTGCAAGGGGCTACGAGATCGTACAGGTGCAGTTTATCTAAGGAGTTCGAGGGGCGCTGATCTGCGCGTTTTTAGCCAACGTTGGCGCCGCCCCTCATCCGCCTGCCGGCACCTTCTCCCCGTATAGTGACGGGGAGAAGACGGCTGAACGCGAAGTCGGCGTCTATTCTGCAAACGCTTAAAATTGGCGCAATCATCGGTGAAGGTGTCCTTCTCCCCGGCAGGGCGATGAGGGGCAGCGCCAGCTTTCCGATTGAATAGATCAGTTCTTGCCAGCGCCGGCCTGGCCATGCGTCTGGTGCTCCAGCAGCCTCTCAGCCTCAGCCACCACCCTCGCGGGCGACACTCGCTCACCGGGCGCGGCCTGCAGCGTCGATGCATAGGGGCCGCGCGGGCCGGTCAAACCCGGCTCCGTGGCCAAAAACACCGCGACCGTCGGCAGGCCGAAGGCGCTGGCGAGATGCGTGAGCCCCGTGTCGGCGCCGATTACCAGCCTCGAGCTGCCCAGGATCGCCGCGATGTCGGCCAATGGTGATTTTGGCACGATGCTCGTCGATGGAACTGCCCGGGCGATCGCTTCGGCCACCGCCTGTTCGCGCTCGTCCGACCAGGTCGTGACCGGCGTCATGCCGCGCTCAACCAGCAGGCGGCCGGTTTCGATCCAGTCTTCAACAGGCCACTTCTTGTCCTCGCGGCTGGTGCCGTGCAGCAGGAAGGCCGTGTTGCCGGCTATGCCGGTCAGATTGCCGGGCGGCGGCACAATGCCCGAATCCAGCATCGAAAGATCGGGCCGGTAGCCCAATGCCAGCCCGAAAAGCCGCCGCGTCCGTTCGATGGCGTGGAGGTTGCGAGGGACGGCGTGGCCGACGTCGTAAAGCAGCGTTGCCGAAGGCTCGCGCGCGCTTGAGCGGTCGAAGCCGGCGATCGGCGCTTTCGCCTGCCTGGCCACCAGCGCCGACTTCAACAGGCCTTGCGCATCGATGACCAGATCATAGCGGCACGCACGCAAGGCGCGTCGCAAGGCGGTCGCCTCGCGCCAGGTGGCCTTGTCGAAGAGATGTTTTCGCCAACGCCGGATGGCGACCGTGTGGATGGTTCCGACTGCGGGGTGCAGCGCGACGATGCCGGCGAAAGCCTCCTCGACGCACCAGTCGAAAGCAATATCGGGCCGTGCGCGGCGCGCATCCTGGAGCGCCGGAAAGGTGTGGACGACGTCGCCCATCGACGATGTCTTGACGATCAGCACCCTCATGCGCCGGCCGGGATGTCCAGCAGCCGGTCCGCCGCCGCCATGACCCGTGCGACCTCGAGCGTCTTCAGGCAATTGAGGTGGCCGAGCGGACAGATCTTGCGGTGGCAGGGCGAGCAGGACAGGCCGAGCCAGACCAGTTCGCGCCGTTCGGCCAGCGGCGGCGTGTTCTGTGGCGAGGTCGAACCATAGACGGCGACAACCGGCGTGCCGACCGCCGCCGCAACATGCATCAGCCCGCTGTCGTTGGAGACCGCCAGCCGCGCGGCCGCGATCAGGTCGATGGCGTCCTCCAGCCGCGTCTGGCCGGCCAAGTCGACCACGCCAGGAGCGAGGGCTGCGATCTCCGCTGTCACCTCGCGGTCGTTCTTCGACCCGAACAGCGCGACCTTGAACCTTCTGGCCATGAACTCCCGGGCAAGGCCGGCATAGTGTTCGCTCGGCCAGCGCTTGGCCGGGCCGAACTCAGCACCCGGCATCAGCGCCACGAATTTCTGCGGCCCCAGGCCGAAACGGTCGAGCAGGGTGGCCTGGTTTTTGGCGTCCACCGTCAGATGAGGCGCCCGAAAATCGCCACCCCGTGCAAGGCCGAAATAGGCCTGCGCGGTGCGCCGTTTCACGGCCTCCGGCAGCGGAACGATATCGGTCAACAGGCCGTAGCGCATTTCCCTGAGATGGCCGAAACGGCGTGGAATGCGGGCAAAGAACGGGATCAGCGCCGACTTCCAACTGCCCGGCAGGATATAGGCGCTGTCGTAACGGCCGCGCAGCAGGCGGCCGAAGCGGCGGCGGTGTGCAAATTCGAGCGCGCCGGGTTTCAGCGGGAAATCGATCTGCTGGCGGACCTCAGGCATACGCTTGACCAAAGGGGCCGCCCAGGCTGGCGCCAGCACGTCGATCGCCGCATTTGGATGAAGCTCCTTCAGCGCCGAGAACAGGCACTGCGCCATCACCATATCGCCCACCCAGCGTGGGCCGATCACGAGGATCGCTGGGCTTTCAGCCATTCGACATAGTCTCTGACGCCGGTTTCGACGCTGCGGAATTGCCCGTTGTAACCGGCCGCGCGCAGACGCGACATATCAGCTTGCGTGAAGCTCTGGTAGCTGCCCTTGAGGTGGTCGGGAAAGGGGATGTACTCGATCTCGCCCTTGCCCAGCGTGTCGATGACGGTTTCGGCAATGGCGCGGAAGGGTTGCGCCCGGCCGGTGCCGCAGTTGAAGATGCCGCTCGCGCCGCGCTTCCACAGCCACAGATTGACATCGGCGACATCGCCGACATGAATGAAGTCGCGGCTTTGCTCGCCGGGGCCAAAGCCGTCATGGGCGCCGAACAGCTTTGGATTCTCGCCACGCCCGACCTGGTTGAACAGATGAAAGGCGACCGAGGCCATGGCGTCCTTGTGCGCCTCGCGCGGCCCATAGACGTTGAAGTAGCGCAGGCCCGCGACCTGCGAATGATCGGTATCGAAGACATTGCGCCTGACATAGTCATCGAACAGCTTTTTTGAATAGGCGTAGACGTTGAGCGGCCGCTCAAGCTCCGCGTCCTCGCGGAACTCGGAGCCGCCGCCATAGACCGATGCCGAGGAGGCGTAGAGGAAGGGCACGCGCAGCGCCAGGCAGGCATGCAGCAGCCGCTTCGAATAGGCGTAGTTCACCTCCATCATGAACTTGCCGTTCCATTCGGTGGTGGTCGAGCAGGCGCCCTGATGGAAGACGGCCTCGATGCGGCCGAGCCCGCCGTCCTCGAGGCGGGCCAGGAAATCGTCCTTGTCGAGATAATCGGCGATCCGCAAGTCAGCAAGGTTGGCGATCTTGTGGCCATCGCTCAGGTCGTCGACGACCAAAATGTCGTCGTGGCCCTCCGAATTGAGCGCGGCGACGATGTTGGAGCCGATCATGCCGGCGCCGCCCGTGACGATGATCATGAACGCCTCTGGTTGCTTGCGATTCCGGCCCTTATAAGGGAGGCTTGCGAAGCTGTCGACAAAGCAGCGTTGCCGGGCGGCACTGGGATCCGCAAGAACAATCGAGGGGTGGACCCGCCCGCGATTGTCCTGCACGGCACAGCGCGCCACAGTGGCGCCGCAAAGCTGACGCTTCAGTCGGCTCGCGCCGCCGGACGCGATCATGAGGGCCAGGAATGCCATCGACAGAGCTGCTCGTCGCGTTTTTCGCCACCACCGCGATCTTCGCCTATATTCCAGGCCCGGCCATGCTCTATGCCGCCGCGCAGACGATGGCGCGCGGCCGCTGGTCCGGCCTGACGGCGGCGCTCGGCATTCATCTGGGCGGCTATGTTCACGTCTTTGCCGCCGCCGCCGGCCTGTCCGTGCTTTTCCACGCCGTGCCGCCGCTCTACATGGCGGTCAAGCTCGTCGGCGCGCTCTACCTGATCTGGCTCGGTGTGGCGCTGTTCCGCAAGCGCGCGGAAGGCGACATGGCACTGCCGGCGATCGAGCGGAAATCGGCTTACCGCGCCTTTTTCGAGAGCATCGCCGTCGAGGTGCTCAATCCGAAGACCGCGATCTTCTTCATGGCCTTCCTGCCCCAGTTCATCGATGCCTCTGCCGCATTCCCGGTCTGGCTGCAATTCGTCGTGCTGGGCACGACAGTCAACCTGATGTTCTCCTCGGCCGATATCGTCTGCGTGTTCCTGGCTGGTGCCGTGATCGGCAGGCTGCGCCGCTCCAGCAGCGCCCAGCGCATGATGCAGCGAGCCGGCGGCGCGGTGCTGGTCGGGCTTGGCGTCCATGTCGCCTTGCAGAAGAGTTGACGAGGCCAGCCGGCGTTGCGCTGGCTCGAATTGCGGTATATCGGCATCGCCATGAACGACCGATCCCGGCCAATTTGTCCTCCATGCATCTTCAAAACCGGTTTTTGCGCGTTGCCAGTGACATGACCAAGCACGACCCACTTTCCCCCGAGCCCTTGCACCGCGCCATCGCGCACTTCGGCCAGGCCACCGTGCTGGTGGTCGGCGATCTCATCCTTGACCGGTTCGTCAACGGCATCATCGAGCGGATTTCGCCTGAAGCGCCGATCCCGGTGCTCCATGGGCGCGGCGAGAGCCTGGCGATGGGCGGCGCCGGCAATGTCGTGGCCAACATCATCTCGCTCGGCGCCGCCGCCATTCCGGTCTCGGTGATCGGCTCTGATACGGCAGGCGACAGCCTGGTGCGCATGCTCGGCGAGCTTGGCGCCGACACGACAGGCCTGGCGCGGGAGCGCGGCCGCATGACGTCGTCCAAGAGCCGCTTCAGCGCGCTCAACCAGCAGGTGCTGCGCTTCGACGAGGAAGAGATCAAGCCGCTCGGCGCGGCGGAGCGCGCGGCGCTGGTCCGGCATTTCCGCGCCGCGCTGGCGCACGCCGACATCGTCATCCTGTCGGATTACGGCAAGGGCATCCTGCTCGACGGCGTCGCCGGCGAATTGATCGCGATCTGCCGCGAGGCGGGAAAGCCGGTGCTGGTCGATCCGAAGGGCCGGGATTATGGACGCTATGCCGGTGCGACCGCCATCACGCCCAACCGCAAGGAACTCGGCGAAGCGGTCGAACGGCCGGTGTTCAGCGATGACGAGATCGTGGCCGCTGCGCGCGAGCTGCTTGCGGCGCATGGCTTCGACTTCGTCGTCGCCACGCGCAGCGAAAAGGGCATGAGCGTCGTCAGTCCGACGGAGGCGCGCCACATCGCCACGCAGGCGCGCGAAGTGTTCGATGTGTCGGGCGCCGGCGATACGGTGATCGCGACCTTCGCGCTGGCGCTTGCCGCCGGCGCCGATCCGGTCGCGGCCGCCTCGATCGCCAATGCCGCCGGCGGCGTGGTCGTCGGCAAGCGGGGCACGGCGCGGCTGACGGTCGAGGAACTCAATGGCGCGCTGTTTCGATCGCACGGTCCGAGCGTCCACAGGGATGCCATCCTCGACGCCAAATCGGCCGCACGGCTGGTGGCGGCTTGGAAGGAGGAGGGCCTCAGCGTCGGCTTCACCAATGGCTGTTTCGACATCCTGCATGCCGGCCATGTCAGCCTGCTGCACGCGGCGCGCAGCCAGTGCGACCGGCTGGTGCTCGGCCTCAACAGCGATGCCTCGGTGCGCCGGCTGAAGGGGCCGGAACGGCCCGTCAACGACCAGCACGACCGCGCCTGCGTGCTGGCGGCGCTCGCGTCGGTCGACGCGGTGGTGGTCTTCGACGAGGACACGCCGCTGGCGCTGATCGAGGCGCTTCTGCCCGACATACTCGTCAAGGGCGCCGACTACACGGTCGACACCGTGGTCGGCGCGGACGTGGTGCAGAAAGCCGGCGGGCGCGTGGTCCTGGTCGATCTCGTCGCCGGCAAGAGCACGACCGGCACCATCGGCAGGTTGCGCTCGGCCGGCAACAAGAATTGAGGGTTTCATGTCCGAACTGAACGATTACCTGGTCCGCTCGGCGGCCGCGATCACGGCGCTGGTCGAGCGCGATCTCACAGGCGCGATGGAACGTGCGGCGACCGCGATCGTCGCCGCCCTTTCGTCGGGCAAGGCGCTGCTGATCTGCGGCAATGGCGGTTCGGCCAGCGACGCCATTCACATCGCCGGCGAACTGGTCGGCCGCTTTCTCAAGGAGCGCAAGGGCTACAATGTCATCGCGCTGCCGGCCAATGCCGCGGTGCTGACCGCCTGGGGTAATGATTACGGCTTCGACACCGTTTTTTCGCGCCAGGTCGAGGCGCATGGCGCGGCCGGCGGCGTGCTTCTGGCGATCTCGACCAGCGGCAATTCGCCGAGCATCCTGGCGGCCGCCGAACAGGCACGGACCATGGGCATGACGGTGATCGGCCTGACAGGCGACACAGGCGGCAAGCTCGCGCCGCTCACCGACATCCTGCTCAACGTGCCCTCGACCTCGACGCCGATCATCCAGCAAGGGCATCTGTGCCTCTACCATCACCTGTGCGAGGTGGTGGAAGCGCGCCTCAGCAATGGCTGACAAGGCGCCGCACCCGTTGGCCGAGCCGGGCCTGTGGGTGGAGCGGATCGGCGGCAGGGTTTTTCCCGCCGGCCAGCCGGCGCTGTTCCTCGATCGCGACGGCACCATCAATGTCGATACCGACTATCCCAGCGATCCGGCCGAGATCGAGCTCCGGCCGCAGATGTTGCCGGCGATCGCCGCCGCCAACAATGCCGGCATCCCGGTCGTGGTGGTGACCAACCAGTCCGGCATCGCGCGCGGCTATTTCGGTTGGAGTGCCTTCGCCGATGTGAACCGCCGCGTGCTCGACCTGTTGCGCGATCAGGGCGTTGTCGTGGACATGGTGCTGGCCTGCGCCTACCACGAGGCTGGCGTGGGGCCGCTGGGCATATCGGATCACCCGATGCGCAAACCCAATCCCGGCATGCTCTTCGAGGCGGCGAGACGCCTCGATCTCGATCTCCGGCGGTCCGTGATCGTCGGCGACAAGCTGGCCGACATGGAGGCAGGCCTGGGCGCCGGCCTGCCGCAGGGCTGGCTCGTCGGCGGCGAGGCGCAGCTTCGCTCCGGCTTCGTCATCAGGCCCTTGCGGGACAGCAGCGACCTCGACGGTCTCATCGCCGCCATAGGGCGGCTCGATGGCCGGGATAAGCGGTCTTGATCCGGACCTGACCGCTCACGCCGGTTCGCTGCCTTGCGAGGCCTCATACAGTTTGGCCTCGGTGGCGAAGGAATAGATCATCACCGACATCGAATAGACGAAGCCGTGCCGGCCGCACAGGAAGTAGCGCTTGGCCAGATAGAATTTCAGGAAGTTGCCGAGCGGCGAAAGCACCAGCCGCACCAGGCCCGGCTTCTTGCCTTTCTCGACCAGGGTGGCCGCCTTGAGGCTGGAATAGGCATTTGCCCGGGCCAGATCCTCCTCGACCGATATTTCGCGGCGATGCAGCAGCACGCCGTTTTCGATCGTGCTGGTCTCGCCGGAAACGCCGAAGGATTCATGGACCCGCGCGGTCACGTCCATGGTCGCACCTTCCCGGCGGAAAAGCCGCAACAGCCTGTTGTGCAGCACCCAGCGATGGGCATAGCCGTAGCCCTTCAGCCAGTCGCGGCGGCGGATGTACCATCCGCTGATGCCGGCATTCGCCGTCTCGACCGCCGCCACGATCGACTGCCGCAGCCGGTCGTCGACGCGTTCGTCCGGGTCGATCGAAAGACACCAGGGCTGCGTGGCGTGGTCGAGCGCGAATTGCCGCTGATGCGGAAAACCCGGCCAGCCATTGTGCAGCAGCTTTATCGGATAGCCCTCAGCGACAAACTGCCGAACGATGTCCAACGTGGCGTCGGTGGAGCCTGAATCGACGATGACGATCTCGGCGCAAAAATCGATGCTTTCGAGGCACGGGCCGATCATATCGGCCTCGTTCATGCAGATGATGAGCGCCGAAATCGGGCTTGCAAACCTGGTCATGGTCCCTTCCACGGCGGATTGTCCTTGGAACTTACGCTGCTTGGGCAAGGAAACCAATCAGGCGCCAAATCGCACAGGACGATCCGGCTGCCTGCGCCTGTCCGTTATCAACGCGGCGGCGATGTGGCGAAATTCCGGAATTCGCTTTGGCCGGGCGCCGCAATCGATCGGCGTCACGGCCGCTCGAACGAGACCAACCCTTCATCCTTGACCCGGCGGATGGTGAGGGCTGTGCGCACCGTGTCGACGTTCGGCGTGGAGGTCAGTTCCTCGATGACAAAGGTCTGGAAGGCGCCGAGGTCGCTTGCCACGCAGTGCAGGAGGAAATCGGATTCGCCCGACACCATCCAGGCATCGCGTACGACCGGCCAGCCGCGCGTGCGCTCAGCGAAGATGCGAAGCTCGGCATCGGCCTGATGGTGCAGGCCGACCAGGCAGAAGGCGACCACGTCGAGACCGAGCGCCGGCGCGTTGAGCAGCGCCCGATAGCCGCGAATGATGCCGGCTTCCTCCAGTCGCTTGACGCGGCGCAGGCAAGGCGGTGCCGAAATGCCGACGCGGTTCGACAGTTCGACATTGGTCATGCGCCCATCTGCCTGCAATTCGCGAAGGATCTTCCAGTCGATTGCGTCGAGGTCGGCCTTGAGCGGCATTTCGGGGCTTTCGATGGTTACGGGTGGCGAAAGAATCTTGCGGGATTTTGTAATTAAACGACTTTGCTGTCCACGCCATCCCCCACGCGGAAATCCACGCAGCACCAGAGCGGTTCGCCCGGTGCGACAAAGCTTTCCGGGGACGAGCGCCAACTTGCCTTGCTGGCGTCGTGGGCAACACTTACATTACGCGCGACATCGACGAGTTTTCCATGCCGCAAACGCCGGCAGCCCTCCGCAGAGGCTTTTCATGACCACCAAGCACGCGCCTGTCCTCATCATCGGTTCCGGCCCGGCCGGTTATACCGCGGCGATCTATGCCGCCCGCGCCATGCTGAAGCCGATGCTGGTCGCCGGCCTGCAGCAGGGGGGCCAGCTGATGATCACCACCGACGTCGAGAACTATCCCGGTTTCGGCGAACCTATCCAGGGTCCATGGCTGATGAGCGAGATGCTCAGGCAGGCCGAGCATGTCGGCACCGACATCATCGCCGACATCATCACCGAGGTCGATCTCAACGTGCGGCCGTTCCGCGCAACGGGCGATTCCGGTACCGTCTACACAGCCGATGCCCTGATCATCGCCACCGGCGCGCAGGCCAAATGGCTTGGCATTCCGACCGAACAGGCGTTCATGGGCTTCGGCGTATCGGCTTGCGCCACATGCGACGGCTTCTTCTACCGCGGCAAGGATGTCGCGGTGGTCGGCGGCGGCAATTCGGCAGTGGAAGAAGCACTCTATCTGTCGAACCTCGCCAAGAGCGTGACGGTCATCCACAGGCGCTCGGACTTCCGCGCCGAACGCATCCTGCGCGAGCGGCTCTTGAAGAAGGACAATGTCCGCGTCATCTGGGACACGGTTGTCGACGAGATCACCGGCCGTCCGGGCAAGACGCCACTGCCGCCTTCGGTCGAAGGGTTGAAGCTGCGCAACGTGGTGACGGGTGTCGAGACGCAGCTCGAGGTCGACGGCGTGTTCGTCGCGATCGGCCATGCGCCGGCGGTCGAGCTGTTCGTCGGCAAGCTGAAGCAGAAGCCGAACGGCTATCTGTGGACGGCGCCGGATTCGACCCGCACCGACGTGCCCGGCGTGTTCGCCGCCGGCGACGTGACCGACGATATCTATCGCCAGGCGGTGACTGCGGCGGGGCTGGGCTGCATGGCGGCGCTCGAGGCGGAGAAGTACCTGGCCGGCATCGAGGTGCATCGCGAGGCGGCCGAATAGCGGTTCGCAAACTGTTGAAAGAACGGCTTAGAAACGCCGTGTAAAAGCCTGATTTTTCATTCAGACGCCAAACAGGAACGAGGGGAATCATGGCGTTGGACTGGGACAAGCTACGCGTGTTTCACGCTGCGGCGGAAGCAGGGTCGTTTACACATGCGGCCGAGACGCTGCACCTGTCGCAATCGGCGATTTCGCGCCAGGTCAGCGCGCTCGAGCATGATGTCGGCGTGCCGCTGTTCAACCGCCACGCCCGCGGCCTGGTGCTGACCGAACAGGGCGAGATGCTGTTCCGCACGGCGCATGACGTGCTGATGAAGCTCGAGACCATCAAATCGCGGCTGACCGAGACCAAGGACCGCCCCTCCGGCGTGCTCAGGGTCACGACCACGGTCGGGCTCGGCGCCGGCTGGCTGACCGAACGCGTGCAGGAGTTCATCGAGCTCTATCCTGAAATCAGCCTGCAGCTGATCCTCGCCAACGAGGAGCTCGACCTGACCATGCGCCAGGCCGATTGCGCCATCCGGCTGCGCCAGCCGCAGCAGCCGGACCTTATCCAGCGCCGCCTGTTCACGGTGCATTTCCACCTCTATGCTTCGCCAGGCTATATCGCCAAGCATGGCAGGCCGGCTTCGGTGGCCGAGCTCAAGGCGCATCGCATCGTCACTTTCGGCGTGCCGGTGCCGGCGCATCTGTCGGAGCTGAACTGGCTGGAGACGGTCGGCGATTTCGAGGGCGGCCAGCGCGTGCCGACGCTGCAGATCAACGATATATTGTCGATCAAGCGCGCGGTCCAGGGCGGCGCCGGCATCGCCATGCTGCCCGACTATGTCATCTCCAAGGATTCCGGCCTGGTGCAGCTCCTGCCGGAAACGGAGGTGCCTTCCTTCGACACCTATTTCGCCTACCCCGACGCGATGAAGAACCAGGCGAAGCTGCACGTGTTTCGCGACTTCATCATCGCCAAGGCGCGGAGCTGGTCGTATTGACCCCGGAGATCGCGCAGACTCTCACCTCCGCCAGCGCGTCAGGCGGGGCAGCCAGGCGGGCACGTTGCGGCGGTAGGTTTCGTATTCATCGCCATAGCGGCGTGCGAGCGTCGGCTCCTCGTACAGCTTGACGAAGGTGGCCATGGCCGCGGCTGCCATGACGGCGTAGGCGACAAGCGTCCAGCTTGAAAACAGCAGTGCCTGGCCGATGATGATCGACAGCACCGCCACATACATCGGATTGCGGACATGGCGGTAGAGCCCGCCGACCACCAGTCTCTCGGTCGGAGCGACCGGAGCAGGCGTGCCGAGGCCTTCAAGCGCAAAGCAGGCGAATGCATGCAGCAGCGCCGCCACGGCGACCGCGATGAGGATCCAGCCGAGCGGGGCAAGACCCGGCAGGCTCGACCATGGCCGGTCCCAGCGATCCGTCAGCAGCCACGGCACGAGGCCGGCGACGATACAGGGTGCCGCGATGAAGAACGCAGCACTGCCGGCGATCGCCGAAAAGGTCCGCATTGCTTGTCTCCCGCCTGAAGCATGTCACGCCCAAACCGATTCCCGCGACGCGCTCAAGTCTTTGTTGTTCACGTCGCTGCCGAACCGAGGACACTTTGCGCGACATGCATTAGTTGCCTCGGAAATAAACGCCTGCTGCCTCATTCCACGCCATTGCGCATTTTTGACATTTCGGGATGAAAACCGAGCGTGATTCGCGATTCCGCCGTGACAATTGTCTCATTGCGGGTTCCGCTTCGGTGATTCTGCTGGTCCTATTGGGTCCAGAAATGGCTTAGACCACAGCCTGCGTCTTTTTGCATGCGTGTGTTGCAAAATAGATGCTTGTTTCTTGGGCATGATGAGCACATATATAGTTCATCTCCTGGGCGCGTTCTCCTCCCATTAGCGCCCTCGAGTGTTCCCCTCTGGAGGTTAGCCTTAACAGGCACTTCCAATCAAACTCAGCCGGATCTTCATTGATCCGGCTTTTTTGTTGCCCGGACGCTGCCGGAAGGGCGGGAAAATCCACCGAAATAGCCACGTAACAGTGACATGTAACCTCTGGTAACATGTCAAAGGCGCTCGGCTCCTGCTAAGCAGATCATAGGACGCGGTGTGGTCGGACGGGAGATGGGGGCATCACTCGGACGATCCGGGCTCAGGCGGCTACCGCGTCCGAACCTTCTTCCGCCGAAGCGGCGACTTCAAGATGCGGCGGACCTGCCGTTTCTCCTCCCAAGAAAACGGTCCGCAAACAAAACGGCGTCCGGCCCCCCCCGGGCGTCGTTTTTTGTTTGCGCCCTCTCGAACAAGGTCGAGAGGGCACTCACCCAAATCTTTGTGGATGTCGATGTCCCAAAGCCGAGATCACTTTAGACGACATGCATCAGTATCAGGCTGCCTTGCCGTTGGCATTCATCGCTTCGTCGGCGAGCCGGCCGGTGAGTTCGGCCATGTGGTCGAAGACGGCGCGGTAGCTGGCGACGCCCGAGGTGGCCGAGCGCAGCTCGATGATCAGATCGCCGATCTCGGATTGCGGCATGGTCGCCTCGACGACATCCCATCCTGGCCAGCCGGGCCGCGCGTCGTAGCCGAGGATCTGGCCGCGCCGCTGCGGGATCAGCGCGATGATCTTCGAGGTCGCATCGGAGGGCGTCACGATCTCGACCTTCATCACTGGCTCCAGGAGCACGGGCGAACAGCCCGCCATGCCTTCCTTCATGGCAAGCTTGGCCGCCATCTGGAAGGCCATGTCGGAGGAATCGACCGCGTGGTAGGAGCCGTCCGACAGGTTGACGGCGACGTCGACGACGGGAAAGCCGAGCGGGCCCGACTTCAGGTAATCGCGTATACCGCTTTCGACCGACTGGATGTAGGTCTTGGGCACCACGCCGCCGGTGATGGTATCGGTGAACTGGAAACCTGCGCCGCGCGGCAGCGGCTTTATCTCGATCACCACATCGCCGAACTGGCCGTGGCCGCCGGACTGCTTCTTGTGGCGGCCGCGTTGCTGCGCCGATTTGCGGATAGTCTCGCGGTAGGGCACCGCCGGCGGATGGCCTTCGACCGGAATCTGGTTCTTGCCCTCGAGCCGTTCGCGTACGACGCGCAGGTGCATTTCTCCATGGCCCGACAGCACGGTCTCGGCCGAGTCCTGGTTATGATGCAGGCTGAGCGAGGGATCTTCTTCGGCCAGCCGTTGGATGGCGGCCGACATCTTCACCTCGTCCTTGCGCTCCTTCGGCCGCAAGGCGAAAGCGAAGACAGGCTGCGGCGGCTCGAACTGGAGCAGCGGCTTCATGCCGCCCTTGGCCGAGGTCAGCGTCTGGCCGGTCTTGACCGCGTCCAGCTTGCCGAGCGCGACCGTGTCGCCGGTCTTCGCCGCGGTGAGCTTCGACTGGTCCTTGCCAAGCATCCTGTAGATGCCGGACACCTTTGCCATGTCGCCGCCGGGCAGCCAGAGCTCGGAGCCATCGGCGACCTGTCCCGAAAGGATGCGCGACACCGACAATTTGCCTCCGTGCGGCGTATGGATGGTCTTCATCACCTGAACCACGGTCGCGTTGCCTTCGGGGGCGCCGAGCCGTTTGCGGGTCGCGTCGATGTCGGGCGCATCATGGCGGATCGCCTTCAGGAGACGCAGCACGCCATTGCCTTTCTCTGCGGTGCCGATCAGCACCGGCGTGACGGCGCCGTCGCGCAGGTCGGCGGCAAGATCATCGAAGACCGCGTCCTTGGGCGGCTCGATCTCCTCGAGCAACTGTTCCATCAGCTGGTCGTCATGGTCGGCCAGTCTTTCCAGCATCGAAAAACGGGCTTCCAGCTCGCGCGCCTTTTCGTCGCCAGGGATCTGGGCCACCTCGCTCTCGGCATATTCGCGGTAGATATAGGCGCGTTCCAGCGCCAGATCGATCGAGCCGATGACGACGCCGTCCTTGCGCAGCGGTATCTGGCGCAGAAGCAACGGCACCGCACTTGCCGGCTGCAGCATCTTCAGCGTGTCGCGCACGCCCGCGATCGCCTTGTCGACCTTGTTGAGAAACAGGATGCGCGGCACGCCGAGATCGTCGAGCTTGCGCATGATGAGCTGGAGGGCGGGGATCTTCTTCTCGTCGGCCTCGGCGACGACCACCGCGAGGTCGCAGGCGGCCAGTACCGGTTCGGCCTCGAAGGAGAATTCGATCGATCCGGGACAGTCGACGAAGGTGAACTGCTCGCCCATGAATTCCGTGGTGGCGAAGGTCGCCTCGACGCTCATGGCGTGGGCGCGCGCCTCGGGCGAATGATCTGAAACGGTGTTTCCCGAGGAAACCGGGTTCTGGCGGGGAATGGCGCCCGTGCGGGCCAATATGGCTTCGAGAAGTGTCGTCTTACCGCTTGCGAAGGGACCGACTATGGCAATGCATTTCGGTCCCGTGCGTCTTCCTCCGGCGCGATTACCCATGACTGACCTCCACTCAGGCGTTTCCCTGGAGACCGACTGGCATTCATGGTTCAGGCCAAGGTCAGTCGGTCCTGAGCGGCGGCCGGCCTGTTCGACCGTCGCGGGCGGGCTTGTCTTCAACCGGCCCAAAGGTATCGTCCCACTTGTTTGCCGGCAGGGCAAGGAAAATAGGTAGCCTCAAGGGCCGAGCGCGCGGTGCGGTTGCCGCTGATTTGCAAAGCCGAACAGACCGGTTGCGTCGACGGCCATATCGGCCGAAACTAGGGTCTCGAAAGAAGAGCGGCGTCGCCGCCGCCCGCATCGCCACCAGTTCCAGGGATCGAACGATGAAGATCATTGCTTGCGGCAGCACGCCGACCGTCATCGCGCCGGAAAAGTACTTCACCGGCCGGGTGCTGCAGACGCCGATCATCGAGAAGGAGGCTCCGGCACGGCTGCGGGCGACATTGGTCAGCTTCGAACCGGGCGCGCGGACCCACTGGCACACGCATCCGCTTGGCCAGACGCTGTACGTCACGTCGGGCGCCGGCCTCGCCCAGACCTGGGGCGGTCTCATCCAGGAGATCAGGGCAGGGGACGTCATCTCGTTCGCGCCAGGCGAAAAGCACTGGCATGGCGCCGGGCCGAAAACGGCCATGACGCATATAGCCATGCAGGAAGCGCTCGAGGGCGTGCATGCCGACTGGCTGGAAGCGGTGACGCCGGCCCAATATGGCGGCTGAGTACCGTGTCGAGCCGATCTAAAAACCCGGCGTTTGGCCGGGTTTTGTTTTCACGATCAGGTCAGTGATGCCGTAAAGCGCTGGATGCGCGTGCACGCCTCCTCCAGCAGCGTCTCCGACGTGGCGTAGGAGATGCGGAAGTTCGGACCGAGGCCGAAGGCCGAACCGAATACCACCGCCACGCCCTCGGCCTCGAGCAGCTCCGAGCAGAAGGCCTCGTCAGTGTCGATCACCTTGCCGGCCTTGGTCTTCTTGCCGATCAGCTGGGCGCAGGACGGATAGACGTAGAAGGCGCCTTCCGGCGACGGACAAGAGATGCCGCGCGCCTGGTTGAGCATCGAGACGACGAGATCGCGGCGCCCCTGGAAGATCGCCTTGTTCTTGGCGATGAAGTCCTGCGGGCCGTTCAGCGCTTCGACCGAGGCCCATTGCGCGATGGTGCAGGCGCCCGACGTCTGCTGGCCCTGGATCATGTCCATCGCCTTGATCAGCTGGACGGGACCCGCGGCGTAGCCAATGCGCCAGCCGGTCATCGCATAGGCTTTCGACACGCCGTTCATGGTCAGCGTGCGCTCATAGAGCTTCGGCTCGACCTCGGCGATGGTCTTGAAGACGAAGTCGCCGTAGGTCAGATGCTCGTACATGTCGTCGGTCAGCGTCCAGACATGCGGATGCCTGAGCAGCACGTCGGCGAGCGACCGAAGCTCGGCCTCGGTGTAGGCGGCGCCCGACGGGTTCGACGGCGAGTTCATCAGCAGCCACTTTGTGCGCGGCGTGATGGCCTTTTCCAGCACAGCGGCAGTGAGCTTGAAGCCATTGTCGATCGAAGTGTCGGCGAACACCGAGGTGCCGCCGCAGATCGCCACCATCTCGGGATAGCTGACCCAATAGGGGCGGGGGATGATGACCTCGTCGCCGGGATTCAGCGTCGCCATGAAGGCGTTGAACAGGATCTGCTTGCCGCCGGTGCCGACAATGGTCTGCTCCGGCTTGTAGTCGAGATTGTTCTCGCGCTTGAATTTCTTCGCGATCGCTTCGCGCAGCGGCGCGATGCCAGACACCGGCGGATATTTGGTCTCACCACGGCGGATGGCCTCGATCGCCGCATTCTTGATGTTGTCGGGCGTATCGAAATCCGGTTCGCCGGCACCCAGGCCGATGACGTCGCGGCCGGCATTTTTCAGCTCGCGGGCTTTCTGCGTCACCGCGATGGTGGCGGAAGGCTTCACGCGGGAAAGGGTGTCGGCAAGGAAGGCCATGACCTTTTTTCTCTCCAGAAAGGATCAGCGCGGCCAGGAGCGGCCGCGGCGCTTCTCATGTCGCATCATTCCCGTGAGTGCAAGCATTGTCGGCTGGGCCAGTGCCGCAAGGAGGTCAATGAGCCGTGATCGGCAACAGAAAGTTCATTAACGGGCGGTAGAGGCTTGCGTGGCAGGATCGTAACCCAATTGCGCCAGTTCGCGGAGCGAGGAACCTTGTCGCGCAGCATCGGGCTTGCCCATATCATCCGTCATGATGACGGCACCTCGTCAGGTGTCTGGGGCATTTATACGTTGCAAAGCGCCTTCCAGCCGATCTTCGCCTTCAGGGAAGGCAAGCTGTCGGTTGCCGCCTTCGAGGGCTTGATCCGGCCGTTCCGCAACGGCGAGCCGCAATCGCCAATGAGCTTCTTCAGCACCTGCCCGGCCGCCGACCGGCTTCATGTCGAGGCGCTGACCAGGACGCTGCATCTGCTGAATGCCGGCGCCTGCCTGCCGCAGGAAGCGTCGATCTTCGTCAATTTCGATCCGTCGGTGTTCACCGAGCGCGCCGTTGCCGACAATGCCTTGCGCGAAATGCGCCTGGTGCTGCACGAGGCCGGCATCGATCCGGGCCGTGTCGTGTGCGAGGTGACCGAGCAGCGTCCAGCCTCGCAGGAGACCCTGCACGGTTTCGTCGCGGCGTTGAAGGGCAACGGCTTTCGCATTGCCGTCGATGACTATGGCGCCGACGATTCCGACATCAACCGCATCAAGGAGTTGAAACCCGACATCGTCAAGTTCGATGCCCACTGGATCACGCAGTTGATGGAGTCCGGCGCCGGCTTCGCGCTGCTGACGTCCATGGTGAAAAGCTTCGAGGCACAAGGCATCCGCACCGTGTTCGAGGGCATCGAGGAAGGCTGGCAGCTGGAGCTGGCCGAGAAATCCGGGGCTTCGATGGTCCAGGGTTTCGTGCTGGCACGGCCGGAACTGGCGCCGACCAGCTTCCGCGTCTTCGGCGAGGACGGGCCATCGCCTGCCGCCGACAGTGCCTCTTCCGTCCCGGCAGCCGCGCCGCATACCGCGCGGGCGGCGAAAGCCTTTGGGCGCAGGGGCACACGATGAGGCCCGAGCGGCGGCGCGATGTCGGCGATGCGATCTTCATGGACGAGGTCGGTATCGAATATGGCGTTTATGGCGACTTCCGCCTGCGCAGCGCCTACCAGCCGATCTTCGCGCCGCGCGGCCGCTTCCTGCACGCAATCGCGGTCGAGGGCCTGATAGAGCCGCATCGCGCCGGCCGGCCGGGCGCCGCACGGGCGTTCTTCGAAGGCGTCGCGGCCGAGGACCGGCTGTTCGTCGAAACCATGTGCCGCGTGCTGCATCTCAGGAACTTCCGCAACATCGGCGTCGACGGGCTCGATCTGTTCTTCAACTACAATCCATTGGTCAACGCCCATCGGGGCCGGGCCTTGGCCGAAATCCGGCTGATGAGCAGGCATCTCGGCGAGCTCGGCCTGGCCCCCGGCATGCTGGTCTGCGAAATCACCGAACAGGCGGCCGACGACACGCTGCTGGCCAGGCTGGTGCGCGAGATGCGCCGCGACGGCATCCGCATCGCCATCGACGATTTCGGCACCGGCCACTCGACCGAGGAGCGGGTCAG
This sequence comes from Mesorhizobium sp. B2-2-3, assembly GCF_006442405.1. Lineage (NCBI taxonomy): Bacteria > Pseudomonadati > Pseudomonadota > Alphaproteobacteria > Hyphomicrobiales > Phyllobacteriaceae > Mesorhizobium > Mesorhizobium sp. B2-2-3. The sequence goes on along the minus strand of NZ_VFWC01000010.1, from coordinate 66,796 downwards.
CCTGCTCAAGCCCGATATCGTCAAGATCGACGGTGGCTGGTTCGCGCAATTCTGCCGCCACGCCGCCGCCGAGCGGTTCTTCCGCCCGCTGGTCTCCAGCCTGCACGACCGCGGCGCCAAGGTCCTGGTCGAGGGCATCGAACAGCCCACCCATCTGCGCGTCGCGCTCGATGGCGGCGTCGACCTGCTGCAAGGTTTTCTACTCGCCCGGCCGGCGCTGGCCGGGGTGATCTTCGACGAGCGACCGCTCGCCATCGACGCGCTGCTGGGCAGGGACAGCAAGGTGGTGCCGCTGTTCGGGTAGCGCCGTGTGCTACACATCAGCGGCGCTGATCGTCGCGCCAAAACTAATCATTGGTGAGGACGGCGCGGCTACGATAATCGCGTCTGCACATGGCAGCGCTCGGGGGACCAGCGATGATACTTTACAGCATGATCGACAGCGGCAACTGCTACAAGCCGCGCCTGCTGATGGCCAAGCTCGGCCTCCCTTTCACCACTGTCGAGGTGAGTTCGCACACGGGCGATACGCGAAAAGCGGATTTCGTCGCCAAGAATCCGAACGCCATGGTGCCGCTGCTGGAGCTCGACGACGGAAGGCGGATCGCTGAATCCAACGCCATCCTGCTCTACCTCGCCGAGGGCACGCGCTTCCTGCCCGCGGACAAGTATGAGCGCGGGCTCGCCTATCAATGGCTGTTCTTCGAACAGTACAGCCACGAGCCCTATATCGCCGTGCGCAAGGCGCTGCTGACCTTTCCCGAAAGGGCCAAGGACGCGACGCCCGAGCGGCTGGCGGTGACACTGGAGCGCGGCAACAAGGCGCTCGGTGTCATGAATAAATACCTGGAGAACAACGCGTTCTTCGCCGGAAGCGCCTACAGCATCGCCGACATGGCGCTTTACGCTTATACGCATACGGCGGAGCAGGGCGGCTTCCAGCTCGACGCCTATCCGGCGGTGGCTGCGTGGCTTGACCGCGTGGTGGCGGATCCGGGGCACGTCTCTATGGAGTGGGCAGGGTAGCGATGCCGGTGATTGGCGAAAGCGGCGATTAGAGCGTCCTTCGCCCCGTTCACGGGGAGAGAAGATGGCGGCAGCCAGATGAGGGGCGCAGCCGCCCTTCGTTGTGCTTGGCTCTGCGATCGTTCCTCTTGAAGTGCCGGCGCGCCGCCCCTCATCGCCCTGCCGGGCACTTCTCCGCGTATAGTGGCGGGGAGAAGGACGCTGTGTCGCCGTTTCGCCTGAATCCAGGCAAATAAAAAGGCGGGACAATGCCCGCCTTCCCATTTCGGTAGCCTGATCGGGAGCGTCCGGTCCGGGCTGGCAGCTATCTGCTGATCCGGCTTGTCGGGTCTTTCCGCTCCGGCGCGCTTCTCGCGCGACCGTCAGTACATCCGTGACTTGCCGCGCGCCCCGGGCTGTCGCCCGGCGCGCGCCATTTTCAAAATCAGGCTGCCTTGCTCAGAGATCCAGCGGACGACTTGCCAGTGCGGCGGTCCTGCTCGATCTCGAAGTTGATCTTCTGGCCTTCGACCAGGGTCGACAGCCCAGCGCGCTCGACAGCGGAGATGTGGACGAAAACGTCCGCGCCGCCCGCGTCAGGCTGGATGAAGCCGAAGCCCTTGGTGGCGTTGAACCACTTGACCGTTCCAGTTGCCATAAAAATAGTCCTTCACATTTGCTTTGGTTTGACCGAACCGAGGTCCAGCCGGTGTGCATCGAGATTTTGGAGATAGACGTCAGCAAACGCGAAGATCGCGAGGCCCGGATCGATCGGCCGAAATATCAATGGGGCTGATATAGGCTGCTTTCGCACGAAATACAAGACTGCGTGAGAAAGCCGTGATCGAGGGACCGCCCAATGGCCGCCCCAATCCGGTGAAACCGTTGCGTCAGATGGCGCTGTCCGTGAGCCGCGCATCAGGGGAGAGGACCATGAAGACCATTCTGCTGGCAGCATGCCTGACGCTGATTGCCGCCGAGGCGCAGGCGATCTCGCGCTACGATCCGACGCGGATGGAGTGTGGCCGCGTGCAGGCGACGATCGCGCGGCAGGGCGCCGTCATCCTGCGTTACCAGTCGAGGCGGGTACCGGGACTGCCACTCTACGACCGCTATGTGCAGAGCCAGCAATTCTGCACAACGGGCGAGGTGAGGACACGCGCCTATGTGCCGAGCGCCGATACGAAATCCTGCCCGGTCTATAATTGCAAGCGCCCGGACAACGATCGGCATTTCCGCCGGCGGTTTTTTCATAACGACTAGGCCATAGCCTGGCGCGGCGGCTATCGTTTCAAAATCCGAATGAGACCTGCGCGGGCGGCGGCGGGCCGACGCGCACGCCTTCCATGGCCAGCATCTTTTCCTTGGTGGTCGAACCGCCGGGCGCCGAAAAGCCGCCGATCTTGCCGCCGGCCGCGAGGATACGGTGGCAGGGAATGACCAGCGGCACCGGATTGGCGCCAAGCGCGGCACCGGTTTCGCGCGGCAGGCCGGCATGGCCGGCGCGCTTGGCCAGTTCTCCATAGGTGGTGGTTTCGCCATAGGCTAGCTTTCGCGCCGCGCCATAGATGGCGAGGCGGAAATCGTCGATGCCGTCGAGATCGACCGGCACGCCGGAGAAATCGATATCCTCGCCCGCCGCATAGGCCTTGATCGAGGCGATCAGCTCGACCACCCACGGCGGCTGCACGGTAGCGGCCGAAACGCCGGCGTGGCGCATCAGCCGCCGCTCGACCGCCTCGCGGCTGCGTTCGGGCAGGCAGAGCCGGATCAGGCCCTTTTCGCTCCAGGCAATACCCATGAAGCCGATCACTGTTTCTAACACTGCGTGGCCGGCTGTGATCTGCGACGGCGTTTGCATGGCGTGCTCCTTTCGCAAAATGGCCAGAAACCGGCATTCGTGCCGGTACATATCAGGAACAATATGGCATTTCGGCCCGAGTCTCGCCACCCGAAAACCACCTGAGCGCCCCGATTGCTCGCCAGGAATCGCTGGTGTAAGGGATTTCTTAACATCCGACGAACCGGACCCGAACGCGGCTTGCCAGCAAAACAAACCCTTATCGCGCTCGGCGTGATCGCGGCCATGGCCTGCGTCAGCGGTTGCACGTCGACATCGCAGATGAAATCCGCGTCTTCCCTCACCGAAACAGCGACCGTCGCCGGCACCGATGCCGGCTTCACCATGCCGTTGCCGGAGACGGTTTCGGTGCTGCCGGAATCGTCGGGGATTACGCCCGTTCAAACCGCTGAGTTGTCCGCCGGCCCGACCACACAGGCGGCCGCGGCAACCGCGGCCTTTGCCGGAGCGACCCCAACCGCACCGGCCGTGCCGGCGGTGATGACCGCCAATGCCTGGCAGGCGCCGCCGCCGGCTGGCGCCGGCGCACCAATCAAGGCGGCAGCCACCTACGCCACCGCCGGGCTCATCGTGCCGGCGATCGCCAGGAACGATCAGAAAGCCATGCCCGGCGTGCAGCAGGCGGCCTATGTTGTGCCGCAGAATCCGGCTGCCCTCGTCCAGTTTCCTGCCGCTCCGGTGCAGGAAGAGCATGCGACCGGCGTGCGCGGCGATATCGACCGGCTGATCGTAAAATACGCCGCGTTTTATCAGGTGCCGGTCGACCTTGTGCGCCATGTCGTCAACCGCGAAAGCACCTTCAATCCCAAAGCCTACAACAACGGCCATTGGGGGCTGATGCAGATCAAGCACGCGACGGCGCGCGGCATGGGCTATGACGGACCGGCCAGGGGCCTGTTCGATGCCGAAACCAACCTGAAATACGCCGTCAAATACCTGCGTGGCGCCTGGCTGGTGTCGGACGGCAACGCCAAGCGCGCCGACTGGCTCTACCAGACCGGCTACTATTTCGACGCCAAGCGCAAGGGCCTGCTCGAGGCGACCGGCCTCGGCGTCGACCGCAAGCGGCGCCGCCTGCTGCCCGACGCCTGAGCGAAATGCCCGAACCGCGCCCGCCGGCTCCGAACGACATCCGGCTGCGCAAGATCCTCGACGAGACGCTGGTTCCCGCGCACTGGTCGGATGGCTTTGTCATGCGCACCCTCGAGCCCGGCGATGCGCCGGCCTTGCATGCGCTGCTGACCGAAGTGTTCGACGATGGCGCCGACGGCCCGTTCGACGAATGGTGGCCACGCATCTCAGGCGACCCCGAATTCGATTCTGCGCTCTGTTTCCTCGTCATCGACGCCAAGGGCCTGCTGGTGGCGGCGGCGCTGTGCTGGACGAGCGCCTTCGTCAGGGATCTCGCCGTGCATCCGCAGGCGCGCGGCAGGGGCATCGGCGAGGCGCTGATGTGGCACGCCTTCGCCGTCTTTCGCGAACGCGGCGCAGACCATGTCGACCTCAAGACCAACACGGTGGAAAACGCCGCCGCTGTCAGGCTCTATCAGCGGCTTGGGATGAGCCCTGTCGCCTGGGAAGGCTGAAGCCGCGGCCCGGCCCACCGCCGCTCGCGGGCATCGCTCGGGAACCCAGAGCGCCGCTCCGCATTCAAAGAATGGTGGAGGGGTCCGACGAGCTTCCGGAGCCTCGAAGGCTTGCGTCGCCGTTCCGAAAGGAGATCCTCCGCCGCCATGAGGCTCTTTCACGCATTTGCCACGTTGGTCGCTGCCGCGATGATTGCGGCTGTGCCTGCGCGAGCCGTCGAATTGTCGATCGTATCGGGCGACACAGGCATCGGCATCAAGGTGCTGCGTGAAATCCTCGACCGCTATGAGAAGGACAGCGGCAACAAGGTCAGCATCGCCGTCATGCCGGCGTCCGGGACCGACCAGTTCGGCCAGTACCGGCTGTGGCTTGCCGCCGGCAATAGCGATATCGACGTCTACCAGACCGATGTGATCTGGGCGCCGCAGCTCGCCAGCCAGCTCGTCGACCTGACCGCGGCGACCAAGGATGTCGTCGGCGCCCATTTCCCCTCGATCATCCAGTCGCAGACCGTCAACGGCAGGCTGGTGGCGCTGCCGATCTTCACCGATGCGCCGGCGCTCTACTACCGCAAGGACCTGCTCGACAAATACGACGCCAAGGTGCCTGCCACCTGGAAGGAGCTGGCCGACACCGCCAGGCTGGTCATGGACAAGGAGCGGGCTGCCGGCAACAAGGACATCTGGGGCTTCGTCTTCCAGGGCAATGCCTATGAGGGGCTGACCTGCGACGCGCTCGAATGGGTGATGTCGAATGGCGGCGGCCAGATCATCGAGCCGGACGGCACCATCTCGATCAACAATCCAAAAGCGGCGGCAGCGCTCGACATGGCCAAGGGCTGGGTCGGAAGCATCGCGCCACCCGGTGTGCTCGCCTATCAGGAAGAGGAATCGCGCGGCGTGTGGCAGACCGGCAATGCGGTCTTCATGCGCAACTGGCCCTACGCCTATGCACTAGGCAATTCCGAAGGCTCGCCGATCAAGGGCAAGTTCGACGTAGCGCCGCTGCCGGCCGGCACCGGCGAAGGCGCGCGTCCGGCGGCGGTGCTGGGTGGCTGGAATCTTGCCGTGTCCAAATATTCCAAGCACCCGGACGCGGCGATCGGGCTCGTCAAATTCATCGCCTCGCCCGCGATGCAGAAATACCGCGCGCTGAGGAACTCCAGCCTGCCGACCATCCAGGCGCTCTATGACGATGCCGACATCGCCAGGCAACAGCCGATCGTCCCGCGCTGGAAGCAGATATTCCTCAATGCGGTGCCGCGTCCCTCGGCCGCGGCCAAGATCAAGTACAACGAGGCGTCGAGCCAGTTCTGGAACGCCGTCCACAAGACGCTGTCGGGCGATGGCACCGCCGGCGACAATCTGGCCGACCTCGAAGCCATGCTGACAAGGCTGAAGGGGCGTGGCTGGTGACGCCACAACGCGCCTCCATATCCCGCCCAGCAGGAGGGATGAAAGAAGCGGAGCCGATGCCTGAAGCCGTGGCGACCCACCGCCCGCGTTCGCGGCTGATGCGCCAGCGCGTGCGCTCGGCCTGGCTGTTCTTGGCGCCGATGCTCCTGGTGCTTGCCGCCGCCGCCGGCTGGCCGCTCGCCCGCACCATCTATTTCAGCTTTACCGACGCTTCGCTGGCCGACCTCGACGCCCGCCAGTGGGCAGGCTTCGCCAATTACTTCTCGGTGCTGCGCATGCCGAGCGGCCGGGTGCTCTACGATGGCGTGCTGGCCGACCCGGTGTGGTGGAGCGCCGTCTGGAACACGGTGCGTTTCGCGGTGATTTCGGTCACCTGCGAGACGATCCTCGGCACGATCGTCGCGCTGGTGCTCAATGCCGAATTCCCGGGCCGCGGCATCGTCAGGGCGGCGATCCTCATCCCCTGGGCGATCCCGACCATCGTCTCGGCCAAGATGTGGCAGTGGATGCTCAACGACCAGTTCGGCATCATCAATGTGGTTCTGCTCAATCTCGGCCTGATCGACACCAAGATCGCCTGGACGGCCAACGCGGACACGGCGATGGCCGCCGTGCTGGTCGTCGACATCTGGAAGACGACGCCGTTCATGGCGCTGCTCATCCTTGCCGCGCTGCAGATGCTGCCGCGCGAGATCATCGAGGTCGCCAGGCTCGACGGCGCCAATCCGTGGCAGATCTTCTGGCGGGTGACCTTGCCGCTGATCCGGCCTGCGGTGATGGTGGCGGTGATCTTCCGCGCGCTCGATGCGCTGCGCATCTTCGACCTGATCTATGTGCTGACGCCCAACAACGTGCACACCAAGTCGATGTCGGTGTTCGCGCGCGAGAACCTGTTCGAGTTCGACAAATTCGCCTACGGCTCGGCCGCTTCGACGCTGCTCTTCCTCATTCTTGCGCTTCTCACCATGGCCTATATCCGGATCGGTGGGGTCAGCCTCGAGGGCGGGCGCTGAGATGTGGATCCTGAAGCGGACGGCTTTCTACCTGCTGGTCGCGGCCATCGTGCTGGTCGCGGTATTCCCCTTCTATTACGCCATCGTTACCAGCCTGAAATCGGGCACCGAACTGTTCCAGGCCGACCTCTGGCCGAAGACGTTCAGCCTCGGCAATTATCGCAACGTGCTGACCGAAGGCGCCTTCGCACGCAACCTGATCAACTCACTGGTGGTCTCCGGCGCGGTCGTCGCGCTCTCGCTGTTCCTCGGCGTCACCGCGGCCTACGCGCTGGCGCGCATCCGTTTTCGCGGCCGCTCAGCGCTACTATTCGCCATCCTGTCGGTATCGATGTTCCCGCAGGTGGCGGTGCTGGCCGGACTGTTCGAACTGGTGCGGATGTTCGGCCTCTACAATTCGCTTGTCGCGCTGATCTTCTCCTACATGATCTTCACCTTGCCGTTCACCGTCTGGGTGCTCACCGCCTTCGTGCGCGACCTGCCGGTCGAGGTCGAGGAGGCGGCGATCCTTGACGGCGCGACGCCGTGGATCATCATCACGCGCATCTTCCTGCCGCTGATGTGGCCGGCGTTGGCGACCACCGGGCTTTTGGCGTTCATCGGCGCGTGGAACGAGTTCCTGTTTGCGCTCACCTTCACCTCCAACAACGCGCAGCGGACCGTGCCGGTGGCGATCGCGCTGCTGTCGGGCAATTCGCAGTTCGAGATTCCATGGGGCAACATCATGGCCGCATCGGTGATCGTCACCGTGCCGCTGGTGGTGCTGGTGCTGATCTTCCAGCGCAAGATCGTCTCGGGCCTCACCGCCGGCGGCGTGAAAGGGTGAAGGGGAAATTGTCGGAACCGGCCGCAGCGGTCCGTCCTTAGGTCTTAGAGCAACCGCGCCGGGACGCCGGCGCTGTGACCCAAGGAGCCGATCATGATAACCTTCCCCAACGAATCCGCCAAATACCGCGCCGCCCGCGAAAAGCTGCTGAAGAAGGAAATCGCGCTGCGCCGCGCCATGGAGGATGTGGCCGTGGCACGCCGCGCGTTGCCGCCGGGCGGGCTGGTGCCACAGGATTACGTGTTCGACGGGCTGGATGCCGAGGGCAGGGCGGCCGAGATAAAGCTGTCGGAACTGTTCGCGCCCGGCAAGGACACGCTGATCCTCTACCAGATGATGTTTCCGCGCCATCCGCAGGAGACGCGCGACGTGGCAATGACGGGCGGCACGGCGAAGCTGGCACGGCCGGACCAGCCATGCCCGTCCTGCACGGCGCTGCTCGACCAGTTCGACGGCGCGGTCGGCCATCTCCAGGCGGCCGGGTTCAACTTCGCCGTGGTGGCGAAAACGGCGCTCGAAAACCTCGTCACGCTCGGCCGCGACCGTGGGTGGCAAAAGATGCGGCTGGTGTCGTCGGCCTCCAACAGCTTCAAGCGCGACTACAATGCCGAGGATGCCGACGGTGCGCAGATCCCGCTTTTGTCGGTGTTTCATCGCGACGCTGACGGCATCAGGCATTTCTGGTCGTCCGAACTCGGCTTCGCCCCGCCGGAGCCCGGCCAGGACCCGCGCGCCATCGGCACCTGCGAGATCCTGTGGAACCTGATGGATTTCACCCCGGAAGGAAGGCCGAACTGGCACGAGCAGCTGCAATATGGCGAGGCATGCTGCCATTGACGGCAAGGTGCTTTGCGCAACTTCCGCTCATCTGCGGCGTTGGAATCCCGAGGGAACCATTCCGACCGGAGATTGCAGATGAAAACGCTTCTGACCATGACCGCCGCGGCCTTGCTCGCCGCCGCGCCCGCCGCGCTTGCCCAATCCACCGCCCAAACGACGCCGTTGGCGGCCGACAGCAAGGTCGACACGCAGACCTTCATCAAGACGGTGCCCGGCGCCAACGAGTTCGAGATTCAGTCGAGCAAGCTCGCCGAGCAGAAATCGGCGTCGGCCGACGTCAAGGCCTTCGCCAAACAGATGATCGAGGACCACACCAAGGCCGGCGAGGACTTCAAGGCGGCGCTCGCGCAGGGCCAGACCACCGCCTCGACCAAACCGGCCGGCCCGGCGCTTCAGCCGAAAGAACAGGGCCAGCTCGACGAGCTCAAGGCCGCCAGCGGCAAGGACTTCGATACCAAATACATCATGATGCAGACAGCAGCTCACAAGGACGCCGTCGCGCTCTTCAGCACCTACGCCCAATCGGGCGATGATCCGGCGATGAAGGAATTCGCCAAGAAGACGCTGCCGACGCTGAAGATGCACGAGAAGCATGTGAAGGAACTGGGCGCGGCGCATCAGGGGTGAGGGCGTGAACGGCAGGAGCTGAATGGCAGACGAAAGCACTCTACGGCGCCCCCCTCTGTCCTGCCGGACATCTCCCCCACAGGTGGGGAGATTGGCTGTCGCGAATGCTTTCGCTAATCTTCAGCGCTGGAAGAAAGAGCGCCGTCGCCGAAGCTGCCACTCTCCCCCCTTGAGGGGGAGATGTCCGGCAGGACAGAGGGGGGCGCCGTAGGGCGGCGCGACGGCCAGGGTTCTTCCCATGCCTGCGTGGGACTACACTGCCGCACCACCCACCCGGGGAAGTACCCATGCCCAAACTCGACCTCGCATTCCTGCCCCTCCGCAAGGGCTCGGGCTATCCCGCGCCCTTCGATGGCCCTTGCGCCGGCCGCACGCGCCGCCGGCTTGGCGATGCCGGCGGGCTCACCGATTTCGGCGTCAACCTGATGACGCTGCCGCCCGGCGGCTGGTCCAGCCAGCGCCACTGGCACAGCCACGAGGACGAGTTCGTCTATGTTTTGGAAGGCGAGCTGACGCTGGTCGAGGATGGCGGCGAGACGCTGCTCAAGCCCGGCGACTGTGCCACCTTCGCCAAGAACAGCGGCAACGGCCACCATCTCATCAACCGGTCATCCACGACGGCGCGCTACCTTGAGGTCGGATCGCGGAACCCGGACGATGTCATCACCTGCTCCGACATCGACATGATTAGTCCGAGTTCGGATGGACGCTTCCTGCACAAGGACGGCACGCCTTATCCGGGGCAAGGGTGAAGGCTGGACAACGCGTCGGCGCCAGCCCCCCTCCGTCCCGGCTTCGCCGGGCCACCTCTCCCCCACCTTGTGGGGGCGAGGAACCCAAGCGTTCCGGTGTCGCGACCTCAGTGATTGGCTTTTCCTCGCCCCCATGAAATGGGGGAGAGGTGGCCCGGCGAAGCCGGGACGGAGAGGGGGAGCGCCCGACGAGATTTCGCAGGCGAGGGACGAGTTCCGGCTCTGGACTGCGGGTCGGCGCTGGCGTTCCCCGGCCGGCACTATAAGCTCCCCCAAACCCAGGGAGCACCACCATGAAGAAAGAACTCATCGAAGTGCCCGTCATGTCGGCCAAGGTGCGGGCGCTCGGCCTGCCCTGTTCGACAGCGGTCAAGGCCAACGGCTTCGTGTTCATCTCGGCGACCCCGCCGGTGGACATGGTGACCGGCGAGATGGTGCGCGGCGACATCGAGACGCAGACCGAGGCATCGCTCAAGGCGCTGAAGCACTGCCTGGAGGCGGCCGGCACCTCGCTCGAAAATGTGGTGATGGTGCGCATCTACGCCGTCAATTCCGGCTTCTACAACGCGATCAACCGGGTTTATGCTAAGTACTTCAGCGTGAACCCTCCGGCGCGGAGTTTCGTGCCGGTGGCGTCGTGGCCGATGGAGTTCGATATCGAGATTGAGTGTGTGGCTGTGGGGTGACGCCCCAAGGCTCGCTGGCAATGATAAAATGTCTTCGGCCGACTAGGGACTGGCACTTTGATCGTGGGTTCTTTGCTTCGCGGCAGTTGCTCGATCAAACATAAACATTCGTGAGCGCTGAGCTTGCTAATCTCTTCGGCGCGCTGTTATTAATTTCACGGGCTATTCCAGTCGACATATTTGAAAAAGGGGGGAAAAATGGCCGAGTCGGTAGTTCTTGACGCTATGATTAAGCGGGATGATTTTGCTATCACAAGCACGGCGCCCTCCTCGGGAGAACCGATAAAGACTCTGTCTATCGAAACATTGAGTTCTAGTGGAATGCTAGTTCCACTGCTTAGGAAGCCAGATTTTCAACGTGAAACTAATCATTGGTCTCCCGCTCAGGTCGTATCGTTTCTCGAAAGCTTTTTGGACAACGAGCTTATACCTTCAATAATCTTGTGGCGGTCTACTCAATTTGTCTTTGTGATTGATGGTGGTCATAGGTTGAGCGCTCTTCGAGCCTGGATAGACGATGACTACGGCGATGGACCAAATTCAATAGGATATTATTCAAACGAAATTAACAACGCGCAAAAGAGAATTGCAAACAAGGCAAGAGCCCTGGTGGAGTTAAAGATTGGCAAGTATTCATTGCTGCGAGACGCTTTGATAAAACCTGAGAATCATCCTGAGCAGCGTGTTGTTCGTGCGAGAAATATGGCGACCAGATCACTCTCGCTGCAGTGGGTTGAAGGCGATGCCGATAAGGCTGAAACGTCATTTTTCAAAATAAATACGCAAGGAACTCCCTTGGACGACGCGGAGGAGACGCTCCTCCGAAATCGCAATCGTTCAATCGCAATTGCCGCCCGCTCGATTATTCGAGCAGCCACCGGCCATAAATACTGGTCGAAATTTCTGGATGACAATCGAACAAAGATCGAGGCTTCTGCGAAGAAATTGCACTCTCTTTTCTTCAACCCTGAGATAAATCAACCCATAAAGACATTGGATTTACCCCTTGGTGGTACTAGATCCCCGATACAATCTTTGGACATGCTTATGAACTTGATCTCGCTCACGAATGCTGAGCAGGGTACAATTCGGCGACCTCTAAGCGAATTTCCCGAAGATCCTGATGGGAGCGAGACCGTCAAGGTTTTGGAGACGTGCAGCAGGGTTGCAGCTAGATTGACAGGTACGGGTCCTGGCAGTTTGGGACTTCATCCCGCCGTGTATTTTTATACCGAGCGCGGGCGGCATCTTCCCGATTTACTCCTTGGATTTTTGCTTCTGTGTAGAAACAAATTGCAGAGCAATGATCCTGCTTTCTTTCGAAAATTTACTGAGAATAGGGAAAAAATAGAAAACTTCTTAATAGAGAATAAAGCAATAATTACTCAAGCCTTGCAGATTGTGAGAAGCAAGAACCGTGTTGAGAAGGTTTCTGATTTATTCAACTATTTGATACAATCTTACGCGGAAGGAAAAAATCCAACAGACAATGAGATTATTGCAGTCATTGCGCCCAATTCGGTTTCGAAGATTTTATCGATAACTCAAGGAGCTGATGGGGAGCGTTTTTCTGATGATGCAAAAAGTGCAATATTCATTAGACAAGCATTAAAGAACGCAATGAAATGCCCAATTTGTCACGGCTATCTCGATCCCGCAAAGTCAGGCTCCTACGATCATGTAGTGCGAGTGCAAGATGGTGGAAAGGGTGGTGATTCTAACGGCCAGATAACGCACCCTTACTGCAATACTGCGATGAAAAATTGACGCCATCTGGCTTACAAACCAGTGCTGCCCCTCATCCGCCTGCCGGCACCTTCTCCCCGTTCAACGGGGAGAAGGAAGCTTCCTCAAGCAAAATACTCCTGCAGCGGCCTTACTTCCAAACTCCCCGCCTTCAACGCCGCGATCGCCTCGGCCACTGCCGCCGCACCCGACAGAGTCGTGTAATACGGCACCTTCTGCATCAGCGTCGCTCGCCGCAACGACTTCGAGTCCGACACCGCCTTCTGGCCATCCGTCGTGTTGAAGACGATCTGCACCTGGCGGTTGCGGATGGCGTCCTCGATGTGGGGGCGGCCTTCGAGCACCTTGTTTATTTTCTCGGCGACGACGCCGTTTTCGGCGAGGAAGCGGGCGGTGCCTGATGTGGCCATCACCTTGAAGCCGAGGCCGGCGAGGCGCTTGACCGCCGGCAATATGCCTTTCTTGTCCTCGTCGCGCACCGAGACGAACAGCGTGCCTGAGCGGGGGAGATCAACACCCGCCCCTAACTGGCTCTTGGCGAAGGCCAGCGCAAAGTCGCGGTCGAGGCCCATGACCTCGCCGGTCGAGCGCATTTCCGGGCCGAGCAGGATGTCGACGCCAGGGAAGCGGGCGAAGGGGAAGACGGCTTCCTTGACCGCGATGTGGCCCGGGTTCCTGGGGTCGGGCATGGCGCCGTAATGGGCGAAGGCGTCTTCCAGGCTCTCTCCGGCCATGATGCGGGCGGCGATCTTGGCGATGGGGCGGCCGATGGTCTTGGCGACGAAGGGCACGGTGCGCGAGGCGCGCGGGTTGACCTCCAGCACATAGACCGTGCCGTCCTTGATCGCGTATTGCACGTTCATCAATCCGCCGACATTGAGCGCGTGGGCAAGGGCCGCCGTCTGCCGCTCCAGCTCTTCGACCAGCTCCGAAGGCAGCGAGTGAACGGGGAGCGAGCAGGCCGAGTCGCCCGAATGGATGCCGGCCTCCTCGATGTGCTCCAATATGCCCGACACGAAGGTCGCCTTGCCGTCGCAGAGGCAGTCGACATCGACCTCGATTGCGCCCGAGAGATAGGTGTCGAACAAAAGCGGGTTCTTGCCCAGCAGCGTGTTGATCTGGCCGGTCTTGTCGTTGGGGTATTTCTGCTTGATGTCCTCCGGCACCAGGCCGGGCACGGTGTCGAGCAGGTAGGATTGCAGCATGCCCTCGTCATGGATGATCTGCATGGCGCGGCCGCCCAGCACATAGGAGGGGCGCACCACCAGGGGGAAGCCGAGCTCGCCGGCGACGAGGCGGGCCTGCTCGACCGAATAGGCGATGCCGTTCTTCGGCTGGCTAAGGTTGAGCTTGTGCAGCAGTTTCTGGAAGCGGTCGCGGTCCTCCGCCAGATCGATCATGTCGGGCGAGGTGCCGAGGATCGGGATGCCGGCCTTCTCCAGCGCGTCGGCCAGCTTCAGCGGCGTCTGGCCGCCGAACTGGACGATGACGCCGACCAGCTCGCCCGAGGCCTGTTCGGCGCGCAGGATCTCCAGCACGTCCTCCGCCGTCAGCGGATCGAAGTAGAGCCGGTCCGACGTGTCGTAGTCGGTCGACACCGTCTCCGGGTTGCAGTTGATCATGATCGCTTCATAGCCGGCATCGCGCAGGGCAAAGGCGGCATGGCAGCAGCAATAGTCGAACTCGATGCCCTGGCCGATGCGGTTCGGCCCGCCGCCGAGGATGACCACCTTCTTGCGCGACGAAACCTGCGCCTCGTTTGCAAGCGCGCCGGCGAAGGGCACTTCATAAGTGGAGTACATGTAGGCGGTCGGCGAGGCGAACTCGGCCGCGCAGGTGTCGATGCGTTTATAAACCGGATGAACGTCGAGCTTTTCGCGAATCTTCTGAACGACTTCCACGTCGCTCTTCGTCAGCGACGCGAGGCGGGCGTCCGAAAAGCCCATGGCCTTCAGCATGCGCAGATTGGCGGCATCCTCAGGCAGGCCGTGCTCGCGGATGCGGGCTTCCATGGCGAGGATGCCGGCGATCTGCTCGAGGAACCACGGATCGATCTTGCACATTGCGTGCACGTCTTCGAGCGAGGTGCCCATGCGGATCGCCTGCGCCACCATGCGCAGCCGGTCGGGCGTCGGCGTGCCGAGTGCTGCACGGATGGCGTTGCGGTCGTCAGTGCTGTTGGCCGAGCCGAGGCCGGGGATCTCGATCTCGTCGAGACCGGTGAGGCCGGTTTCCAGCCCGCGCAGCGCCTTCTGCAGGGATTCCTGGAAGGTGCGGCCGATGGCCATGACTTCGCCGACCGACTTCATGGCGGTGGTCAGCACAGGCTCGGCGCCGGGGAATTTTTCGAAGGCAAAGCGCGGGATCTTGGTGACGACGTAATCGATAGACGGCTCGAACGAGGCCGGTGTCGCGCCGCCGGTGATATCGTTCTCCAGCTCGTCCAGCGTGTAGCCGACGGCGAGTTTCGCCGCGATCTTGGCGATCGGGAAGCCGGTCGCCTTCGAGGCCAGCGCCGAGGAGCGGGAGACGCGCGGGTTCATCTCGATGACGACAAGGCGGCCATCGGCCGGGTTGACGGCGAACTGAACGTTGGAGCCGCCGGTCTCGACGCCGATCTCGCGCAGCACCGCGATCGAGGCGTTGCGCATCATCTGGTATTCCTTGTCGGTCAAGGTCAGCGCCGGCGCGACGGTGATCGAATCGCCCGTGTGCACGCCCATCGGATCGATGTTCTCGATGGAGCAGACGATGATGCAATTGTCCGCTCTGTCGCGGACGACCTCCATCTCGTATTCCTTCCAGCCGAGCACGCTTTCCTCGATCAGCACCTCGGTGGTCGGCGAGGCGTCGAGGCCGGACTGGACGATGTCGAAGAATTCGGCCCTGTTGTAGGCGATGCCGCCGCCGGTGCCGCCCATGGTGAAGGAGGGGCGGATGATGGCGGGCAGGCCGACATGGTCGAGCGCCTGGGCGGCGACCGCCATGGCGTGGCTGATGTAGCGCTGCTTGCGGTCGCCTTCGCCGAGGTTCCAGCTTGTCTCCAGCGCGTCGAGCGCGGCATCGAGATTGTCGGGCTTTTCGGCCTTCAGTGCCGCGCGTTCGGCTTCATGCGTCTTGCGGTCGGCATTCTTGACGTCGGTGGCGTTGGCCAGCATCGACTTCGGCGTTTCCAGGCCGATCTTCTTCATCGCTTCGCGGAAAAGCGCCCGGTCCTCGGCCTTGTCGATGGCCGTGGCGTCGGCGCCGATCATCTCGACATTGTAGCGCTCCAGCACGCCCATGCGGCGCAGCGACAGCGCGGTGTTGAGCGCGGTCTGGCCGCCCATGGTCGGCAGCAGCGCATCCGGGCGCTCCTTGGCGATGATCTTGGCCACGACTTCGGGGGTGATCGGCTCGATATAGGTGGCGTCGGCCAGTTCCGGGTCGGTCATGATGGTGGCCGGGTTGGAATTGACCAGGATGACGCGGAAACCCTCTTCCTTCAGCGCCTTGCAGGCCTGCGTGCCGGAATAGTCGAACTCGCAGGCCTGGCCGATGACGATGGGGCCGGCCCCGATGATCAGGATCGACTTGATGTCGGTGCGTCTTGGCATCTTTATGAATTCCGTTCGGCGAGCGGCTTGCACGAAAAACCGGGACGGGAGACCCGGCCGGTTGTGCTTGCGATTCTGGTATCAGGCTAGGAGGGCCTTATAGGGAAGAGTTTTGCCTGATGTAACCCCGAAAATGAGGGCAGTAGGGCAGTAGCTCCAGGCACTTCACATATTGCCTTACTGCCCTACTGCCCTGTTGCCTTCCAAACTAATGCCCAAACGCCACCGCGTCCGTAATCTCGAATCGCTCCGAGACGCCGACGCGGATCATGCTGAGGCCGCCTTCGCGGGTGAAGCGGAAATCGCTGTCGCCATCGGAGCCGGCGGGCAGTCCGCCGTAGAAGGAGATGACGCGGCTGCCGCCGTCGGGCCAGGTCACGGTGACGTCGGCCTTGTCGCTGCCCTTGTGCTCGACGCTTGCCGCGCAAAGGGTCATCGGCTGGCCGACATTGCGCGCGCAGGGAATTTCAATGGCGGCGCCTCCGGCGGTGGCCTCCGCCTGAGGCGGATTCTCCCCAGTGGGCAGCGGTTCATTCGCCACCAGCGCCAGGCCGTAAGCATCCTGCATGGCGATTACTGCGGCGGATTTCGGCGTGGTTGCGGGGGCAGCCGCATTGTCGGCTCCGCCCAGCCTCGCCGTCAGGTCGGGCGGCAACGCGGGCGGCGGAGCGGCAGCGGGGCTAGCCGTTGCGGCGCCGAGCGCCTGGCCTGCATCGTTGGTCGCGGCAGCGGACGCATCCGCCTGACCCGGATCGGGCGGCGAAGCCGGATTGACGGGGTTCAGGTAGCGGGCAGGGGTCCAGCCGCTGATTTTCGGGTTCTCGGCCTCGACCTTGCACCATTGCCGGCCGTCTACGTCGATGCAGCCGAGATTGTTCACGCTGGCGCCATTGGCCAGACGCGCCTCGGTCTTGCCGATCGGCGATGGCTGGGCGCGGACGTTGAGGAGATCGTCCGGGGCGAGGCCGGTGACGATGGAGATGAACGGCCCATCTTCGGCATGAGCCACCGTCAGAAGCACAGGAGCGGCGATCAGCGCGAAGAGCGTCGTTCGGAACGTAGACCGGCGTTTCATCGCTTCGCCGTGGCCGATAGATTGCATTACCAAAGGCACCGCCAGATACGAAAACGCCGCCACACGCGAAGCCGATTTTATAGGCGACGACGCTGCGCCATGTCCAGAAGCGAGATTTTCTTCCGGCAGGGACGGATCTGCGTGAAGGCGATCATCGGAGGAGCGAAGAGCGAGCTCAGCCGGGCGGCATGAATGCGAAGAGCATTCAGCCGGGCATGCAAGGGCATTCAGTCGGGCATGAATGCAAAGAGCATTCAGCCTGGCGGCATGAATGCAAAGAGCATTCAGCCGGGCATGAAGCCGGTTCGCAGCGCATGGGCCCATTCGGGCCGTCCCGCCTGTTCGGCCTGGCTGGCGGCTGTCTCGTGATCGTAGTCGACGGCGATGGCCTCGAAACGGTCGGGCCGGCCGGGCTCGCCTGAAATGACGATGCCGTAGCGCGCATGCGGCGCGCCCTGCTCGGAGGAATGCGACGGCGGCGTCGAGTCTTCATAGGCGGGACAGCCGACGCTGCCCGGGTTGAAGATCATCGGACCGCCGGGCAAGCGGATCAGTTCGGCCCGGTGGCTGTGGCCGCACAGGGCCAGGCGGCAGGCCGGATCGAGCGCCTTCAACCGCCGCCGGATCGCCGCCAGCGGCGCGCGCACCAGCCGGCCATCGGTGATCGTATCGAGCAGGTATTTCTCGTCGTGATCGGGCCTGGCATGGAAAGCGATCACGCCGAGCGCGATCTCCAGCGTCAGAGGCTGGGCGAACAGCACCTCGCGCTGCGCCCCGGTCAGTCGTTCCTGCGCGTAGATGTCGGAGGCCCACATGGTCTCATCGGCCGGATCGGCGGCGACGCGGCGGTCATGATTGCCGCGCACCGTCGGCAGGTCCAGCGCTTCCAGGCGCGCAAACGTCTCGCGCGGCCAGAGCGGACCCGAAACGCTATCGCCGAGATTGACCGTAAGATCGGCACCGCCGCGCTGCTTGAGGTCGTCGAGCACGGCGTCAAGCGCCAGCACATTGCCGTGGATATCGGCGAGGACAGCGATGCGCATGGGGAGCTCCGGTTGTGAGGCAGCGTTTCCTCTCCCCACTACCGTGGGCGAGAACCCAGATCCCGCGAGTCAGGCCGTCACTTCGATATCATGGCCGCCGACCGCCGGCAGCGCCGGATCGTCGCCTGCGGCGGCAATAATGCTGTCGAGCAGGCCGGGGAAGCGGGCATCGAGATCGGCGCGGCGCAGCGTGATCATGCGGTTGGTGCCGGCCACTTCTGCGCGGGTCACGCCGGCCTCGCGCAGCTTTGCCAGGTGGTAGCTCAGATTGGTCTTCGAGGCGAGATCGAGGAATTTGCTGCAGTTCAGCGGCACGCCTTCCTTGCTGGCGAGATAACGCACGATCGCCAGCCGCGTCGGGTCGCCGAGCACGGCGAGCACGATCGGCAGGCTGATCTGGTCCGTATTGGGATGTGGCAGGCTCATGGCTGCAACCTAAGCACAGTTCCGGCCGATTTCAACGCATCCGCTCCGCGTCTGCCGTGCACACGGCTCTCCCCTTCACGACCGTGCTGACACAGGGCTGTCAGGATGGTTGTGCTATTTTTCCCTGGCTTCATTGACATCCTGCCCGGTTATGTCCAATTGTTCAATAACCTTTGAACTAAGGACACATCGCCATGGACAAGCGGATCTTCTGGCTTGCGCTCGGATCGTTTGCGATCTCGACCGAAGGCTTCGTCATCTCCAGCCTTCTGCCCGACATCGCCAGGGACGCCGGCATCTCCGTTCCGCTCGCCGGCACGCTGATCACCGCCTTCGCGCTCGCTTATGCGGTCGGCACGCCGATCCTGGCGACGCTGACCGGCGAATGGGACCGGCGCCGCGTCATCCTGTGGACGCTGGTGTTCTTCGTCATTGGCAACGTTGCCGCGGCCTTGAGCTCCTCCTTCGAAGTGCTGCTCGCCGCGCGCATCATCATGGCGCTGTCGTCTGGCCTGTTCGCGGCGACCGCGCAAGGCACGGCGGTGGCGCTGGTCGATGACCATCACCGGGCCCGCGCCATTGCCGTCGTCGTCGGCGGCACCACGGTGGCGGTAGCGGTGGGCGCCCCGCTCGGCGCGCTGGTCGCGGCGATAGCCGGCTGGCGCGGCACGTTCTATGCCATCGCAGGCCTCGGCGCGCTCGCCGGCGCCATCCTCTGGTATCGGCTGCCGCGCGGCATCATCGGCACCAAGCTGCCGCTGAAGCGCCGGCTGGCGGCGGCAATGCGTCCCGGCGTGATGCCGATCCTGGTGACGACCACGCTTGCCCTCATCGGCGCCTTCACCGTGTTCAGCTTCATCGCGCCGCTGGCCATCGAAGCCAGCGGGCTCTCCCCGATAGCGCTGCCCGGCATGCTGCTCGCCTTCGGTGTCGGCGCCGTCATCGGCAACATCGCCGGCGGCCAGGCCGCGGACCGCTTCGGCGCTACGCGCACCGTCGGCTGGTCGCTGGCGCTGAGCGCTGCCATGCTCGTCACCTTCTCGCTGATCCCGGCCTTTCTGCCGCATCATCTCGCCGGGCCGGCGCTGATGGGCATGATGGTGCCATGGGGCATCGTCGGCTGGGCCTTCCCGCCGGCGCAGGCGAGCCGCATCATCAAGCTCGCCCCCGACGCTGCCCCGATCGTGCTGTCGCTCAACGCCTCGGCGCTCTATCTCGGCGTGGCGCTCGGCGCGGTGGTTGGCGGCGCCGTGCTGCGCTATGGCGGTCCGGCCGATCTGGGCCTCATCGCGGCCGTCTTCCCCGTCGTCGGGCTCGGCATCGTGCTGGCCGGCCGGATGCTGGCGCGGCCGGTCGCCATGCCGGCGGAGTAGAGGGCGCCGAGCTTTTCGTCACTGGTTCTTACGCGGCCGCTTCAACTGGAGGGAGCGGCCGCCGGCGTTTCGAGGTCCAGAGAGGCCACGTCATCCAGCGTCGCACGCAGCTTCGCGGCTTGCTCCGCGCCGATCATCTCCTCGAAGCGCTGCTGGGCGACACTCCACAGCCTGATCGCCTCTTCGAGCTTGGCCTGGCCGTGCGGCGTCAGCCGGACGCGCTTGACGCGGCGATCGTCCTTATCGGGGAAGGTTTCGACATAGCCGTCGCGGACCAGCGGCTTCAGCGTATGGCCGAGCGCCGAGAGATCCATGATCAGCGCCTCGGCAACGGTCCCCATCGCCGGTTCGCTGCTGGCACTGATCTGAAAGAGCAGGCCAAATTGCGTGCCTTTCAGCCCGGAAGGCGCAAGCGCGTCGTCGTAGAAGCGGCCGAGCCTGCGCGCGGTGCGCCGCAAGGTGGCATTGTTGCATCGGCTGAATCCCGGTTGCTGAAGATCGGTCATGTCAACTCCTCGCTGGCAAAGCCTGTGCCAGCCTGCCGCAGAAATAGTTTTCGCGGCCGCCGTTGACAAGATAGTGGCATATACCTACTTCGCCGAAAGTGGCATATGCCACCAATTGACGATCGAGAAGCTCGGCAGCCGGCGCATCCGTCGAAGCCGAACCAGAGCGAAGAGCGCGAAAGGAACAGGACAATGAGCAAGAATGAGAACAAGGGCACCGCCGTCGTCACCGGCGCTTCCTCCGGCATCGGCGCTGTCTATGCCGACCGGCTGGCGGGGCAGGGCTATGACCTGGTGCTGGTGGCGCGCCGCGCGGACCGGCTCGAGGAATTGGCTGAAAGGCTGCGATATGCCTACAGCCGCAAGGTCAGCGTGATCAGTGCCGATCTGGCCAACGACGATGATGTGCGGCGGGTGGAGCGGGCGGTATCGACGGATGACAGCGTCACGCTGTTGGTCAACAATGCCGGGCTTGGTGGTGCACAGGTGGTTGCGACGGCGGACGCCGATGCGGCTGAACGCATGATCAAGGTCAATGTCATCGCTTTGACGCGCCTGACCCGCGCGGTGCTGCCGGGATTTCTGGCGCGCAACCGCGGCGCTATCGTCAACATCGCCTCGGTGCTGGCCTTCGACACCTCGTTCGGCGGCATCTACAGCGGCACCAAGGCCTATGTCGTCAACTTCACCGAAGCCCTGCAGGGCGAGGTCGCCGGCACCGACGTCCAGGCGCAGGTGGTGCTGCCGGGGGCGACCCGGACCGATTTCTGGGAAGCCGCGGGAAGCGATATCGACCAGCTTCCGAAGGAAATCATCATGACCGCCGACGATATGGTCGATGCTGCCCTTGTCGGCCTGGCCAGGGGCGAAGCCGTCACCGTGCCCGCGCTTGCCGATACGGCCAAGCTGGACGCCTTCCTTGGCGCCCGGCAGACCTTCTACGGCAGCCTGCACGCCGATAAGCCAGCCGCGCGCTACGCGGCTTGACAGGATTCGGGTTCCTCGCCTCGCCTTGCGGGGGCGAGGAACCCAGGTTCTGCAGGCCCATCTTACGGCTGCCGCCACATCGGAATGATCGATGCCGCCAGCACCAGGCCGAGCAGGATGTTGAGCGTGCGCCATTGCTGCTCGGTCTTCAGCAGCCGGGCGAGCAGCATGCCGGCCACACACCATAGCGACAGCGAGAAGGCGGCGGTGAGGCCGAAGGTGGAGCCGAGCAGCAGGGCCAGCCGCGCCGGCCCGTCGGCGAGTGCGGCGAAGGATGCCGCGGCTCCAAGCCCCATCGCCCAGCCCTTGGGGTTCAGCCACTGAATGCCGGCACCGCCGAGAAAACTGTTCGGTTTGATCATCGTCACATCGAGCTTGGGCGCCCCCGCACGGCCGATCTTGAGCGCCAGCCAGACGAGGTAGAGCGAGCCGGCGATCTTCATGGCAAGCTGCAAGGACGGCATGGCGAGAAGCAGGCCGGCCAGCCCGGCGGCCGCCGCCCCAGTGACTGTGGCTAGGCCGGCCGCGCTGCCGACCACCAGCGGGATGGAGCGGCGAAAGCCGAACTGCGCGCCCGACGCCGTCGACAAGGTGGTGGCGATGCCGGGCGTGCTGGTCGCCACCAGGGCGAACAGGATCAGCGGGATGACGGGTTGGAGCATGCGGCGTCCTCTGTCGAAGGCCCCATGTTAGATGCAGCCGCATATCAGTAAATGCAATGTTTACGATGACAAGCATTAGCATCTATAATGCAGGACATGATCCGCAACCTCGATACGACGCTCATGCGCACCTTCGTAACCGTCGCCGACAAGGCCAGCATGACGGCGGCGGCCAATGCGCTGCACCTGACGCAAGGCGCCGTCAGCCAGCAAGTCCGGCGGCTGGAGGAGGCGCTCGGCCGCAGCCTGTTCGAGCGCGACCGGCGCGGCTTGCGGCTGACCTCTGCCGGCGAGCGGCTGTTCGGCAAGGCAAAGCGGCTGCTCAGCCTCAACGACGAGATCTGGGCCGAAATGGCTGCCAATGCCGTGGCCGGCCAGGTGCGGTTCGGCGTGCCTTACGACCTCGTCGGCACGACGCTGGCGCCGGTGCTGAAAGGCTATGCGCAAACCTATCCGCAGGTCGAGATATCGCTGGTCTGCGCCTCCTCGCCGGAACTGGCCGCGGCGCTCGCGGCCGGCACCATCGACCTGGCGGTCATCGAGGAACGGGTGGGGGCATCGGATGGCGAGTGCCTCGCCATCGATCGGCTGGTGTGGGTCGGCGCCAAGGGCGGTGTCGCGCGCGCCAAGCGCCCCCTACCGGTCTCGATGGTCGCCGACAGCTGCGCCTTCCGGCCGGTTGTGCTTTCGGCGCTCCACGAGCATGGGCTGGAATGGCGCACCGTGTTCGAGAACGGCAATATCGACGCGACGACCGCAACGGTGCGTTCCGATCTGGCCGTCACCACCTGGCTGGCCTCCACGGTGCCGGCCGATCTCGACATATTGCCGTCCGAATCCGGCCTGCCGCCGCTGCCGAATTTCTCGATCAACCTGCATCTGCCGAGGCACGGCGTCGGCCCGGCGGCGCAAGCGTTCGCACGGCATATACGCGACGGGCTGGCGCGCCGGCCGCAGGCGGCTTGAGGGAATTTTCAGAACCTGGTTTCCTCTCCTCCACGTTCTTGGAGGAGAGGAAAAAAAGCGTTTACTTCCAGGTCCTGCGCCGGTCGAGCTCGGCGTCGGATGGCTCCCCCGTGACGAAGGAACCGGTCCTGATTTCGCCGGCGCGCTCGTAGGTCGCCATGATGACGCCGGTGCTGGAAGTCTGCGAGCGGGTCAGCTTGAAGGCGGCCGGCATCGCGTCATCGCCGAACAGCCGCTTGCCCTTGCCCAGCAACAGCGGGAAGATCATCAGCCGAATCTCGTCGATCAGCCCATTGGCGAGCAGGGTCTGAATCAGATTGGCCGATCCCTGGATGAGCAGGTCAGGTCCATCTTCCTGTTTGAGGCGGCGCAACGCCGGGACGATATCAGGCCCAAGCGATTGCGTGTTCTGCCAGGTGAGCGAATCCGGACGATGCGTCGCCACATATTTGGTCGCAGGGTTGAAGGCATCGGCGATCGGATCTTTCTGATACGGCCAGTACGCGGCGAAGATGTCGTAGGTTCTGCGGCCGAGCAGCAGGGCGAAGGGTTTGGAGAATAGTTCATCCATCGCCGCGCTCGCCACTTCGTCAAAATAGTGGAACGTCCAGCCGCCGAACTTGAAGCCGCCGACGGGATCCTCCTCCGGGCCGCCCGGCGCCTGCATGACGCCGTCGAGGCTGACGAATGTCGCCGCTATGATCTTTCTCATGGGATGCTCCTCCTGTTTCGATCCACGCCGTCAGGGCCGGACTTCAGCCCAAGGACGGATGACTGGCTGGCCGTCCGACAGGGCGTGCCGAATTTCGGTTCGTCAGACCCGAGGCCGCGCATCGAGGCTGCGTGACGAAAACCAGACATGCTCAAAGGTCGCGGTGGCGGTGCGGTCCGGCAACTTGTCCGCTGTCAGCCAGATCGAGCGGCTGCGCGCGGCCTGGTCGCGCGTCGGGATTTTTGCCGCGGGGCTTGCAACCGACGCGCCGGAGCAAGGGATGAACCAGGAGCGCATGAAAGGGTCGCAGGCAAAACCTTTTTCGGTGCGGGTCACCAGAACGGCCAGGGGAACGCGCTCGGCCGGGCGCCACGGGAAGATCATGCGGCCGTCCGGCTTCAGCGCCTTGAGCCAGCCGGGTGGAGGTGCCGCGACGCCGGCATTGACATAGATGACGTCCGACGGCGGCAAATCCGATGTGACGGCATCGCCAGGAATGACAGTGACGTTCTCGTAGCCCGCAAGGTTTGCCTTTGCCCGCGAGGCAAGATCGGCGTCCAGTTCGAAGGCGGCAACGGTGCCGCCAGGTGAAACCAACCTGGCCAGCAAAGCCGTGTAGTAGCCGGTGCCGGCGCCGATGTGAGTGACAGCCTCGCCGGGCCTGGGCGCGAGTTTCCCGATCCACATGGCGTGCAGGAACGGCTCGCCATTGTTGATGCCCTTGTCGGCATCGAGCACCACCAGCACGTTCTGGTAGATGAAGCGCGGGTCGGCGCTCGGGGTCTCGACCGCCCCTTGGCCGGCGACGATCGTCCATGGGCCAGGACCGAGAAACGCCTCGCGCGGCACGGCCGCGAACACCTCTTCAAGACGCGGATCGGCGGAACGCGCCTGGGCAGCCATCAGCTTGGCATAGAAGCTTCGGGATTGGGCTATCGTGGTCATGATCGAGCGAGAAATAGCGCGGGCCGCGTCTTTGTCGCGGCCGATCTCAGCCGATCCCGAATAGCGTGTCGTAGAGCAGCTTGAAGTTGAGCACCAGGATGATGGCGGCGACCACCCAGGCGAGCGCCGCAACGCCGCGCGGAATGGCGAGATTGCCCATCTTCTTCCCGTCGGAGACGAACTGGACCAGCGGGATCACCGCGAAGGGCAGCTGCATCGACAGGATCACCTGGCTGAACACCAGCAACTGGCCAGTGCCCTTTTCGCCGTAGAGCGCGGTGACGACCACGACGGGGATGATGGCGAGGCCGCGCGTCAGCAGGCGCCGCGCCCATTGCGGGATGCGCAGGCGCAGGAAGCCTTCCATGATGATCTGGCCGGCAAGCGTGGCGGTCACCGTCGAGTTCAGGCCGGAGGCAAGCAGCGCCACGGCAAACAGGATCGAGGCGATGCTCAGGCCGAGCAGCGGCGACAGCAGTTCGAAAGCCTGGCCGATCTCGGCGACGTCGTGGTGGCCGGTGTTGTGGAAGGCGACCGCCGACACGATCAGGATCGAGGCGTTGACGAACAGGGCCAGCATCAGGGCGATGGTCGAGTCCGTCGTTGCCCATTTGATGGCGTCGCGCTTGCCTTTGTCGGTGCGTTCATAGGCGCGGGTCTGCACGATCGAGGAGTGCAGATAGAGATTGTGCGGCATGACGGTTGCGCCGATGATGCCGATGGCGATGTAGAGCATCGCCGGATTGGTGACGATTTCGGATGACGGCACGAACATCGAATGCAGGATGGTGCCGGCCGGCGGCGCGGCGACGAAGATCTGGATGGCAAAGCAGCTGAAGATGATGATCAGAAGCGCGACGACGAAGGCTTCGAGATAGCGGAAGCCCTTGTTCATCAACAAAAGCACCAGGAAGGCGTCGAGTGCGGTGAGCATGGCGCCGCCGATCAGCGGAATGCCGAACAGGAGCTGCAGCGCGATCGCGGTGCCGATCACTTCGGCGAGGTCGCAGGCGATGATGGCGAGCTCGCAGGCGATCCACAGCACGAAGTTGACCGGACGCGGGTAGTAGGCGCGGCAGGCCTGGGCGAGGTCGCGGCCGGTGGCGATGCCGAGACGCGCGGCCAGCGCCTGCAGCAGGATCGCCATCAGGTTGGACAGCATGATGATGAACAGCAGCGTGTAGCCGAACTGGGCGCCGCCGGCGAGGTCGGTCGCCCAGTTGCCCGGGTCCATATAGCCTACCGAGACCATGTAGCCCGGCCCCATGAAGGCAAACAGCCGACGGAACCAGACGCCCGAATTCGGTACGGCGATCGAGGAATTGACCTCGCGCAGGCTCGGCTGCTCATCGCCTGGCCTGTCGAACCGCCACGCTGGTCTGGCTATGGCGGTGGCGTCGGTCTCGGACATGGCGAATTCCGCTTGATGCAATGGATGATGTCTCCTATCTATGCCACGGCTCAACATTATGCAATATGCTATGTTTCATTGATCATGCTTTTGTGATGCGATCGATCGTGTTCCGACGCGGCGGCGATGCGGTTGCGCCTGGGCCCGAATGCAAATAAACGCCAGGATTGTCGGGGCCCGTGCTATGAATGCGGGCCGATTCAATCTTCGGGCAGCCAAGGAGGAGCGCATATTGGCGCTGAAGAACAGACCGGTCCCGCGTGAGCCGCTGCCCGATGCCGATGTCCATTCGGAAGGGTTCCGGCAGACGCGCGAAGCGCGCCGCAGCGCGCTGGTCGAGGACTATGTCGAGTTGATCGCCGACCTGATCGAGGACGGCAACGAGGCCCGCCAGGTCGACATCGCAGCCAGGCTGGGGGTCGCTCAACCGACAGTGGCCAAGATGCTGACCAGGCTGTGTGCCGACGGGCTGGTCTCCAGAAAGCCCTATCGCGGCGTGTTCCTCACCGAAGCCGGCCGCAAGGTCGCGGAAGAGAGCCGCATCCGCCACCAGACGGTGGAGGCTTTTTTGCGTTCGCTCGGCGTCAGCGCCGAGACGGCGCGCATCGATGCCGAGGGCATAGAGCACCATGTCAGCGCCGAGACGCTGGAAGCGTTCCGCAGGGCGATGACGGCGGGCTAGGGACTTTGCCAAGCCCGCAGGGCCCCGTTTCGGCGATGCCATAGACATTCCACAGTCGCGGCCAGAGCAGCGGAGCCATCATGCCAGCACGGCCACGGCTGCGAAAAATGCTGTGACTTGGCGCAACCATTGAGATAATTGTTCATGAGGTGGAGCCGGCCTCACGCCGGATCGATCAATAAATTCGCAGCGCGGGGAGTTGCCATGCTCTGGAGAGGCCGTCGTCAGAGTGACAATGTCGAGGACCAGCGCAGCAGCGGCGGCGGCGGATTTGGTGGCGGCGGACCCGGCCAGTTCCGCATTCCGATCGGCGGCAGCAGCGGCCGCGGCATGTCGCTCTCAACCATCATCATCCTCGTCGTGCTCTATTTCGGCCTGAAAGCCTTCGGCATCGATCCGATCCAGGTGCTGAGCGGCGGCGGTGGAGGCCTGCTGCCTGGCGGCGGCGAGATAACCGACAACAGCGGCAGCCAGGACGGCGGCACCGGTGCGCCGGCTTCCGACGAGATGAAGCAGTTCGTGGCAACCGTGCTGGCCGAGACCGAGGACACATGGACCGGCATTTTCAAGGCCAACGGACTGACCTATGAGGACCCTAAGCTGGTGCTGTTCAGCGGGCAGATCCGCTCGGCCTGCGGCTTCGCCTCGTCGGCGGCCGGACCGTTCTATTGCCCCGGCGACCACAAGGTCTATCTCGACATGACATTCTTCCAGCAGCTGGACCAGCAGTTCGGCGCCTCGGGCGAGTTCGCGCGGGCCTATGTGATCGCGCATGAGGTCGGCCATCACGTGCAGAATCTGACCGGCATCATGTCCAAATTCAACCAGATGCGGCAAAGCATGGGCGAGGCCGAAGCCAACCAGATGTCGGTGCGCGTCGAGCTTCAGGCCGACTGCTTCGCCGGCGTCTGGGCGCATTACACGGCGCAGAAGGGCATATTGGAGCAAGGCGATATGGAAAGCGCGCTCAATGCCGCCAGGCAGATCGGCGACGATACGCTGCAGAAGAAGATGCAGGGCTACGTAGTGCCGGAAAGCTTCAACCACGGCACGTCGGCGCAGCGGCAGACCTGGCTGGCGCGCGGCTACAAGAGCGGCAAGCTTTCCGACTGCGATACGTTCAACAACCCGATCTGAGCATCCGGTTCTTTCACGGGTGACCTGACGGCAAGGATGTCGTCAGGGGGTGTCAGGATGCGAACGTCCTGCTTGTTCCCTCATTGTTCCTGATGGCGGGCTCGCCTATAAGTGCCTCCGCCTGCGCGCCAGGCGCCGGGAAGGAGCAGACGAAACCATGATCGATCCCAAAACCGCCAAGCGGGGGCTTGCGCTCGTCTTCACGACGCTGCTCCTCGACATCATCGGATTCGGCATCATCATGCCGGTGCTGCCGGCCTATCTGCAAGAATTGACCGGCGTCGGCGTCTCGCAGGCGGCGATCGAGGGCGGATGGCTGTTCTTCGTCTATGCGGCCATGCAGTTCTTCTTCGCGCCCATCATGGGCGGGTTGAGCGACCGGTTCGGCCGGCGGCCGATCCTTCTCGCCTCCGTGCTGACGTTTTCCATCGACAATCTGATCTGCGCCATAGCCTGGTCCTACCCGATGCTGTTCATCGGGCGCGTGCTGGCCGGCATTTCAGGCGCCAGCTATTCGACCACATCAGCCTTCATCGCCGACATCTCGAACGATGAGAACCGGGCCAAGAATTTCGGCCTGCTCGGCATCGCCTTCGGCGTCGGCTTCGTCATCGGGCCGGTCCTTGGCGGGCTGCTCGGCACCTTCGGGCCGCGCGTGCCGTTTTATTTCGCCGCCGGACTTGCCTTTGTGAACTTCCTGATCGCGCTGTTCCTGCTGCCCGAAACGCTCGATGAAAAGCACCGCCGGCGCTTCGAGTGGAAGCGCGCCAACCCGGTCGGCACGCTTCTGCAGATGCGCCAATATCAAGGCATTGGCTGGATCGGGCTCGTCTTCTTCCTGATGACGCTCGGCCACATGATGTATCCGGCGGTCTGGTCGTTCGTCTCCAACTATCGCTATGGCTGGAACGAGCAGCAGATCGGTTTTTCGCTCGGCGCTTTCGGCCTGTGCGGAGCCATCGTCATGGCAACGGTGCTGCCACGCATCATTCCCAGGCTTGGCGAGTGGAGGACGGCGGTGATCGGTCTGGCGTTCACGGCGCTCAGTGCTTTCGGCTACGCCTTCGCGACGCAGGGTTGGATGATTTATGCGGTGATCGTCGTCGGCTGCCTGGAAGCGCTGGCCGACCCGCCGCTCAGGAGCCTCGCCGCCGCCAAGGTGCCGCCTTCGGCGCAGGGTGAATTACAAGGCGCGATGACGTCGATCTTCTCGATCACATCGATCGTCACGCCGCTGCTCTATACCGCGATTTTTTTCTGGTTCACCGGGCCAAGCGCGCCAGTGACCTTCGGCGGTGCGCCTTACCTGGTTGGCGCGGTTTTCCTAGTGCTGGCGCTCGTTGTCTTCGTTACGAAAGTGGCGAGGCCTGCGGCACTCGGAACCGTCACCAAAGGCGTCGCGGAAGATGGGGCACGAATATGAGGATCTGTCGGAACTAAGCCCGTTCGGCCAGCAGTTCCTCGCCGCGCTTTTCGCGGATCAGGTTGACGAAGCGGCGGAACAGATAATGCGAATCCTGCGGGCCGGGCGAGGCCTCGGGGTGGTGCTGGACCGAGAATACCGGCCGGCCTGTCAGCGCGATGCCGCAATTCGAGCCGTCGAACAGCGAGACATGGGTTTCCTCGACGCCTGACGGCAGCGAGTCGGCGTCGACGGCAAAGCCGTGGTTCATCGAGACGATCTCGACCTTGCCTGTAGTGTGGTCCTTGACCGGATGGTTGGCGCCGTGATGGCCCTGATGCATCTTGGCGGTCTTGCCGCCCAGCGCCAGCGCCAGCATCTGGTGGCCGAGGCAGATGCCGAACACCGGAATCTCGGTCCTGAGCAGGTCCTGGATGACCGGCACGGCGTAGGCGCCGGTGGCTTCAGGGTCGCCGGGGCCGTTGGACAGGAAGATGCCGTCCGGCTGCATGGCGAGGATTTCCTCGGCGCCGGTCTTGGCCGGAACCACGGTCACCTTGGCACCAAGCCCCGCAAGCAGGCGCAGGATGTTGCGCTTGACGCCATAGTCGATGGCGACGACATGCATGGAGGGCTCGTCCTGTTCGCCAAAGCCCTCGTCCCACACCCAAGGCGTCTCGCGCCACACCGAGGACTGGCCTGACGTGACCTCCTTGGCGAGGTCGAGGCCGATCAGGCCGGACCACGCGGCGGCGCGGCGTTTCAGGTCGTCGAGATCGAAGACGCCGTCGGTCGCATGCGCGATAACGGCGTTGGGCATGCCCTTTTCGCGGATCAACGCGGTCAACGCGCGGGTGTCGATGCCCGAGAGGGCGACGATGCCGCGCTTCTTCAGCCATTGATCGAGATGGCCGGCAGCGCGGTAGTTGGAGGGATTGGTGACATCGGCCTTGAACACGGCGCCGACGGCACCGGCGCGAGCAGCCGGATTGAGGTCCTCGACGTCTTCGCCGTTGGTGCCGATATTGCCGACATGCGGGAAGGTGAAGGTGACGATCTGGCCGGCATAGGACGGATCGGTGAGGATCTCCTGATAGCCGGTAAGCGCGGTGTTGAAGCAGACCTCGGCGACCGCCGAACCCGTTGCGCCGAGACCGCGACCCTCAATGACGGTGCCGTCGGCCAGCACCAGCAGGGCGGTCGGCTTTTGCGTGGCCCAGGCGGGCGTCATCTCGGCCATGGCGGCACTCCTATCAGGCCGCGCGCTTCAAACTGGCCCGGCGGACCATTTGCGCGGCAAACGGCGCGGAGCGGCGAATTCGCGGCCTCCACGCACTCAAGCTTCAGTTCATGCAAGGCCCAGTACATAGGGGAAGGGGGCAGGTCGGTCAATGATGATGGGAAATGCTGCTGCGATTTATTTCATTGAGCAATATCATAGGCTTGCCTCGACATATCAGGGTTTGCGTTGGTCTGCAGCCGGCGCTATTGTCCGCGCCGACCGAAGGAGAGAGCACGATGCGCGCAAAAATCGCCGAATCCCTGAAGAGCGCGATGAAGGCGCAGGACAAGCAGCGGCTGCCGACATTGCGGCTGATCCAGGCCGCCATCCACGATCGCGATATCGCCAATCGCGGTGCCGGCAAGGAACCGGCCAGCGACGAGGAGATCCTGCAGATCCTGGCCAAGATGGTGAAGCAGCGCGAAGAATCGGCCAAGGCCTTCGAAGACGGCAAGCGTCCGGAACTGGCCGCGCAGGAGCGCGGCGAGATGGAGATCATCCGCGATTTCCTGCCGACGCAGCTCGACGATGCCGCCATCACCGCCGCGGCGCGCGAGGCGATCGCGGCGACCGGTGCCGCCAGCCAGAAAGACATGGGCAAGGTGATCGCGGCGCTTAAGCAGAAATATGCCGGCCAGATGGATTTCGGCAAGGCAAGCGGCATCGTCAAGGGACTGCTGCAGTAGCCGGCGCGACCGTCGGTGCTTGCCTGCCCTATGGAACAACCTTCTGGGGCTCCAACGCGTGGCGCAATGCCGGCGCCTCCTGCTGGATATGATCCCACAAACGGTTGGCGACCGGCCCGTGGGGACGGTCGCGGCGGCGCGCCACCACCAGTTCGTCGGTGCGGCCCGGCATATGAGGGCCGGCGATGGACCGCAGGCGTCCATCACGCAGCTCCTCATCGATCAGGAAGCGTGGCAGGTGGCCCCAGCCGAGGCCCTGCAGGATGATCTCCTTCTTCATGCCCTGGTCGGCGACCAGGCATTGCGGCGCGCCTTCGACCATGAAGTAATCTTGTTGCGGTGAATGGCGGGCAGTGTCGCGCATCACGCATTGGGTGAGCGCCTGCATCTGGTCGGGTGTGATCGGCGGCTCGATGCGCTCCGGCAGAAAGCCCGGTGCCACCACGGGAATGAACGGCACCTTGCACAAGTCGATCCATTCCACCCGCGCATCGCCCTTGTCGATCCAGTGCAGGACCAGATCGGCCTCGTCGTCGAAAAGACGCTCCCAAGGGCCGCCGACGGCCTCGAAGTGCAGGTGCAGACGCGTGCCGGGACATTGCGCGAAGAACCGCCCGAGCAGGCCCAGCACCTGCGGTCGTGGGCAGAGGTCGCCGATCACCACATGGATTTCGCTTTCTTCGCCCATCGAGAGCTGGGCGGCATGCACGCGCAGGCCTTCCAGTTCGCGCAGCAGCGATTGCGCCCGGCGGTGGAACGACAGCCCGGCCTCGGTCGGGCGCACGCGATAGCCGCTGCGGTCCAGGAGAACGAGGTCGAGCTGCCGTTCCAGCTTGGCGACAGCGGCGAATACAGCCGGGTGTGAACGATGCAACAGGGCCGCCGCCGGCTGAAAGCCGCCGGTGCGGATCACGGCGTCGAAGCACTGCAGGTCGTGCAAGGTGAAGTCAGCCATGTCAGCTTTGATTACAGAGATTGTCCTGACTTTGTAATATCAACAAAACAACGACATGGCTACGCTCTGTCTCATTCAACCCTTCCAGAAGGATCTTTCATCATGAATGAGCTGAATTTCGTAACTGTTGGCGATGGCACGCGCATCGCCTACCGCTTCGACGGCGATGCGGCAAACCCGGTGCTGATGCTGTCGAACTCCATCGGCACCACGCTGCATATGTGGGATGGACAGGTCGGCGAGCTGTCCAGGCATTTCCATCTTCTGCGCTATGATTTTCGCGGCCATGGCGGATCGAGCGTGCCGGCCGGCGCCTATTCGCTCGATCGGCTCGGCGGCGACGTGATCGAGCTGCTCGACGCGCTCGGCCTTGGCCGCGTGCATTTCCTCGGCCTGTCGCTGGGCGGCTTCGTCGGGCAATGGCTCGGCATCCACGCGCCGGAGCGGATCGACCGGCTGATCCTGAGCAACACCTCATCGCATCTCGGACCGGCAAGCTATTTCGACGAGCGCATTGCCGCCGTCCGGCAGGCGCCCGACATGGCCGAAACCGCCGAAACGTTCCTCAACAATTGGTTCCCGGCAAAAATGGTGGCGGCCAACGAGCCCGTCATCGAGGAATTTCGCGCCATGCTGCTCGCCATCGACCGGCAAGGCCTGGCGGGCCTCTTTGCGGCGGTGCGCGACGCCGACCTTCGCCGCACCGTGGCGCTGATCTCGCGGCCGACGCTGGTGATCGCCGGCGAGCACGACACGGTGACGGCGGCCAGCCACAGCGAACTGATCGCCGCGGCGGTGCCCGGCGCGAAACTGGTCGTCCTGCCGGCGGTTCACCTGTCGAATGTCGAATATCCATCCGGTTTCATGCAGGCGGTGTTCGATTTTCTGCGCTGAGGGATGCGATCCCGTAGACCCCGCATCCCCGGAGCCGGGACGGACCTCACGGCTCCTTGCAGATCGGCACCGGCTGCGGCGGCGGTGCCGGGTGGTCCTTCCTGTATTGGGCAATGATCGGCTCGAGCGTCTTTCGCGGCCAGAATTTCGGCGTGCCGATTTCCTTCAGGCAGGATGCGTTCCAATAGGGGCCAGCGTCCGACAGCGAACGGCCCGCCGCCACGATTTGCGCAACGGCGGCGATGTCGCGCGATTCAGGGTAGATGTAGAGCGTAGTCGGATTGTCCTTCACCATCGGGATGATCTGCTGCGCATCCGCCGCCGACCAACTGGTGCAGCCATTGCTGCGGCCGCCGGCATAATCCACCAGTTTGCCGAACGGCACGTAGCCGTCATGGTCGGCATGCGAGCTGGCCGGGTCTTTGCGAAGACACATTCCCTTCAGCACTTCCGCCGGATGCCCGCCGATCACGCGCTGCCTGGCGTTCGCGGCCTCGCCCTCGCCATCGAACTGCACGAAGGTACGCATGAAAGCCACGTCCTGCTTCGCTGCGGTGCGATAATAGCCCTTGAACGAGGTTTTCGCCTCGCCGGTCATATAGGCGCCGCCGGCGGTCAGTGACGAATCCAGCGCATTGCCGAAGTTCTTCGCGCAGCGCTTGCCATTGGCGAAATCTGCGACGCCCTTCAGATTCCGGCCGCTGCCGTGGCCCGCCGAAACGGCGCGAAACGCCTGGCTGGCCTCGCAGATGATGTAATAACGGTGACCCAGTTTGTTGTTGCCCAGATCGCTAGGGCGCGTCGCATCCATGGCGAAGTAGCAGGGATTGTTAACGGCTCCTGCGCCGACTTTCTTCAGGTAAAGCGCTCGGGCCCGCTCCAGGACCACAGCTGAGATCTGGCCATCACCTTCGCCGACATGGGCCTGCAGCCAGGCCGGAATGGCCGAGGGCGCGGCAAAGGACCGTGCCGTCAAAGCGACGACAACGAGGAAGAGGCTGGCGACGACACCCAGCGGGATAGATCTCAACCGCACCAGACCCGTTCTCCTGTCGAAGCGTTTGTGTTTTGGCGGTGAATCACCCCCGGCACGATCATAAATCGGCTTATGCCGGCCGGCGAAACACATCTTGTTCAGCATTCCCGGCACGTATGCGCGTTTTCGACCCGTCAGCATTGGGGTATTGTCTGATTCCGGCGCGCCCACGCCTCCTCCCTCCGTCGGGAAAGCATCATTCATGCGGGGCAATCCGATCATCGAACCGACTGTTCGAGCACCAGGCATAAGGAGGGGTTGCGAAGACTGCTCGCACCAGGAGGTTTGCGATGATTGCGCCCATTTACCATCTGAAGCGTCAAGCCAGGCTGTTGTCCCGCAAGGAGAAGATTCCGCTCCATCAGGCGCTTGACCGTGTTGCAGCCCGCGAAGGTTTTGCGAGTTGGAGTCTGCTTGCGGCCAAGGCAGCCGAGACGACGGCCGCCGGCAGGCTGTTCTCGCGGCTGATGCCCGGCGACCTGGTTCTGGTCGGTGCGCGACCAGGCCACGGCAAGACGCTGATGAGCCTCGAGCTCGCGGTCGAAGCCATGAAGCGTGGCCATCGCAGCGTGTTCTTCTCGTTGGAATACACACATCGCGATGTGCTGGACCGGTTTCGCGCCATCGGGGCGGACCCCGCCCAGTTCGACCGATTGTTCGCGTTCGACACTTCCGATGGCATCAGCGCCGACTACATCGTCGAGGTGTTGGGATCGGCGGCGCGCGGGACGCTCGCCGTCATCGACTATCTGCAACTGCTCGACCAGAAACGGGACAATCCGGAGCTGATGGATCAGGTCCGCACGCTGAAAGCTTTTGCGCGTGACACGGGCGTGATCCTGGTCTTCATCTCGCAGATCGACCGCTCCTACGATCCGTCGACGAAGCCGCTTCCCGATCTGAATGACGTTCGGCTGCCGAACCCGTTGGATCTGTCGCTGTTCAGCAAGGCATGTTTCCTCAACAGGGGCGCGATCCGGTTCCAGCCCGCTTGAGCGTTCCAGTGGCCATCGCTATGCCTGCTTGCTTGCAAGGAAGCATGGATCATGATCGAAATCATCAAGCCCGGGCTCAAGCATCTGGCGTCCTACAAGGCTGCGCTCGAGCGCGGCTGGTCGCCCGACAATGTACGGCTCATGGAGGCAGCTCGCGAGCAGCTTGCCGCAATCGAGGAGGATCCGGCGGCGTTCCTGGCCAGCCTCGATGATCCCGAGGCCAAGGGGCCGCCGATCACCTTGCCTGACGGCAGACAGGTCCCGCGCCTGCCGGGCTTCAGGCGCTGGATGTGGGACGGCGAGACGTCAGGCTCGATCGGCCTGCGCTGGCAGAAGGGCACGTCGGCGCTGCCGCCGCACGTGCTTGGCCATATCGGCTACGCCGTGGTGCCGTGGAAACAGCGACGCGGCTACGCGACGGAAGCGCTGCGGCTTATGCTGGATGAGGCGAGGGCGGTCGGCCTGGCTCATGTCGACATCACCGCAAAACCTGGCAATCCGGCCTCGCACAAAGTGATCCTGGCCAACGGCGGCAGACTGGTCGAACGTTTCCTCGAAGATGCCGCCTATGGCGGAGCGGAGAGCCTGCGGTTCCGCATCGATCTGTAATGCGTTGGAGCTGCGCAGCCGCTGGGCGAGACATGACTGTTCATCGCGTCGTGCTTGCGCCGGTGGACGCCCGGATCAGGCATGATCGGTGGTGGATGTCCTGACGCGGATAATCTACTCAGCCGCTGCCGTCAGCGGTGGCGTGGCGTTGCTGCGCCACTCCCAGATGTGCGAGGCGAGCGCCACCGCGACGGCGACGAGCATCGCCACAGCGCCAAGCAGCGGCAGGCTGCGATAACCGTAACCGCCATTGAGCATGGCAGCACCGAGCGATGCCGCGAGCGCTATACCGACATTGAAGCCGGATGGGATCAGCGAGGAGGCCAGGTTCGAGGCATCCGCAGTCCAGGACAGGATGCGGGTCTGGATCGGCGTACCGACGGCGAAGTTGAGGCCGCCCCAGATGACGATCGCCACGATCATCGGCACGGGATAGGGGCTGACGGCATAGATCACCGCAAGCGTCACCGCCTGCAGGGCCAGCATGGTGATCAGCGAGGGCATCAGCTTCCAGTCGGCTAGCCTGCCGCCGAGGAAGACGCCAAGCGTGGCGCCGACGCCATTGAGCAAGAGCACCCAGGGCACCAGGTTCTCGTCGAGGCCGGTGATCTCAAGCAATGTCGGGGTGATGTAGGTGAACAGGCCGAACTGGCCGATCATCAGCATCAGCATCAGGATCAGCGAGGTCCAGACCTGCTGGCGGGCAAGCACGCGGACCTCGCGGGCGAGGCCGGCGGGTTTGGCCTGATAGCCTGCGGTGCGCGGCAAAAGGGCTGCCATGGCAAGCGTGGCCGCCACGCCCAATGCGCACATAACCCAGAAGGTCGCGCGCCAGCCCCAGATGTTGCCGATGGCAGTGCCCGCTGGCACGCCGATCACGTTGGAGACAGTGAGGCCCGACAGGATGACGGCCACCGCCATGCCGCGCTGGTCCCCGCGCACCAGCCCGACCGCAACCACCATGGCGACGCCGAAATAAGCGCCATGCGCGACTGCGACGGCAATGCGCAGAAGCAGCATCGAGGTGAAGTCGGGCGCCAGCGCGCAGGCCGCCTGACCGATGGTGAAGGCGACCGCGAGGCCGAGCAGCAAGGTTTTGCGCGGCAAGGACTTGGTGGCAAGTGCCAGAAGCGGACCGCCGATGGCAATGCCGCAGGCATAGCCGGAGACGAGATAGCCCGATGTCGGAACCGAAACGCCAAGCCCTTGCGCCACCTGCGGCAGCACGCCGGCGATGACGAATTCGGTGGTGCCGAAAGCGAAGGCAGCGATGAACAGGGCGATGAGCGGAAGCGACATGGCGGGAATTAAATCCTCGAATGCAGGCCTCAAACCACGGATGCGCGCTGCCGGCAATCCAGAAATTTTTGTCGCCGCTTTAGCTTTTCTTGATCTCCGGGTTCAAAATCTTGACCCCGGGTTCAGAACGGGGTCTTGCGTCCATAAGGAACCTTCAGCCATGCCCGCTCATGAAAATAATAGAGCAGCGACTTGGTGAAGACTTCTGTCACGCCGATGGCGGCCGCCAGCTTGACGCTTCCGGTCACCACCAGCGAGATGATCATCGTATCGATGGTGCCGGTCACGCGCCACGAAAGCGCCTTGGCGAAACTGCGCGAATGGGTGTCCATCGATCTCCTCCGAAAGCTTTGGCTGATATGCCTAGCCCGAGCGATGGAAACGCGGCAATGGCAATTTTGCCGCCGAAGGACCGACGCCATGCAATTCTGCCGCAATACAATTTTTTCGGCAGAGTGCGGCGCTCTTCCTTCTGCCCTTGTTTGTTGGGAGGTGGCGTCGCAAAGCGAGGTGGGGATGAGGTGTCTCAAAGAAGGGAGAGATGTCGTTGATCAGCTCGCCTTCAACCTGGATCCGCCGAGGAGGCCGCGTTCTTCCAGCACGGGATAGGCCATCGATGCCAGCAGCGAGTTGATCTGTTTGAGATCGCGGATGGTGTCGAGGTGGATCGAACTGGTCTCGACGCTTTTGGCAGTGCCTTCGCGCAGCCGCAGGAAATGGCTGGCGCTGGTCTCTTTTTCGGCGTCGCGCAGCCGTTCCTTCTCCAGCACCAATTGGCGAGCCGTCTCGGCATCGCGCGACACCAGCACGTTGAAGGCAAGCCGCGCATTGGCGAGCACCGAAGCGTGGAAGGCGCACAGCTCGCTCCAACCCTCGTCGGTGAATTCCAGTCCACGGTCGAACTTCTTCTTCACATGTACCAGCATGTTGCGCACGATGATGTCGCCGACCTGCTCCAGCTTGACGCAGGCGCCGATCAGTTCCTGGCAGCGCAACGCCTCGTCCTCGGTCAGCGGGTTCTTGGTGACCTTGGCGAGGTAGAGCTTGATCGCCGCGTGCTTGCGGTCGACGCGGTCGTCAAGGGCGGCCAGCGCCTTGATCTTGCCAGCATCGGCGCTCTCGTAGAGCTCGATGATGCGCTTGAGCATGATCTCGACCGTCTCGCAGACCCGCACCACCTCGCGGGTGGCATTGGCCAGCGCCTGGCTCGGCACGTCGAGCGCGCTTTCGTTGAGCGCCGAGAGTTCGACGACGTCGAGCGTGGCGGCTGGCGCCTTGGTGCCGAGCGCCACGATCTTCTCCGAGGCGCGGTAGACGAGACCCGCCAGCGGCAGGCCGGCGAGCAGGATCAGCACATTGAACAGGATGTGGGCATTGACGATCTGGTCCGCTGCCGTCGCGCCAAGGAACGCGAAATGCGGCCTGAAGATCATGACCAGGATCAGCATGACCAGCGAGCCAAGCCCGCGCATCAAGAGGTTGCCGATCGGCACGACGCGCACTTCGGGGCCGGAGGAGCGGGTCAGCATGGGCGCGATGATCGACGAACCGAGATTGACGCCCAGGATGAGGACGACGCCGAGTTCGGGCGTGATCAGGCCGCGGCCCGCCAGCGTCGCCATCAACAGGACCGCGGCGATGCTCGATTGGAACAGCCAGGTGATCAGCGCCGCCAGCAGATAGGCGGTGATGGAATCGCCGGAGAAGTAATTGATGATGACCGGCATCAACTGGCTGTTGCGCAGCGGCTCGGATGCCTGACCGATCATTTCCAGCGACAGGATCAAAAGGCCGATGCCGACCAGGATGCGACCGGTCTGGCGCCAGTCGCGCCGCTCGGTGGCCATGAACATGACCGTGCCGGTGATCAGGCAAAGCGGCACCAGCAGCGTGAGATCGAAGGTGAGCAGCTTGACCACGAGAGCCGAACCGATCTCGGCTCCGCGCACGGCCAGTTGCCCGGCCGCGCCCGAGACGATGCCGGAGCCCGCGAAGGAGCCGACCAGCAGCGTGACGGCGGTGGAGCTCTGCAGCGCTATAGCGAGGCCGGTGCCGGCCAGCACCGCCATGACAGGATTGCGCATGGTGGCGCGCAGCTTGTGGCGCAGCACGTCGCCATAGGCGCGCTCGACGCCGGTCTTTACCATGCGCGTGGCAAACAGCATCAGCGCCACGGCGCCGGCCAGATGCAGGAGAACCACGGAGCCGCTCATTGCGGCGCACCGATACGGACAAGGCCGGCGACACGGGCAGCGCGGCGGTCGGGAGAAAGAGGAGGGGTGCGAATCATGATCATGACGTTGGCCGATAATAGCTCGAATATTTTAGCCGGATAATAAAAATTTGTCGATTTCAAGGGCTGCCGGCGCGCGACGGGGCGTGTCGGAGAATGGACGGATGCCGAAATGGTTGCATGAGCCTCGCCGCCTTGACGCGGCGGATCGGCCGGTGTTGCCGCCCGCCCTTCGCCCGGAATTTGCGAAGATGTTCAACCAATCGATCTAAAGCTTCGGATTTATTACGGAATTGTAATGCTCATGTTCAGTTTCGGTTCATTCTTCGACGGCTATTTCTGCGGCATCGACAACCAAGGAGATTCCTTCATGAAACGCATCGTTCTTTCCGGTCTTGCTTTCTCGATGCTGGCCGCCACGTCCCTGACGGGCCAGGCCGCGCCGCTCAATGCGCCGGTCGCGCCGCAGTCGAACTATACCAATGTCGACTGGCAGAAGCCCACCAACCGGGATGTCAGGAAGCGCGTCATCCAGAAGCGGGTCATCCAGAAGCGCATCATTCAAAAGAAGGTCGTCGTGAAGCGGAACAACTGGCGCAATGGCCAGAAATATTCCGGCTGGCGGCAGCATCAGCCGGTCCGCGATTATGGGCGCTACGGCCTGCATCGTCCGGGCCGTGGCCAGGAATGGATCCGCGTCGGCAATGACTATGTGCTGGTCGGCGCCCTCTCCGGCATCATCTTTGGCGCCATCGCCGCGCAGTAAAGTCCCGATAGTGCCAGACTGGAGGAAGGGCGGCCCGCAACGGCCGCCTTTCCTTTTGCCCTGTGGAAACCGGGCATCGTCAGCATTAGGGGTCGCCGGACTTCGCGGGCATGATTATATGGGGGATAAACGAGTTCCCCGATGCGCTTTCCGCCCGCCTTCCTCGACGAGATACGCGACCGCGTGCCGATTTCGCAGGTCATCGGCCAGCGCGTCGCCTGGGATCGCAAGAAGACCAATGCGTCACGCGGCGATTATTGGGCCTGCTGCCCGTTTCATGGCGAGAAGAGCCCATCCTTCCATTGCGAGGACAAGAAGGGCCGCTACCATTGTTTCGGCTGCTCGGTCTCGGGCGATCACTTCAAGTTCCTGACCGAACTTGACGGACTGAGCTTTCCCGAGGCGGTCGAGAAGATCGCAGACATGGCCGGCGTGCCGATGCCGGTTCGCGACGTGCAGGAGGAGCGGCGCGAGAAGGAACGCGCCAGCCTTACCGACGTCATGGAAATGGCGACTGCCTTTTTCCAGGAGCGGCTACAGGGCGCGGAAGGCGCCAAGGCCCGTGCGTATCTGCGCGACCGCGGACTGACGCCCGCGACGCAGCATGCTTTCCGGCTGGGCTATGCGCCCGACAGCCGCAATGCGCTGAAGGAGCATCTGGCCGCAAAGGGCGTGCCGAAGGCTGATATCGAGGCCTGTGGGCTGGTGCGCCATGGCGACGACATTCCGGTCTCCTATGACTGGTTCCGCGACCGCATCATGTTCCCGATTCCGGATTCGCGTGGCAAGATCATCGCTTTCGGTGGGCGAGCGCTGGCGCCGGATGCGCTCGCCAAATACATGAACTCGCCCGATACCGAGCTCTTCCACAAGGGCAACGTGCTCTACAATTTCGCCCGCGCGCGAAAAGCGCTGGCCAAGGGCGGCACGGTCATCGCCGTCGAAGGCTATATGGATGTCATCGCATTGGCGCAGGCCGGCTTCGAGAATGTCGTCGCGCCACTCGGCACGGCGCTTACCGAAAACCAGCTCGAACTGTTGTGGCGTATGGCCGCCGAGCCGGTGCTGTGCTTCGACGGCGACAAGGCCGGGCTGAAGGCCGCATGGCGGGCCGCCGACATGGTGCTGCCCGTAGTCCAGGCCGGGCGCACGGCGCGTTTCGCGCTGCTGCCGGAAGGCAAGGATCCCGACGACCTGGTCAAGGCGGAGGGGCCGGATGCCTTCCGCGCCGTGCTGGCGGAAGCGCGTCCTCTTGCCGATCTGTTATGGATGCGCGAGACGGCGGGCGGCGTCTTCGACACGCCGGAGCGGCGGGCCGAACTGGAGAAGCGGCTGCGCGAACTGACCAGCCGCATCCGTGATGAAAGCCTGCGATATCACTACCAGCAGGAGATGCGCGAGCGCGTGCTTAGCTTCTTCGGTTCTCAGCGCGGAACGCGGCAAGGTCGTCCGGACTGGAAACCGGGGCAGGGCAAGGCGCCCGCTCCCGGCGGACAATTCGCTAAAGCCGGCGGTGGTCGCATCGCCATCACGGAAAGCCTCGGCCAGTCGGCACTGGTCAAGCGCGGCAACGAAGGCATGTCGGTGCGCGAAGCGACGATCATCGTCGCACTGGTCAACCACCCGGCGCTGATCGACCAGAATTTCGCCCATGTCGAGTTCCTTGATCTCGCCAACCCCGAGCTGAGGCGGCTGCACGGTGCCATCCTCGACGCGATGGCACATGACATGGCCAATGACCGCCACGCCGTGGTGGCGACGATCGAGCGCGCCGGCTGCGCCGAGATCTGGGAGCGTGCCGTCGGCCTGATCAGGCGGGCGCGGCAGTGGCCGGCGCTGGAGACGGCAGCGCTCGAGGATGCCCGCGACGCTCTGAACCAGGCGCTGCACTTGCAGCGCAGCGCGCGCACCTTACATAAGGAGCTGAAACAGGCGGAAGCGGCGATGGATGCGGATCCTTCGGACGAGAATTTCCGCCATCTGATCGAAATTCAAGCGCAATTTCGGGATGTACAAGCGACGGAAGCGCTGATCGAAGGCTTCGGTGTTTCGTCGGGCAGGGTTGGTCGGGCCTGAAGCATGGTTCCGAAAAGCGGGACCCGGTTTTCGGGAACGATCCTACTCCAGTAGTAGAAGAAAAGCGGAGCTCATTTCGGCCCGAGGGTTGGGACGGGCTCATGCCAGCAAGTGCAGGAAAGACGGCGTTGTCATGGATCTTCTAGAGCCGGACCGCGCTAAGTCGGGTAATTGATTCGCTTTTTTCATGCGAATCATGCGAGAGGCGCTTGACCTTCCGGCAGAATGGCGGAATCAGGACGATTCGAAACGTTAACCCGCACCCGCGTCGACGGGAAAAGCAGCGATGTGAGGTCTTGGTCACTGGACAGGCAGCCAG
The DNA here is from genome assembly GCF_006442405.1 of Mesorhizobium sp. B2-2-3. Lineage (NCBI taxonomy): Bacteria > Pseudomonadati > Pseudomonadota > Alphaproteobacteria > Hyphomicrobiales > Phyllobacteriaceae > Mesorhizobium > Mesorhizobium sp. B2-2-3. The sequence goes on along the minus strand of NZ_VFWC01000010.1, from coordinate 24,365 downwards.
CCTGCCACAGATATCAGGGTTAATCTGGACTTAATGCATGTCGCCCAAAAATGGAAACCGGTTTTGGGCGACGACAGGGCACCAACAAAGAGATGATGCAGTTATTGGCCCGGTGAAGCGCGTTGCAAAAGCGAGCCCAGCCGATTTGACCGGTCCGACAGCTTGCGCGGCCTCGATGTCGGGCCGCTAGGAGAAGATAAAGACTATGGCGACAAAGGAAAAGGAAGAGGTCGAGACCGAACGCGAAGGCGCCACCGATGGCCCTCTGCTCGACCTTTCCGATGATGCTGTCAAGAAGATGATCAAGGCCGCCAAGAAGCGCGGCTATGTCACCATGGACGAGCTGAATTCGGTGCTGCCCTCCGAGGAAGTGACCTCCGAGCAGATCGAGGACACGATGGCGATGCTGTCCGACATGGGTATCAACGTCGTCGAGGACGACGAGCAGGGCGAAGAGGCCGAGGCCGGCGACACCGCGGCGGATGCCGAGGAAGACGCCAACGAACTGGCCGAGCAGACCGGCACCGCCGTCGCCGCCACAACCACGAAGAAAGAGCCGACCGACCGCACCGACGATCCGGTCCGCATGTACCTGCGCGAAATGGGTTCGGTCGAGTTGTTGTCGCGCGAGGGCGAAATCGCCATCGCCAAGCGCATCGAGGCCGGCCGCGAGACGATGATCGCGGGCCTGTGCGAAAGCCCGCTGACCTTCCAGGCCATCATCATCTGGCGCGACGAGCTCAACGAATCCAAGATCCTGCTGCGCGAGATCATCGACCTCGAAGCCACCTATGCCGGCCCCGAGGCCAAGCAGGCGCCAGTGGTGGAGCGCGTCGAGGAAGCGCCCAAGGTCGAGGAAAAGCCGCGCCGCGGACGCGACGATGAAGACGACATCACCAATGTCGGCGCTGACACGCGCGGCATCGGGGATGACGACGAGGAGGACGAGGACGAGGCCAGCCTGTCGCTGGCGGCAATGGAAGCCGAGCTGCGCCCGCAGGTCATGGAAACGCTCGACGTCATCGCCGACACCTACAAGAAGCTGCGCAAGCTGCAGGATCAGCAGGTCGAGAACCGGCTGGCCGCGGCCGGCACGCTGTCGCCCAGTCAGGACCGCCGCTTGAAGGAGCTGAAGGATCAGCTCATCAAGGCGGTGAAGTCGCTGTCGCTCAACACGGCGCGCATCGAGGCGCTCGTCGAGCAGCTCTACGACATCAACAAGCGCCTGGTGCAGAACGAGGGCAAGCTTCTGCGTCTCGCCGAAAGCTATGGCGTGCGCCGCGAGGAGTTCCTGAAGGAATATCAGGGCTCCGAGCTCGACCCGAACTGGACGCGCTCAATTGCCAATCTGACCTCGCGCGGCTGGAAGGAGTTCACCAAGAACGAGAAGGACGCGATCAGGGACCTGCGCGCCGAGATCCAGAATCTGGCCACGGAAACGGCCATCTCGATCCTGGAATTCCGCAAGATCGTCAACCAGGTGCAGAAGGGCGAGCGCGAAGCGGCTATCGCCAAGAAGGAAATGGTCGAGGCCAATCTGCGCCTCGTCATCTCCATCGCCAAGAAATACACCAATCGCGGCCTGCAGTTCCTCGACCTGATCCAGGAAGGCAATATCGGCCTGATGAAGGCCGTCGACAAATTCGAGTATCGCCGCGGCTACAAGTTCTCGACCTACGCGACATGGTGGATCAGGCAGGCGATCACGCGTTCGATCGCCGACCAGGCGCGCACCATCCGCATTCCGGTGCATATGATCGAGACGATCAACAAGATCGTGCGCACCTCGCGCCAGATGCTGCACGAGATCGGCCGCGAGCCGACGCCGGAGGAACTGGCCGAGAAGCTCGCAATGCCGCTCGAAAAAGTGCGCAAGGTGCTGAAGATCGCCAAGGAGCCGATCTCGCTCGAAACCCCGGTTGGCGACGAGGAGGATTCGCATCTGGGCGACTTCATCGAGGACAAGATGGCGATCCTGCCGATCGACGCGGCGATCCAGGCCAATCTGCGCGAGACCACCACGCGCGTTCTGGCCTCGCTGACGCCGCGCGAGGAGCGCGTGCTGCGCATGCGCTTCGGCATCGGCATGAACACCGACCATACGCTCGAGGAAGTCGGCCAGCAGTTCTCGGTCACCCGCGAGCGTATCCGCCAGATCGAAGCCAAGGCGTTGCGCAAGCTCAAGCACCCGAGCCGCTCGCGCAAGCTGAGAAGCTTCCTGGATAGCTGAGGCCTACCGATTGCGAAGAGATCAAGGGCGCCCATCGTGGCGCCCTTTTTCTTTGGCGCTCGCCATTGCGGCACGCGCCCTTAGGGAGGATAATTTCGTGTCGGATGCATTTTTCTGGGCGACAGCCCGGGAAGCCCGCCCCGGTCGAGGCCGTGTCGACATCGCCATGGCCTGAGCACCGTGCTCCGTGGCCCCGGAGGAGGCGTGCCATGACGACTTACATCATGCTGATGAACTGGACCGAGCAGGGCGCGAAGAACGTGCGCGAATCCCCCAAGCGCCTCGATGCCGCCAAGACGCAGCTGGGCGAGATGGGGGGATCGTTCAAGTCGTTCTACCTGACCATGGGCGAATTCGACATGGTGGCGGTGGTCGAAGCGCCCGACGATGCGGTGCTGGCGCGTTTCGCGCTGATGCTGGCCGCGGGCGGCAACGTCAAGTCACGGACCCTGAAGGCTTTCCCGGAGCTTGCTTACCGCGAGATCATCTCGTCGCTTGGATGATGCAAATCGGGACGTTCCGGAGCCGATGAGCAGGTGCCGGCTCGACGGCGCCTTGCGGCAAGACGGTGCGCTCCATCGTGATAGAGTGCAGCCAGCGGAGATCGCGATGAAGAAAGTTTCGATATTGGCTATCAGCTTTGCCGCGTGGTCGTCGATGCCGATTGATGCCCACACTGCCCCGCAAAAACCGGTCGGCATGTCCAATCCCGCATCGGTCCATTGCGGAGAGATCGGCGGGCGCCTGGTGGATCAAGAAGGACAAGGCTGGCAATGAATATGGATTTTGCCGCTTGCCCAATCGGCGGCTGTGGGAGCTGTTTCGCGACAACAAATGCGTCAGGCCGAAGACGGTGATGGGCCTGAAGTGATCGACAGCAGAACCAGGCCCTTGCTGACCGTCTGGTACAACACGCGCTGCCCGGTCTGTGATGCCGGAATTGCCAGGCAGAAGCGGCGGCTGATCGAGGCGATCAAGGCCGGGCGGATCGAATTTCGCGACATCAATCATGAACCGGAAGCCTTGGCCGGATTTGGCGCTTCGCTGGAAGACATCCGCCGCCGGCTGCACGCGACCGATGCTCAGGGCAGGCTGCTGGTCGGCGCCGATGTCGCCATCGCCGTGTGGGCGCTGACGCCGGGCGAGGGCTGGCTGGCAAAGCTGCTCGGCAACGCCCTTACGCTACCGCTCGCTCGCTTCGGCTACGACCGCTTCGCCGACCTGCTCTATGCCTGGAACCGGCGCAACGGCCGCTGGTAGCGCCGGCTACTCCAATCATGATGAACGCATGTTCGAGCGCGACCGACGGATCGGCGTCCGACAGATGCTGTTCGCTTCCGGCCCGATACATCGTAAGATATATCTTGACTCCACGCTGGCGTGTGCCTAGCTAAGATATGTCGTAAGATATAACTCAAGGAGCAATCAATGCACGGACACAATCATTTTGGCGATCGCGCCGAGCGCGTCTTCATGCACATGGCCGGCAAATTTGGCGGCAGAGGCGGGGGCGGCGGCTTTGGCCCGTTCGGCCATGGCAGGGGCGGCGGACGCGGCGGCCCGGGCGACATGTTCCGCGCCGGGCGCATGCTGGCTGATGGCGACCTCAAGCTGATCACGCTGTCGCTGCTGGCCGAGGCGCCACGCCATGGCTATGACATCATCAAGGCCTTGGAGGAGCGCACCAGCGGCATCTACAGCCCGAGCCCGGGCGTGGTCTACCCGACGCTGACCTTCCTGGAAGAGGCAGGCTATGCCGTGTCCTCGAGCGAAGGCAACAAGAAGGTGTTTTCGATCACCGAGGCCGGGCAGGCGCATCTTGCCGACAACCGTGAGATGATCGACGGCGTTCTAGACCATCTCGAGCGCTTCGGCCGCAAGATGGCCAAGGCGCGCGACTGGTTCGGCTGGAACGACGATAGCGAGGATCGGCGCGACGGCCGAGGCGGCCGTTCGGAAAAGCGCGACGAATTCCGTGCGCTGCGCCACCGGCTGCGCGCCGCGCTGAGCGACATCGTCGATGCGCCGGCGGACAAGCAGGCCGAGGCGATGAGCATCCTCGAAGACGCCGCCGCGGCGCTCGAAGCGCTGTCGCGCAAATAACCCGGCTTCGGTCCAACCGGCACGGCCCTTGCCCGTCCGAGCAAGGAGCGATAGTGAAATTCATCCTGCGCCACATTATGTGGTGCGGGATGAATGCTGTTGGAGGAAGCCCGATGTCTTTTCTGAAGCGTCTTTTCGGCGGTGGCGGTGATGAAGCGGCCGAGCCAAAGAGCGCCGCACCGGCCAAGCAGGTGGAGCACAAGGGTTTCACGATCAGCGCCACGCCCTACAAGGCCGATGGCCAGTACCAGACCTGCGGCGTCGTCTCCAAGGACGTCGACGGCGTCCTGAAGGAACACAGATTCATCCGCGCCGATCGCTTCGCCGGGTTGGACGACGCCGTCGACATCTCGATCAAGAAGGGCATCCAGCTCGTCGACGAGCAGGGCGAGCGGATGTTCGGGTAGACCGCCGACGAACGGCTCAAGAATTCCAGAGATCCGAGGGCCGGTCCAGATATGGGCCGGCCCTTTCGTTTGCTCCGCTATGCCGGCTGCAACGCTCTGCGCGGCAGTGGCGGGAAGGCGATGGCGATGCCCGCCGCACCCAGCCCGATGAGGGCCGAACCGATGAACAGCCAATGGTAGTTGGCGTAGGCGTCGAACACCATGCCGCCGGCGAGCGGGCCGAGCGCCATGCCGAGGCTGGACAGCATGGTGGCGGCGCCGAACACGGTGCCCAGGATGCGCTGGCCGAAATATTCGCGCGCCAGCACTGCGTAGAGCGGCATGACGCCGCCATAGGTGGCGCCGAAGACGACGGCCAGCATGTAGAACTGGTCGAGCTGGCTGATCGAGAGATAGGCGGCGATCACCACGGCCTGGATCAACAAGCCGGCGATCAGCACCGGCTTGACGCCAAGCCTGTCGGCGAGCACGCCATAGAGCAGGCGGCCGCCTAGCCCGGCAAGGCCCTCGACGCTGTAGATCGAAACGGCGGCCATGGGCGCCACGCCGCACAGCATGGCATAGCTGACCATGTGGAAAATCGGCCCCGAATGCGCCGCGCAGCAGGCGAAGAAGGTCAGCCCCAAGACGATGAATTGCGGCGAGCGCAGCGCTTGGCCGACGCTCAGGCCGGCGCCCTCGGCAACCGGCGAGGAGCCAGTGTCGGTTAGGACAGGCTTCGGTGGCTGGCGCACCAGAAGCACCGCCGGCAGGAGCAGCACCCAAGCCATGATGCCGATGTCGAACATGGCGGTGCGCCATTCATAGGCCGAGATCAGCCAGCGGGCGAAGGGCGAGATCGTCATCGGCGCGACGCCCATGCCGGCCGAGACCAGCGACACGGCAAGGCCGCGATTGGTGTCGAACCAGCCTGTTGTAAGCGCGATCATCGGTGCGAAGAAGGCGCTGGCCGCGAGCCCGACGAGCACGCCAAAGGTGATCTGGAAGGTGATAAGCGAGCCCGCGCGGCTGGCCAGCACCAACGCCAGGCCGAGGAGCACCGCGCCGATCGTGACGACGATGCGGGCGCCGAAGCGGTCCGACAGCGCGCCCCAGGCGAAGCCGCCAAGGCCCATGACCAGGAAATTGAGCGTCATCGCGCTCGATATGCCGGCGCGTGACCAACCGGTATCGAGCGCCATCGGCTCGAGGAAGATCGCCAGCGAAAACATCGTGCCGATGGCGACACAGGACATCAGCGCGCCGGCCGCGACAATGACCCAACGATAGGAAAGGCTCATGGTTTTCTCCCATGCCGTAAGGCATTTGTTGTGCGGCACGGCCTGACTTGGCCTGCCGCTTGCGTCCGAAGGACGCCGGCGCCGGCACCAATCCTACAATCCGGTTGCATTTTTTATCCAGTCTGAGATGAGGCCATTTCCCGGCGCCTAGATCGGCAGTTCCGATGTGTATTTGATGGTCTGGCTGGGAACGTCGGTCTTGACGTTCTGCACGCCCTTGATGCGGCTGAGATGTTCCGACTGGAAGCGGCGGTAGTCGTCGATGCCGGCCGCCACCACGCGCACCATGGCGTCGCAGTCGCCGAGCATCAGATAACATTCCATCACCTGCGGCAGCTTGGCCACTTCGGTGGCGAAATGCTCGATCGTGTCTTCGTCCTGCGCTTTCAGCCAGATGCGGGTGAAGAAGGTCAGGCCCTTGCCGATGCGGGCCGGATTGAGCACTGCGACGTAGCGGTCGATGACGCCGGCCTCCTCCAGGAGCTTGACGCGGCGCAGGCACGGGGACGGCGACAGGCCGACTTCAGCGGCCAGCTCATTGTTGGCCATGCGCCCATCGCGCTGCAGCGCCCGCAGGATGCGCCTGTCGATCTCGTCAAGTTTCATGGCTCTAAATTCCGTTTCTCTGGTGATTAATGGTACAAGATGCCAAAATTTGATGAAAGACAACAATCTTCGCAACCAAATTGCGAGGCCTGGCGGCTATGGTCGCCCTGACATCAGCGACATCCAACGGAACCGGCAGAGGCGGCCGCGCGGCGCGGCCGGAGGAAGATCATGAGCATTGCGAGATCGGCGGCGGGCGGCGGATTGAACTCCGAGTTCCGGCGGGGCGTGGCCTCCTGCGCGCCCGTGCTGTTCGGCACCATCCCTTATGCGCTGGTGCTTGGTGCACAGGCCACACAGAGAGGGCTCAGCACCGCAGAACTGTCGCTGCTGACGGGACTGAACTTCGCTGGCGGCTCGGAATTCGCGGCGATTCAGCTGTGGACGTCGCCGCCGCATGTCCTGCTCATCGTCGCCATCACCTTCCTGGTCAACAGCCGCCATCTCCTGATGGGGGCGGCACTGGCGCCGTTCCTGCGCGACCTGCCGCGGCGCAAGGCGTTTTCCGCGCTGTTCTTCATGTGCGACGAAAGCTGGGCGCTCGGCCTGGCCGACGCCAAACGGCGCGCCGCCGACGGCGTCGCGCCGGCCTTCAGCCGGCGCTACTATAAGGGCGCGGCACTGGCGATGTACCTGACCTGGGTGGCCTTCACCACAATTGGCGCCTTGCTCGGCCCGGTGCTGGGCGACGCCGAGACCTACGGCTTCGACATGGCGTTCGCGGCCGTCTTCCTGGTACTGCTGCGCGGCATGTGGAAGGATGTTGCCGCTGCGCGGCCGTGGCTGGTCAGTCTGATCATCGCGGCGCTGACCTACCTTTTCGTTCCCGGCGCCTGGTATGTAGCGGCGGGCGCGCTGGCGGGGCTGGTCTCGGCCTGGCTGTTGTCGAGGGATGAGGCATGATCGACGCGCAGACGGCTCTCACCATCGTGTTGATGGCTGGTGTCACGTACCTCAGCCGCGTCGGCGGCTATGTCGTGCTGCGCAATCGGGTGCTCAGCGCGCGGGCAACGGCCGTGATGGAGGCGGCGCCCGGCTGCGTGCTGATCTCGGTGATCGCGCCTGCCTTCGTATCGAAAAACCCGGCTGATCTTCTGGCCCTGGCCGCCACGCTGATTGCCGCCACGCGATTTTCAATGCTGCCGACCGTGCTGATCGGGGTCGCTTCGGCGGGACTGCTGCGGCACATCATTGGATAGGCCAAAAAAGGCAGGCGCGGGCGCCTGCCTTCGATCTGGTTGGCAATCAGAGCTTTTACGCGGCTGCCGCGACATCCCGGCTGGCAGCCACCACGGCGTCGACCTTGGCGGTTGCCTTGGCGAGCGCTTCGCTTACTGCGTCAGGACCCTTGGCGACGCCTTCGATGCGGATGACGTCGACGTCGGTCATGCCGATGAAGCCGAGCACCGAGCGCAGATAGGGAACGGCGTGATCGAACTGCACGGCCGCGCCTTCCGAGTAGATGCCGCCGGATGCCAGCACGATATAGACCTTCTTGCCGGTGACGAGGCCTTTGGGGCCGTTTTCGCCGTAAGCAAAGGTTTTTCCGGAACGGGCGACATGGTCGACCCAGGACTTCAGCGTCGAGGAGATGTTGAAGTTGATGAAGCCCGTCGCCAGGATCACCGTGTCGGCGGCAAACAGTTCGTCGAGCACGGCATCCGAGACTCCGACCACTTCGGCCTGACGCGGCGTGCGGGCTTCGGCGGGCGTATATATGCCGGTCGCATAGTCGGTATCGATATGCGGCAGCGGATTGGCGACGAGGTCGCGCACGACAAGCGTGTTCGACGGGTCGGCGGCGAGCAGCTTCTGAGCGAATTCGGTGGCGATACGGGTCGAGTGCGAGGCAGCGCCGCGCGGGCTCGACGTGACGAGAAGAATGGACATGTTGGGTCTCTCCAGTGGAATTGGATTGTCCCGCTACATATGGGCTTTCAACCCATCAGATAAACTGGTATATTTTCTATATGATCCATCCATTAATTAGATAGAATGATGCAGCCTAATCCGACACTCGACCAGCTTCAGATCCTCGTGGCCGTTGCCGACACCGGCAGTTTTTCCGCCGCCGGCCGCAAGCTCAACCGGGCGCAATCCGTCATCAGCTACGGCATCGCCAATCTCGAGGCGCAACTCGGGCTGAAGCTGTTCGAGCGCGAGGGCACGCGAGAGCCGCAGCTGACCGAGATCGGTCGGGCGATGCTGGAAGACGCGCGGCGGATGATCAGCGTGCTGCACCGCATACGCTCGCGCGTCGATGGTCACCATCGGGGGCTGGAGGCGGAAGTCGCGCTGTCGGTGGATGCGGCGCTGCCTTCGCCAGTGCTGGTGCGGGTGCTCAAGGCGTTCGAGGCGCAATTTCCGACCGTGATGCTGCGCCTGCACATCGGCACACTCGGCCTGATCCCCGACCATGTTGTCGGTGGCCAGGCCGATCTCGGCATTGGCGGCCTGCTGGGCGATGTCGACGTCCACTTGGTGGGCATAGGCTTCATGTCGATAGTGCTGGCGGCCGCGCCCAGTCACCCGCTGGCGCTGCTGCCCAAACCGGTAGCGATCGAGGACGCGCGCGAACACACGCAACTCGTCGTCACCGACCAGTCGGAGCGTACCAAGGGGCGCGATTTTGGCGTTTTCGCCTACCGAACCTGGCGACTGACGGACCTGCGCACCAAACATATGTTGATGCGTGAGGGGCTGGGCTGGGGCGGGCTGCCGCGTTGGCTGATCGCTGACGATCTGGCCACCGGCCGTCTTGTGGAACTCGACCTCGAGCCTTTCAGGGAGGTGCGTTCGCCGCTCTATGCTATGCATCGCGCCGACCGCAGCCCGAAGCCGGCGGCGGCCTGGCTGATCGACCAGTTCAAGCGCCAACTTGGCTGCTTCAACGAGTTCGAGCCGGGCGAGGTGCCCGACGAAGAGCCGGAAATTTCCAGCGCACAGATTTGATTCCAACCTTTACCCTGGATCTCATCGGCGGGAAGCCTCGGATCACGCGCGGGACAACCCATCGATCACTGCCGTGAGAACGGTGCGGTAGTCTTCGGCCGAACCGCCCGCCTCAATGGCAAGTGCCGCGCGGTCGAAGGCGGCGGCGAGCAGGGCGGTCGTCGCTTCGGCCGGAAGCTTCTTTATGGTCCGCGCCCGCATCGCCGCGACCAGCCCTTCGCGCAGCGAGCGATTGCCATGGCGGTTGTCGATGACGTCCATTTCGGCGCGGCCGAGCACGGCCGGGCCGTCGAGCAGCAGGAGCCGCGTGCGGCCGGGCGCGCGCATGGCGGCAAGATAGGCGTCGGAGCCGGCAATGAGCGCGTCGCGGGCATTGAGCGAAGGCGGCGCTGCGCCCTCGATCTCCCGCGCCACGGCCTCTGCCTCCTGCTCGACGACGGCGCCGAACAGCGCCTGCTTGTCGGAGAAGTGGTGGTAGAGCGCGCCGCGCGTCACGCCGGCCGCGGCGACGATCTCTGGTGTGCCGGTCTCGGCGTAGGATTTTTCGATGAACAGTTTTCGCGCCGCGGCGATCAGATCGGCGCGTGTCGCCTCGGTGCGGTCACGGTTGGAACGGCGCGCTGATCTCTGTTGCATACATGCAGCCTGTATGTTAATTCAATTTACATGCAGACTGTATGTTGCTTGACGGGAGAAGGAAAGATGAAGACGACCAGCTATTATCCGGTGCTGATGACCGGGGACGTTGCCGGCACAGCGGCGTTCTATGTCGAACATTTCGCCTTCCGGCCGCTGTTTACGAGCGACTGGTACGTGCATCTGCAATCGGTGGAGAGCAAGCGCGTCAATCTCGGTATCGTGCAAGGCGACCATGAGACGATCCCGGAAGAGGGACGGGGTCGGAGCTCGGGCCTGCTGATCAACTTCGAAGTCCGTGATCCCGATGCGGTCTATGAGCGGATCACAGCCGCCGGCCTGCCCATCCTTCGGTCCCTGCGCGACGAGCCTTTTGGTCAGCGCCATTTCATCACCAGGGATCCCAACGGCGTCCTGATCGATGTCATCAAGCCGATCCCGCCAAGCGAGGAATTCCTGGCACAGTATGCGCAGGGTGCAGTGAGCGCCTGAGTGGAAACCCTCAACCAGCCCTTGCCACTGGCGTCACTGTCACCTGGCTGACACCGGTGCGGCGCACCACCGTGCACCGCGTCTCGCGGCCGATCCGCTCGGCGTCGAGCAAACGCACCAGGTCGTCGACGCCGGTGACCGGTCGGCCGTCTATCGCGGCGACGATATCGCCTTCCCTGAGGCCGGCCTTGGCCGCAGGGCCCTCCTTCTCGACGCCGCGCAGCCGAACCGCGGTCTTGCTCGATACTTGTGACAGAAGGGCTGCGCGACGGGGCAGGTTGACGGTGTCGGCCGACACCCCGATGAAGGCGCGACGGACGCGGCCGAAACGGATGATCTCCGAAATGACGAAATTGGCGGTGTTGGAGGCGACGGCAAAGGCAATGCCTTGCGCACCATGGATCATGGCGGTGTTGACGCCGATCACCTCGCCCGCCGAGGATACCAACGGTCCGCCGGAATTGCCGGGGTTGAGCGCGGCGTCGGTCTGGATGACGTCGTCGATCAGCCGCCCGGTGGAAGCGCGCATCGAGCGGCCGAGCGCCGAGACGACGCCCGAGGTGACGGTCCATTCGAAGCCGAGCGGGTTGCCGATGGCTATGGCGATCTGGCCGCGCCGCAGGCGCTTGGAATCGCCCAGCGGCGCGACATCGGCAAAGCTGCCGTCGGCGCGCACCAGCGCGATGTCGGTGTCGGCGTCGCGGCCGAGCACGCGGCCTTCGCTGGAGGCGCCGTCGGGCATCGATACGCGCACCGTTCTGGCATCGCCGACGACGTGGAAGTTGGTGACGACGAGCCCATCATGCGCAATGACGAAGCCCGACCCATGCCCGCCCTGGCCACCGATGCGCTCGATGCGGCAGACGGCCGGGCCGATGCGGTCGACAGCATCGGCCACCGTCGTCGAGTAGGCGTCGAGCAGCGCGGCGTCGGATTGGAATTTGGCGGCAGCAACGGCCATTGGCAGGCTCCATGTTTTCAGGCGCAACGATGACTATATGTGCGGAGCGGCTTCATCCGCCGCGACCTGACCAGATGGCCAGTCGCCCGGCCGACTAGCCGTCAGGCGAGTATCTCCAAGCGCGCTGCCGCGCGATATCTGGGGCATGGATGAACCCAGGAGACTGCTATGAGCGGATTCAATCTAAGTGCCTTTTCGGAAGCCATTGCCGATCTGGCAGCCAAGGCGGCACCGGCGACCGCGAGCTTCACCACCCACAATCATCGCACAGCGAGCGCTTTCCATTGGCGCGACGGCTACTTCGTTGCCGCCGAGGAAGCCGTCGAGGCCGGCGAGGAGATCGAGCTGACGCTGGCTTCGGGCGAGACGGTGAAGGCCGATCTTGTCGGCCGCGATCCCTCGACCGGCGTCGCCCTGCTCAAGCCGGCCGGTGCTACCAATGCCGAGCCGTTGGCCAAAGCGGATGCGGTGCGGCCCGGCAATATTGCCGTCGCCATCGGCAACAGCCGGGGTTCGGCGTTGGCAGTTTCAGGCTCGGTCGGCGAAGTCGGCCCGGCCTGGCGCTCAATGCGCGGCGGCACCATCGACCGGCGCATCAACCTGGCGGTGGGCGCCGGCGGCCGTTTCGAGGGCGGCCCGGTGCTCGATGCCAAGGGCGCGCTGATCGGCATGCTGTTGTTCGGGCCGCGCGGCCGCGCGCTGGTCATGCCTTACGAGACGATCGAGCGAGCGGTCGCAACGCTGCGCGAAAAAGGCCATGTCGCCCGCGGCTATCTCGGCGCCGGTCTGCATCCGATCCGTGACGGCGAGGCCCGCGGCGCCATCGTCATGAGCCTTGATGACAACGGTCCGGCCAAGGCCGCCGGCCTTTCCCTCGGCGACATCATCGTCGCCTGGAACGGCGAGGCGGTGAGCGGCCCGCGCGAGCTGATCCGCAGGCTCGGCCCCGACAGTGCCGGAGCTTCGGTTACGCTCGGTGTCGTGCGCGGCGGAGAACAGCGCGACGTGGCGCTGACGGTCGGCGAAAAGCCGCTCAGCTGAGAGGATTAATGGACGCGATCGCGACAGGCGAGATGACGCAAAGCAGCACCGGCGAGCGGCAGCTGGTCGTGCTGGTCGCGCTCGGTGATGCCGCGCGCGCCGAGCGGCTGTCCGCGTCGCTTGCCGCGACCGACGATCTGCTGCCGGTGACGCCGGGCAGCAGCGAAGCGGTTGATGTCGCCATCGTCGACGAGACCGCCGGCCCCACGGGTGCGGGAACAGGGAAGGGCGACGCCGTTCCCGCCGCGACCGCGCGGGTGCTGTTGTCTTCGCAGGCCGGCCTGGCACGGCCGCAGGGGCAGGTGTTCGCCGTGCTGCCGACGGCGGCGGATGCAATGCTGATTGCGGCCGCCGCCAGGCTGGCGGCGGCCGGCTACCGCGTCTTTGGCGACAGCGGATCCGTTCCTGGCCGCCGCGATGATTTCCACGGCGGCGATATTGGCGGCGACGGCCTTTTCGACGAGGAGCATCCCGACGAGCATGCCGCCCGCCCGGCGCTGTCGCCGCGAGAAGCGGAAGTGCTGGCGCTGCTGGCCGAGGGCGCCCCCAACAAGGTAATCGCGCGGCGGCTCGACATTTCCGTTCATACGGCGAAGTTCCATGTCGCCGCGATTCTGATCAAATTGGGCGCTGCCAACCGCACGGATGCCATCGCCATTGCGATGCGGCAGGGGCTGGTGCTGGTCTAGGGTGACGTCTCAGCCAGGATTTGACGATCATCGTCAAAGTCAGCGCTGCCCCTATAGCTCCAGATCATTTACAGCGGCAAGGAACGGACCCTCCGCAGCGTCACCGTCAGCCGCTGCCGCAAGCTCTTGTATCCGGGGACCGCCACAGGCAAGGATCGCGCCACCGGACAATGCAAGCGGAGGAAAAATGTCGCTCAAGGGAAAGACGCTGTTCATCTCCGGCGGGTCGCGCGGCATCGGGCTGGCGATCGCCTTGCGCGCCGCGCGCGACGGCGCCAATGTGACGATCGCGGCCAAGACCGCTGAGCCACATCCGAAGCTGCCGGGCACGATCTACACCGCCGCTGAAGAGATCGAGCAAGCCGGCGGCAAGGCGCTGCCGGTCCTGTGCGACATTCGCGAGGAGGCGCAAGTGGCCGAAGCGGTGTCGAAGACGGTCGAAAAATTCGGCGGCATCGATATCTGTGTCAACAATGCCAGCGCTATCCAGCTCACCGGGACCCTGGAAACCGACATGAAGCGTTACGACCTGATGCACCAGATCAACACGCGCGGCACGTTTCTCGTTTCCAAAATGTGCATTCCGCATCTGAAGTTGGCCGGGAATCCTCATATCTTGAATCTGGCGCCGCCGCTCGACATGAAGGCCAAGTGGTTCAAGAACCATGTCGCCTACACCATGGCCAAGTTCGGCATGTCCATGTGCACGCTGGGCATGAGCGCGGAGTTCGCCAAGGACGGCATCGCGGTCAATTCGCTGTGGCCGATCTCGACCATCGATACCGCGGCGGTGCGCAATCTTCTGGGCGGCGCGACGGTGGCCGCGATGAGCCGTTCGCCCGAAATCATGGCCGATGCCGCGCATGCCATCTTCATGCGGCCATCACGCGAAGCGACCGGCAATTTCTACATCGACGAGGAAGTGCTGCGCGCCGAGGGGATCAGCGATTTTTCGGTGTATGCGCCGGGTGCGGCCGGGCCGCTGGCCGGCGACTTTTTTGTCCCGGACGAGGTGTTTGCCAATTCCGACACGAAGATCAGGACGGCTTTCTAAAGATGTATCGAGGCGCAAATTCCGGATGGAACTCGGTTTCAGACATTCCTGGAGTTGCTCTAAGCAAAAAGCCCCGCCGGAGAGGGCCGGCGGGGCTCAGTGCGTCCCGCTGGAGTCGGGACGGGGCAGGGAACGCCCGATCCTGAATCTGGGGTAGGCCATCTCGCGATTCAATGAGCGGGACCCGACGCCAGGACAATTCTTGTTGAACTTGGGCCGTTGCCGCGATCTCGCCCATCCCGGCGAAACCGGGATGGGCTTTTTACCGATCCGATTCCAGAAGCCTGCTCAAGCGCCTGGAAATGCAGACATTTGTGGACCATGATCTTTTCCGAAAGCCGGTTTCCGGCTCCCGGATCGTGGTCAGTTGTTGCTCGCCACCGGCGCCACCAGCGAGGTGATGCGGCGGATGGCGACACGCCGGTTCTCGCGATTGGGGCCTGAGGTGTCGACCTTCAGATATTCCTCGCCATAGCCCTGCGTGGTCAGGTTTTCAGGCGGTATGCCGAAGGCGTTGGTCAGCGCTTCGGCCACCGCTTCGGCGCGGCGGTCCGACAGAGCGAGGTTCGCCTCCGGTGTGCCGACAGCGTCCGTGTGGCCTTCGATAAGGAAGGTCTCGGCCGGGTTCTTCTTCAACAGCTTCTCCATGGCCGTGGCGACACCCTCGAGCTTCTGCACCTCGGCATCGGAGATCGAGGAAGAGCCGAATTCGAAGTTCAGCGTGTCAAGATCGATGCGTCGGGCAATGTCGCGCACCCGTGCGGAACGCTTGACCTCGTTGATCGAATAGAGGCGCTGCACCTTCTCCACCGGCGGTTGCTCGAGGAAAGTATAGTAGTCGTCCGGGCTTTCGGCCTCTTCGGAGTCAAGGATGTAGTCCCGGCGCGGAATGGTCAGCCGCATCGGTGGCAGGTCGTCGCCCGGATCGCGCCAATCGTTATCGTCGTCGTAGCTTCGTTCGTCGACATAGCTCAACACATACTCATGGCCGTCGGGCATGATGCGCGACCGTTGGATGATGTCGCCGTAGCGGTTGCGGATGGTGACGATCTGCACGCCGTTGTCGCGCTCGACTGTCTCGCGCGTGCGGCCTTGCGACAGATCCTCATAGTAGACATCCTTGGCGCCGCGGGTCAGGCGCGGGCGGTCACTGCTCTGAACGTATGTCTGATCGTTGAGCTGAATGATGACGCGATCGCCGATCTCCTTGAGCACGTCGACACCCTTGGGGCGGCGGCGGTCGCGGATGTTCTCGTCCGGTGCGCGCTCGAGGCGTTTGCCCTTCTCCTCGGTAACCGGGACGATTTTTTCCGGTTTGATCTCCTGCTGAGCAGCTCTATCGTCGGTCGGAGGCGGACCCTGGTCGACGGGAGCGACCGCGGGCTGGCGGCCCTGAGCACCGCCCTGCCGGGCGTTTTGCCCACCATTCTGCTGCTCGCCATTTTGCTGCTCGCCATTCTGGTTGGCGGGGTTCCTGCTGGCCTGGCCGTTCTCGCCGCGGCCGCGGCGTCTGGCATCCTTCTGGCTGTCGAGAATGGGGGCAGCGTTCTTGTCGGCGGACGTCTCGGCCTGCTCGGGGTTTTGCCCCTGGACAGGCGCGGCCTTGCCGGCACTGGGCTGTTCACCCGTGGCCGGCTGCTCGCCCGTTGCAGGCTGCCTGCCGGTTTGCTGTTGTTCGCCATTGGCCGGCTGCTGTTCGCCATTGGCCGGCTGCTCGCTAGCCGGTTGTCTGGCGTTCTTTTTCCTCTTGTCCTGGGGTTGTTCGCCCTGGGCTGCCGGCCTCTCGCCTGAGGGTGCCGGTTCTGCCTTGGGTGCTTCTGCGGCAGGTGCTTCCTTCGGTGTCGGCACGGCGCTGGGCTCGGCCTGCTGCTCCTGTTTGCGCTTCTTGCGCTGGTTGTCGTTGGCAGGTTCCGTTTGGCCCGCCGGTGCCTGTTCGGTCTGCTGTTGTTGGTCGCGCTTCTTCCTGCGCGGCTGCTGTTCCTCGGTGGCGGGTGCTGCCTCACCGGCTGGCGCCTGCTCGGTCTGCTGCTGCTGGTCGCGCTTCTTCCTGCGCGGCTGCTGTTCCTCGACAGCGGGCGCGGCTTCACCGGCGGGCGCCTGCTCGACCTGCTGCTGGTCGCGCTTCTTCCTGCGTGGCTGTTGTTCCTCGGCAGCTGGTGCGGCCTGATGCGCGGGGGCCTGTTCGGTCTGCTGTTGCTGATCGCGCTTCTTCCTGCGCGGTTGTTGTTCCTCGACGGCGGGCGCGGCTTCACCAGCGGGCGCCTGCTCGACCTGCTGCTGATCGCGCTTCTTCCTGCGTGGCTGTTGTTCCTCGGCGGCTGGCGCGGGCTGCTGTGCGGGTGCCTGTTCGGTCTGCTGTTGTTGCTGATCGCGCTTCTTCTTGCGTAGCAGTTCCTGGTCGCTCTGCTGTGCATCGTCAGTCTGGGTGTCCTGGGCCAGGACCAGCGGCATTGCGCTGTCTCGCATGGGGCCGAACGCGGCACTTCCCTGAAGCGGGGATGCGCCCAACGGCGCGGATGCCATCAGCAGGCCGAGTGCGGTGCCTGCCAGAATCCGTGGTTGGCGTTTCATCGAAATTCTCCTTGTGGGGTCCCATCCTTGCCGAAACCGATTTTAACGAAATTGGTTCCGGCGGCTCATGGTTAGGGACCGTACGGGGCGATTGGCCGGCCTTTTGAAGGCAACTTCATGTCTTTCGACGGGGGTGCCGCCCCATTCCAGCCTTTGCCCTGCTTGACCTTCGCGGCGGCTGGGGCCACATGCCGGAGATGGAAACGCCGTTCTGGAAAACAAAGACGCTGGAAGCAATGAGCCCGGCCGAGTGGGAATCGCTCTGCGACGGCTGCGGCAAATGCTGCCTGTCGAAGCTCGAGGACGAGGATACTGGCGACATCTACTGGACCAGCGTCGGCTGCCGCCTGTTCGACGCGCAGACATGCCGCTGTTCAGACTATCACAACCGGCTGGCGCGCGTTCCCGATTGCGTCGGGCTGACGCCGCAAAATGTACGCACCATCAGTTGGCTGCCCAGCACCTGCGCCTACCGGCTGGTCGCGGAGGGGCGCGATCTCTACTGGTGGCACCGTCTGGTGTCGGGCAGTGCCGAGACGGTGCATGAGGCCGGCATGTCGATGCGCGGCCGGGTCAAGGCCAGCGAGACGGACCTGGCCGAGCCGGAGGATTATTTCGACTATATGCTCGATGACGAGCCATAGCTCGCATCGGGATGACGAGCCATAGCGCGCATCGATATGCCGAGCCTGGCTCGCATCGGTATGCCGAGCCCTGAGGCCGGTGTCCGCAAGGGCGCGCAGGAACCAGGAACCATGCGAGACGTTTGGGGCACATTGTTGGAAAACCGGCAGAAGCTTCCTTTTTCCGCCACATGAACCGCGGATGAACGGCGGGTTCGTAAATAGTTCAGACAGGCGGGTGCATTCTCCCATCATCGATTTCAAGAGGACGGGCGAGAGCCCGCAACAAGGAGAGAAGACCATGTTCAACTCGGTGAAAACGGCAGCCCTTTCGGCCCTCGTCGGCCTCGGCACGCTGGCGGCCGTTCCCGCCCATGCCGACAGCCTTTACCTGGGCTTCGGCAACAACAACGATCCGCGCTTCGGCGTCTATGCCGGCGATGACGGCTATCGCCACCGCCGCGATGAACGCCGCGACGACTGGCGCCGCGGCTGTTCGCCCGACTGGGCCCTGAACAAGGCCGAACGCATGGGGCTGCACCGTGCCCGCGTCGTCGACGTCAGCCGCCGCACGGTCAAGGTGATGGGCCGCCAGTATGGCGACCGCGTCGTCATCGTGTTCGCCAATGAGCGTGGTTGCCCGATCATCAACCGCTGAGCCTCTTAAGGCGCGACCTTCTGCGAGGGTTGGTAGCGGCATGATCCTCTGCGGGGTCAGTCGGCAGACACCCACCCTCTGCGAAGATCGATCCTGTGAGGATCAGTCTGGAGACACGACCTTCTGCTAAGGTCGGTCTGGAGTAGTGGAGCCGCTTTCCTTCGGGAAGAATGCGGCTCAAAAAACCCGCGGGAGCGATCCCGCGGGTTTTTCATGCACCACGGCGGACGGTTCAGGGTCGGGCTCGGCCATGGACCATCGAAGACGCTTATTTCAGTTCGAAGGTAACGGTGACCTGGACATTGTAGGCGTTCTCGCCGGCCTGCACCGGAGCAGCACCGACGGCCGCGTCGAAGGCCTTGGCGTTGATCGGCATCGGTGGCGGCGCGATGTTCTGGTCAGTGATTTCGATCACCCGGCCTATACTGACGCCGGCTGCTTCCGCCAGCGTCTTGGCCTTGGCCATGGCATCGGCCACCGCCTTTTTGCGCGCTTCGGTGACGGTGGCAGCCGGATTGTCGTTGGTGAAGACGATGCCGCCGCCCTGGTTGACGCCCAGCGACACCGCCTTGTCGAGGATCTCACCGGTCTTGTCGACGTCGCGCACGCGCACCGACAGTGTGTTGGTTACCTGGTAAGCAATCAATTCGGCCTCCTGGCCGCCGTCGGGCTTGTTTGTGTAGTTATAGCGCGGATTGATCTGGATGCCCGCGGTCTGGAGGTCGCGGTCCTTGATGCCGGCCGACTTCATCGCGGCGATCACGGCCGCCATGGCGTCGTTGTTGGCATCCAGTGCGGCGCGCGCCGTCTTGGCTTCGCGCATGACGCTGAGCGTCAGGACCGCCAGGTCGGGCGCTACAGTCGCCGCCCCTTCGCCCGAAACCACGATACGGGGCGGTGTCGGCGACTCAGCGGCCGCGGCCAGCGTCGGAAAGGCGATGGCGGCGGCGAGTGCGAGGGGCAAAAGAGGTCTGGTCATGAAATCTCCTCGGGTAAGCATATCCGCGCCCAGCGGGCGCACGCGGCTCCTTATGGCGCGATTATGGGCTGATTTGGACGATTGTGACCAGCGGTCCCGGAAAGCCTTGTGCCGCGATGCGAAAAACATTAATCCAGCCCGCGTGGGGCCTGTAGCTCAATGGTTAGAGCCGGCGGCTCATAACCGCTTGGTTGGGGGTTCGAGTCCCTCCGGGCCCACCATTATCGTTGTTTATCAAATGTCTTAGAGGTCGGTTCGCCACGGGGTTCGCCAATAGGTTCGCCAAGCATCGGCTTGCGCGTGACCAGCCGCACGACTCGATCCATGCCCTGGACCGCCAACCGTACCTGCGATGCCTCGCGCGAATAGAGCTCCGCATGATCGATATCGTCGTGCCCGAGCACGTCCATCGAGCGCCGGCGCTTCGGCTACCGGCGGCTGTTCATCTTGCTCAGGCGCGAGGGCGAGGCATCTGGGGTCAACCGCATCTACCGGCTCTACCGCGAGGAGAGCCTGACGGTGCGCAAGCGTCGGGCAAGACGGCGAGCGGTCGGCACGCGGGCGCCGATCCTGGTCGAGGCAAAGCCGAACGCGCGCTGGTCGGTGGATTTCGTCCATGACCAGTTCGCCAGCGGGCGGCGCTTCCGCGTGCTCAACATCGTCGACGACGTGACGCGCGAATGCCTGGCGGCGATCCCCGACACATCGATCTCCGGCCGCCGCGTCGCTCGCGAACTGACCGATCTGTCGGCCGACGCGGCAAGCCGGCAATGATCGTTTCCGACCACGGCACGGAGTTCACCTCGAACGCCATCCTCGCATGGTCGAAGGATCATCGGGTGGAATGGCACTACATCGCCCCGGGCAAGCCGATGCAGAACGGTTATGTCGAGAGTTTCAACGGCCGGATGCGCGACGAGCTGTTCAACGAGAGCCTGTTCTTCGGCCTCGACCACGCCCGAAACGCCATCGCCGAATAGCGGGAGGACTTCAACACCGCGAGGCCGCATTCCTCGCTCGGCTACCAGACCCCGGCGGCCTATGCCGGGGTCATCACCGCAACCGGCTCCGACGCTGCGCTGATCGAAGGCTCCGCGCCTCCGCCGGTTGCTTCCCCCGCGCCCCATGGCGTAACAGAAACTGCCGAGGCTCTAATCGCCGCTGGATGACAGTTCAGTGGCAGGTCACTTTTCCTTGGTGTCAGGATCACGGATCGGCGCAATGATAGCTTCGACTTTGTTGTCCCAAAGCCTAAACCTTTCGCACACCCTGCCTGGCGTACACCGGCCCGCGAAGATGCCCATTATGTGGGGGCAGAAAAGGGGACCTAACCCACCATTTGAAGCGGCATAGTGCGACGAGAAATGATGCGTTCGAGTTCGCCTTCGTCCTCGATGCCGGCCTGGAACAGTGCCATCAGCTCACATGCTGCGTCATGGGCCGTGTTGGAATCAAGGCTGCACCGCCTGTCTGAGCAATATCGGATAAGAACCCGCTGCAGCATTTCGAGATCGTTTGGGTAAATGGCGATGTCGGCCGGATGCAACCGCATGCTGTAGTCCCTTTCAAGCCAATGCTTTCATTGAGCAGCTCAGGGAGCCGCTGACGACCTTCAATCGCACTTCGCTCCGGCTCCGTCATTTAACAATGATATCCCCGCCCCAGTCTGCCGCAGCCAGCCACGCCGTGGCCCCCCTTTACCGATTTTGCTCGTTGGAACCAATAACTCGGCTAGAACGCATGGAAGACAGCTGACGCGGGCTCGTCCATTGACAACAACAGCCCCGTGAGTTGGATGTCATTTGTGTCGACAAATCGAGAGGTAGTCTGGTCAAGTGCTATGATCGTTACAAACAACAAAGGGAGGCAAATCAAAATGAATATTCCTGGATTTGCTGCAGAAGCCGCTCGCTTACAAGAAAGAACCGGGCGCTGCCTCATGCGATTTCCGATTCAAGCAAGGCCAATGGCGCCGAGTCATGAAGGACGTTGGAGCAAGCTGGTGAATCCCCAAGCGCTGAGTTGGGGAGGAAGTCGACCGGGGAGCTGTGTGGACGGTTGTTTGGCGTCGTGCCCAAGGCACTCCGTTGGTGGAATTGCGGCCGCGTGTGCCCTCAACTGCCTTTGGATCTGCTTCGGATCTCGAGTTCTTGGGTGTGCTTGCCACCTAAGTGCCCGTGCTCATAAACTCAGTCCCGAAATGTAGGTCATTCGATCTCGTCAGTGGCATTCAGCACTGCAAGCACGGGAACAACCTGGTGTGTCCGAAGTGGCGCACGCGCTTCGCCCGGGAATCTCGAGCACGGCTTCTCAAACGATATTGACGTGCCGCATTACCTGGCCATTGCTCTCCAGTATGTGTGCTTTTTTGCAATCAAAGGATCGTCCATAGCCGGTTGGTTGACCTGGCGACCGTGGTGGCGATCTTCTTGATGAACTCGCCGATCGGGCCGGCGTTCGAGGCGCTCTGGCGCCAGGAGCTCGGCATGAGCTAGGGCAACGCATCCTTTCGGATGTCCATCCTCCATTGGGTCGATGACGGCCTGCTGACGGTGTTCTTCCTCGTCGTGGGAATGGAAGTGAAGCGCGAGATGACAGTCGGTCACCTCGCAAGCCGCCGCTCCGCCGCGCCTCCGATCGCGGCTGCGCTCGGCGGCATGGTCGTGCCCGCGCTTCTCTATGCGCTCGTCGTCCCGGCGGGACCGTAGTCGCGCGGGTGGGGCGTTCCGATGGCGACCAACACTGCGTTTGCAATTGCTTGATCGCCGTGATGGGTGCTCGCGTCCCCGTCGAGCTGCGCATCTTCCTCACAGCAGCCGCTATCGTCGAGGCGCCGCAAAGCGCTGGCACGCAAATATCATAGCCCGCTGACGTTTATGTGGGGTCTTGAACATGAGGTTTTTGGATGGTTCTACCTACCGGCACGACAGTAGCAGTTGCTGACGGCGAGAGGGTCCGCCTGTTCCACAATACGGGCGTGAAATCTGGGGCGCATTTGGCCGAGATCACGGCGGCTTCGCCAACGTCCGCCCATCCGGGTTCCGGCGTGCGCCACCACACCGGCTCCGCCAACCCGGACAGTAGACAACTCGTGGAGGACGACTTCGCGGCAGCGACGGCGGCGTTCCTCAACAAGCTCAGTCTGGACGGGACCATAGAGCACCTGGTCCTTGTCTCCGACCCCGGACCTTGGGGGAGATGCGCAAGCATTTTGACCGCGACCTGAAGGGCAAGATCATTGGCGAGCTCGCGGAGGACTTCACCCGGCGTCCGCTCGAGGACATCGCCTGTTTGATCGCCGATGCCTGACGCACCTCTGGAAACGGCTGCTCATGCAACTCCGTGCAGGCATAACCTGCGCGAAGTCAAAGTTGCCGACGACGACTGCTCTTGGAGGTCCGACAGGTCTTCTCCATCCGCCGCCAGTTCTCTCCGGCGGTAGCGCACTTCGCCGAATTCCTGCGCCAGAGGCAACGACAATATCGCCACGCTTCCAAACAATCCGCTTGCGCCTTCTGGTGATCGTAACCTGACAGATGGCGGCCCTAAGGAGAGGCGGCTCAACTCGCAACCCGGCGGCGCAGCACTCAAAGTGTCTAAAAGCCTGCTGCCATGATTATTGAATTTGCAACAAAAAAATGCCTAGTGGGGCGATGACGGTACCTTCACGTTGGTGTGGTCACGCCGTCGAATGCCGCAAAATATGAAAAATCGTCCGATTGGTCCCGATAGTTAGTGAAACCTCGAAATTTTTTTCGCAATAGTTTTCCTTTTAAAATCAATAGCGTAACTTTTTGACGGTTCTTGAGTCGGATTCTATGCGGTTGCAGGAAATATTTGACAGCAATTTCAATGGGTTAAATGTTGTTTAAACAATCGGGTGGGAAATCATGCCCGCGAAGGGCATTTATCTCACACCGAGTGGCAGCTTTGCGCCCAAACTCCGTCCTAGAGTTGCGCTTTGCCGTTGACCCAAAGCTGCCGTTCGTCGGATCATGAAATTAGAAGGCGGCGTGGCCAAGACCGTGCCCTGTTCTTCTCACGCTAAAACTGCGCAGAGGTTCAGCCTCATCGTTCGAGGCAGATCGCCACGCCCTGGCCGCCGCCGATGCAGAGTGAGGCCAGGCCTTTGCGGGCGTTGCGCCTCGTCATCTCGTGGAGCAGCGTCACCACGATGCGGCAGCCGGATCCGGCCAGCGGATGGCCGAGCGCGATGGCGCCGCCACTGATGTTGATGATCTCCTCGTTCCAGCCCATCTCGCGGTTGACCGCGATCGCCTGCGCGGCGAAGGCTTCGTTGATCTCCATAACGTCGAGGGCGGACGGCCGCCAGCCGGCCTTCTGCAGCGCAAGGCGTGACGCCGCGATGGGACCCAGCCCCATATCCATCGGCTCGACACCCGCCGAAGCATAGGACGCGATCCGGGCGAGGGGCTTTAGCCCGAGTTCGTTCATCCGTGTCTCCGCCATCACCAGCACGGCGGCGGCACCATCGTTGAGGCCGGAGGAGTTGCCGGCGGTGATTGTCCCCGCCGGGTTGAAGACCGCTTAAGCCGGCCAAGCCCTTCGAGGGTGGTCGAGGGGTTTGGATGCTCGTCCCGGTCGACGACGGCATCGCCTTGCCTGGTCTTTACGGAGACAGGCACAACCTCATCGTCGAACCTTGCCGAGCGGATGGCTGCGCCGGCTTTCTCCTGTGACCGAAGCGCGAAACGGTCCTGCTCATCGCGCGTCATCTGGTAGCGCAGCGCCAGCGACTCGACCGTGACGCCCATGTGAACTTGATGGAATGCGTCCCACAGCCCGTCGGTGATCATCGAATCCTTGACGGCCTGGTCGCCCATGCGCACGCCGCCGCGAACGCCTGGAAGGAAGTGCGGCGCCGATATCATCGAGTCCTGTCCGCCGGATGCGCGGCAGCTTCTCCCATTGATGGAAGGGCGGCGGCGATGACAGCTGCCATTCCAGCGTGGTCGCCCCTTCGCCCCAAGGATTGGCGCTTGCCTGGCGTCTGCGGCTGAAGGCCTCGGCAACCGCGATGAAGAAAACGACGAGCCCGGCCGTTGAGATGTAGGAACCGATC